>JADLCV010000001.1 GCA_020846995.1 Paracoccaceae bacterium
CGCTGATGCAGCGCCGCGACCGTTCGCTCTCGCCCGCGGCCCGGCAGTTCCGCGACTTCCTGCTCCGGTCGTGCCGCTGACGGCGCCCCCGGGCTTCGGGCCCGAAGGCGGCGCCCGGGGGGCCGGAGTGCCGCGAGGAGGGCGAGGCTTCTGCCGCCACCGCTCCGACGACGACGACGCGGGCCGGCCTGCGGGCGCGCCATCCTTGCGGTGCCGCGACCGCTGGCCCTGCGCCGGAGGAAGTCCTCGGGACGGCGCGGCGGGCCCGCCGGCCACCCTCCATGCGGCCCTTCGGGACCGACGAGCTAGACGCGGTAGCGGTCGACGAGCGTCGTCAGCCGCCGACAGGCCGCGACGGCCGCCCCGTGATCCTGCGAGAAGTTCAGGCGCACGCAGTCTTGCGAGAAGGGGCCGAACTCGGTCCCGGGCGTCACGATCACGCCGGCCTGCCGCCGCAGGATCCGGACGAACTCGGGTCCCGACACGGCGAGCTTCGGGAGGCTCGGGAAGATGTAGCTTCCCGCCTCGCTGGGGCGGATTCCGACGCCCGCGCACGTGCCGAAGACCGTCAGCAGATCATCGCGGATCGCCTCATGGGCGCGGATTCGCTGGTCCAGCCACCCTTCCGGTTCGTTGAACCAGGTCCGCAGCACGGCCTGGGCGTAGCCGCCCGCACGCAGAGAGACGATCGCCTGAAGCTTTTCCATGCGGGAGATGATCTCCCGCGCGCCGAAGGCGACGCCCAGACGGTAGCCGCTCAGCGACTCGGTCTTGGACGGCCCCATGATCGTGACGACCCTCTCCGCATCCACGTCCTGCGCCAGGAGATGCGTGTAGCGGACGCCGGAGTAGAGGAGCCGCGAATAGAGCTGATCCACGATGACCGTCACGCCGTGGTGCGACGCGAGCCGGACGATCGCCCCGATTTCCGCCGCCGAATAGACGACTCCGACCGGATTGTTGGGGTTGGAGAAGAGGAAGACCTTCGCGCCGGCCTTGAACGCGCTCTCCAGCGCGTCGAGATCGAGGCCCGCGCGGTCGCGACCGGCCAGGTAGTCAAGCCGCACCGGGAGGATTGCGCCCTCGAGGAACTCCACGAGCTTCCGGTTCGCGAAATAATCGGGCTGGACGATCGCCACCCGGTCCCCGCGCGCCACGGTCGAGGCAACGGCAAGGAACAATGCCCCCTGCGTGCCGGGGGTGATGATCATGCCGTCGCGACCGTCGATCGCCGTGCCCGTGAAGGCCGAGAGGCGCCCGGCCACGCCCTCGCGCGTGGCGAGATCGCCCCGATACTCGGTATAGGCCTGACGGCCGCCGGCGGCGACGCCGGCCGAGAAGGCCTCGAACGATCCGGGCGCGGGCGCGAAGGCATCGACGTCACCGTGCGAGAAATCGACCGGACGCCCCTCGATGACGTCGCCCCGCAGCGATCCCTCGGCGTCGTCGGCCTGCTGACGCACTTCCTGGCCCGGTGCATGGTCGGTCCCGAGGCGGCTGAACTTGGAGCGGATCGTCATCGAGAGCACTCCTCGCAGGGCTCCGGCAGCGACCGGTCGCCCCCGGGCCGGCCGCCCGGCGCTTCACGCGCCGGGTTGGGATAGCTGGCCGCGACGAACTCCGGCGTGAACTTGCCGCTCTCGAGGTCGGCCGCCAGCAGGGCCTCGTCCCGGTCCCGGGGAGGACCATAGCCCCCCGCGCCCGGCGTTTCCATGACCGCCGCCATGTCCGGCCTCAGGCGGATGCCGCTCGCCTTCGGGGCGAGGCGCCGCTCGCCACCCGACCGGTCGCGGATCACGAAGCGCCCCGCCTTGCCGGCATCACCGCCGAAGATGCCCCAGGGCCGGTGCCGGAAGCGCTCGCCGACGCCATTGAACTCGCATTCGTGACCGACCGGCCGGATGGTCCGCCGGATGCCGAGGCCGCCTCGGAACGTTCCTGCCCCGCCCGAGTCCTCGACGAGGGCGTATTCCTCGACCCGCAGGGGATACTCGAGTTCGATCGCCTCGACGGGAAGGTTCGAGGTATTGGTGATGTTGACCTGGACCCCGTCCTTGCCGTCCTTGGTCGCCCGTGCTCCCATGCCGCCGCCCAGCGTCTCGAGATAGACATACTGGCGTCGGGTCCGGGGATCGATCCCGGCGAAGACGGCACTGGTATTGGCTCCGTTCGCGGCCCCGATCGCGCGCGCCGGCAAGGCCCTGGCGAGGGCGCCGATGACGACGTCGACCACGCGCTGGCAGGTATTCGCGCGCAGGGCCACGGCGGCCGGCGAGACGCAGTTGACGAACGACCCGAGCGGAGCGACGAGTTCGACGGCATCGAAGATGCCCTGGTTGTTGGGCACCTCCGGATCGAGCAGCGCCTTCAGCGAGAAGCAGACGGCCGATTGCGTGGCATTGAAGGTCAGGTTGAAGTTGCCGGGCACCTGGGCGTCCGTGCCCTCGAAGTCGAAGACGATCCTCTCGCCCGATTTGCGGATCACGAGGTTGATGCGGATGTCCTCGGTCCCCGCGCCGTCGTCGTCCATGACGTCCGCGAAGGCATACTCGCCGTCCGGCAGCCGCGATATGGCATCGCGCATGCGGCGGTTGGTCCGCTCGACGATCTGGTCGAAGACCTCCTCGACATAGCCCGGACCGCTCGCAGCCATGAGCTCCCGCAGCCGGCGCTCGCCGAGCCTCGCGGCCGCGATCTGGGCGTTGAGGTCGCCCTTGCGCTCCTCCGGCAGCCGCATGTTGAGCAGCAGCAGGCGCATCATGTCGTCCTGGAGCACACCCCTGCTGAAGAGGCGGACGATCGGGATCCGAAGGCCCTCCTTGTAGATCTCGTCAAGCCCGCCGGACATCGAGCCGATGGCGGCCCCGCCCACGTCGGCATGATGGACGATGTTGGCGACGAAGCCGACCAGACGGCCGTCCCCGAACACCGGGATGGCCAGGTTGATGTCGGGCAGGTGGGTCCCGCCGGCGACATGGGGATCGTTGCCGATGAAGATGTCGTCGGGCGCTATGGTCTCGCCGTACTGGGCGAGGATCCTGGTCATCAATCCCGCCATGGAGGCGAGATGGATCGGCAGCGCGTTCTCGGCCTGGACGATCAGCCGGCCCCGCGCGTCGGCAATTGCCGTCGAATGATCGTGCCGTTCCTTGATGTTGGTCGAGAATGCGCTGCGCATGATCGTGAGGAAGCATTCGTCGGCGATCGAGCGCAGGCCGTTCCAGCTGATCTCGAGCGCAATCGGATCGATGACGTTCGCCTCAGGCATCGTCGAGCTCCAGGATCAGGTTGAGCACAGGGTCCACGGTCATCGTCGCCGAGGGCGGCACGAGGGTGGTGGCGTCGAACTGGGTGATGATCGCCGGTCCTCGCAGGGCGAAGCCGATTTCCAGCGTGCTTCGCGCATAGATCGGTGTCGATCTGGGTTGGTCCTCGTCGAACCAGACGTCGTGGTGCTCGACCGGGGTGCCCGGGCCGACGGGAGCGGCGACGGTGGCGGTCGCCTGCCGAAGGCGCGCCACGGCCTTCATCCGGATGTTCACGATCTCGACCGGGGCGTCCCGGTCGACGTGCCCGTAGCTCCTCAGATGCTCGGCGAAGAACGCCTCCTTCAGTGCACCGGCCTCAAGCGGCGGCGGCGGCGCGCCGGTGATCCTCTCGAGCGTCACGGAAAGCTCGTAGTTCTGCCCGACATGTCGCATGTCCAGCGTCAGCACGCGATGGGCGCGCTCTGCCCCCGCCGCCTCCGCCGCGATCCACGCCCGCGCCTGCTGGTCGAGCTCGGCCACCGCCCGGTCGATCGCCGACAGGTCGCCGTCGAGCGGCGTCCGGCAGGTGACGACGTAGTTCTCCTGCAAGTCGGCGTCGAGCAACCCGGCGGCGCAGAGGATCCCCGGCGCCGGCGGCACGACGACGCGCCGGATGCCCAGCGACCGTGCGACATCCGTTGCATGCAGCCCTCCGGCGCCGCCGAAGGCCATCAGCGCGAAATGGCGCGGATCGTAGCCCTTCTCGGTGGAGACGGCGCGGATTGCGCGCATCATGTTCGACGACGCGATGCCGCAGATCCCCAGGGCGGCCTTGACCGCCGAGATCCCGAGCGGCTCGGCGACCGTCCTGATGGCCTCGAGGGCCCTGCCGGGATCCATGGAAAGCTCGCCGCCGGCGAGCTGATCGGGCAACCGTCCGAGAACCACGTTCGCGTCGGACACGGTCGGCCGGTCGCCCCCGCGGCCGAAGCAGGCCGGCCCCGGGACCGCACCGGCGCTCTCCGGGCCGACCTTGAGCAGACCGTCGGGGCCGATGAAGGCGATCGAGCCGCCGCCGGCGCCGACCGTGTGGATATCGACCATCGGCAGGCGAATGCGGAAGCCGGCGATGTCGCGGATGTGCGCGACCTCGGTCTGTCCGCCGCGGATGAGGCAGACATCGGTGCTGGTTCCGCCGATATCGAGGGTGATGATGTTCCGGATCCGGGCGGCAGCCCCGGCCGCCGCCGCCCCGACCGCTCCCGCCGCCGGCCCGGAGAGGGCCGTGCGGACGGGGAATTCGGACGCCTTGTCGGCCGACATGAGGCCGCCGCTCGACTGGAAGATGCCGAACCGCGCGGCCGGCGCGACGCCGGCGACGGCGTTCTTCAGGCGCTTCATGTAGCGCCCGACTTCCGGTTGCAGGAAGGCGTTGATCAGGGTCGTCGAGAACCGTTCGTATTCGCGGAATTCCGGCTGCACCTCGCTCGAGACCGAGATGCTGAGTTCGGGCATGGCGGCGCGGATGGCGTCGGCGAGGCGCTGTTCGTGGACGGGGTTGAGGAACGAGAAGAGGAGGCAGATGGCGATGCTCTCGGCTTTCGGGCCGCGGGCGAGCTCGGCCACGACGCGGTCGATCTCGGCCGCGGTCAGGGGCGTGATGATCTCTCCCCGGGGGCCGATGCGCTCGGTCACCTCAAGCCGGTTGCTGCGGGCGACGAGCGGCGGGGGGGCATCGACCTGGAGGTCGTAGATCATCGGGCGGACCTGCCGCCCGATCTCGACGAGGTCGCGAAACCCCCTCGTCGTGATCATCCGGATGGTCGCGCCCCGGCGCTGCAGGAGCGCGTTCGTCGCCACCGTGGTGCCATGGGCGAAGCGGACGATGTCGGCACCGGCGATCCCGGCCTTCGCCTGCAACTCCCCGAGGCCGTGGAGAATGGCCCGCGAGGGGTCGTCGGGGGTGGAGGGGCGCTTGTGGATGCGCACCGCCCCGGTCTCGAGGTTGCGGGCCGAGAAATCCGTAAAGGTTCCGCCGACGTCGACGCCGACAATCCAGCCCGCCATGCTCTTCTCTCGCTGCATCCAGGCGCGGTCGAGGTGCGCAGGGATTTCAGTATCCAATATGCATACCAAAGTCAAGGGGGAAACCTGGCTCCCGCAGTGCGCGATCGCCGGCCGGGGGCCGGGGCGGCAAGGGACGACGGCGCGGAGGGGTCCGGCCCTCCCGGCGCCCGCGGCCCTTCAGGCGATGGCGACGCCGCGGTCGGCCACGATGCGGCGGACCGAGCCCGTGGCTGAGGCCGGCGCATAGGCGCCGCTCACCCCGCCCAGCGACCGCGACGTCACCCCGATGTCCCAGGCGAGGCCAGGGCCGGAGACCTCGATGCGGTGCTCCATGCTTGCCAGCCCCGGAACGGCGACGATCCGGCTCGCCGTCCGGTCGAAACCGATCCCCGCCAGTGCCACCGCGGCATGGACGTTGACGTTGCGCGGAAAGCGGCGGCAGGCCTCGCGCGCCGTCCCCTCGAACACGGGGCCCGCCGCGTCCGCGTCCAGCCCAAGGCTCCGGCCGCTCTTGGTCGTCGTCACCCGGACGCTCTCGAGCAGATCGCGCCCGTCGCTGAGCCCGTCGAGGCCGAGGATCGCCCCGTGGGGAAGATAGCAGCGATGCCCCGTCCGCTCGGTCACTGCCCGCACCGCGGCTTCCAGGGCGCGATCGGCCCAGGCGGTGCAACTGAAGGCGCAGAGGTCGCTGCGTTCGAGGATGGCGGGGGCAAAGCGCGACAGGACGTCCGGGACGGCAGCCTCGACGACGAGGTCGACGGGCCGGGAAAGGGCTTCCTGCGGATCGGTGAACCAGGCCACCCCGGACCCGACGGCGGCCGGCGGCCTCTCGCCCCGGGCCGTCACGATGTAGTCGATCGCGGCAATCCCGGACTCCGTCACATCCCGGATGACTGCCTGGCCGATCGTCCCGGCGCCGATCATGCCGATCCGGGAGGGGTCGCGCCTCATCGCGGCCTCTCCGCCCGGTCCGGGATGAACCGGGGCCAGCGGCATCGGCCTTGACCGGGCGGGGCCGTCCCCGTCAGGCCATGCCATCGGTCCGGCGGACGTCCGTCCCGATCGCGCGGGCATGGTCGCGGCGGCGGCATCGACGCTCTCATCGGCGACGGAAGAAGGGCAGCGCGATGAACGGCAGGATCATGATCATGGTCGAGACGGCCGCGATCTGCGGGTCGATCTGGTACTGGATGATCAGCCAGATCTGTTGCGGCAGGGTCTGCAGCGTCACGCCGGCGACGAAACTGGTGATGACGATCTCGTCGAAGGAATGGATGAAGGAAAAGATCCCCGCCGCCAGGATGCCGGGCGCCACCAGCGGCAGGACGACGCGGAACATCGTCCTCAGACGGCTTGCCCCGAGGCTCGCCGATGCCATCTCGAGCCTCCGGTCGAGGCCCATGAAGGTGCCCGAGAGGATGATGACGACATAGGCCAGCGACCCCGGCGTATGGGCCAGCAACACCCCCGGGACCGAGCCGATGATCCCCCATGCCGCAAACACCTTGTAGATGCCGACCGCCGCCACGACCGAGGGGATGATCATCGGCGCCAGGATCAGCGTGTAGAGGAACTGGCTGCCGCGGATGTTGCCCCGCACGAGCGCGTAGGACGCCGTGATGCCGAGGAACAGCGCCAGCAACGAGCTGCTGATCGCGATCCAGAAGCTCGTGATCGCGGCATTCGTCATCGTCCGGTTGGCGAAGAACGTCTTGTACCAGCGCAGCGACCAGGACTCGGGGGGAAAGCCCAGCGTGTCCTCCCCGGTGAACGACATGATGACCACGACGACCGAGGGCAGGATGAGAAACAGCAGCGTCAGGATGGAAAACGCATACCACAGCACATGGAAGGGAAGCGCGTGGCGGGCGCTCCTGCCGATGTTGCGATCCCAGAGCCACCGCTGCAGGCCGGCCATCGGACCTGCATTGCCGACGGCCTTGGCCATCCGGCTCGGCAGCGACGCCCGCCTCTCTCCACCGCTCGAGCCCTGGGCGCCCCCCTTCACCATTCCCCCGAGCCCGCCGCCGAGGAAGGCATAGACGATGATCGTCGCCGCCAGCAGGATCACCGAGATCGCCGAGGCGTAGCCGAAGTCCAAGAGGCTCTCGACAAGCTTGGCAATGATGTTCGAGAGCATCAGGTCCCGCGGGCTGCCAAGCGCGGCCGGCGTGATGTAGAAGCCGAGCGAAATCGCGAAGACCAGGATGCAGCCGGCCCTCACGCCGGGCAGCGTCTGGGGCAGGAACACCTCAAGGAAGGATCGCAGCGGCCCGCCGCCGAGGGCCTTCGCGGCCCGCATCTGCTCCGGATTCATGCCGTGGACGACGGCATAGATCGGCAGGACCATGGCCGGCAGCACGAGATGGACCATGCCGACCAGGGCGCCGAAGGTCGAGTAGAGCAACGGCAGCGGCCGGTCGATGATGCCGACGCCGAGCAGGGCGCTGTTGATCAGGCCGTGGTCGCTGAGCAGGATCATCCACGCATAGGTCCTGACGAGGAGGCTCGTCAGGTAGGGGAGGATCACGCAGACGAGCAGATAGCTGCGCCCCGCCTTCGCCATCCGGCTGAGGAAGACCGCCAGGGGATAGCCGAGCACGCGGCAGGTGACCGTCACCAGTCCTGCGTAGAGGAAGGTGCGAAGGCCGACCCGGAGCATGGTTTCGTTCGCCAGAAACCGCTCGTAGTTCGCGGCCGAGAGGTTCGGCGCATTGACGCTGAGCCCGGCGATGAAGGCGAGAGGGAAATAGAACAGGATAAGCAGGAAGAGCAAGGCCGGCAGGATCATGGCCTTGTTCAGTCTCGAGGAGGTGGTGTCCATGTCCTGCTTATCCCGCGCTTGGCGACCGCTCAGCCGGTGGCTACTTGATGATCCATTCCTGCCAGCGCTCGAGGATGCGTTCGGAGTTGCTCTTGCCGTCGGGCCCGACCGCCGCATACCAGCCCGCGTCCATCGGATAGGCCATCTTGATGTTGTCGGGCGCGGTGATGAGCGAGGAGGCGAGATCCGCAGGGAGATGCTCGAACGCCGTGCGGTTCGGGGGCGAGTAGCCCATGATCTTCGTCATCGTCGCCTGGTTCGCCCCGCGCGTGGCGAATTCCACGAACCTCTGTGCTTCCGTCACATGGGCAGCACCCTTGGGGATCGCCCAGTAGCTCGCATAGTAGCGGGCGCCGTTGAAGGTGAAGGCGATCGGCTTGCCGGCCTTCTGAAGTGCCACGATCCGGCCGTCGAAGCTGAGCCCCATGTCGACGATCCCGGCATTGAACATCTGCTGGGCCTCGCTCGCGCTTTCCCACCACTTGCGGATGTGCGGCTTGATCTCGTCAAGCTTCCGGAAGGCGCGATCGACGTCGAGCGGGTAGATCTGGTCCAGCGGCACGCCATCGGCGACCAGCGCCTCGGGCAGCGACGAGGTGCCGATATAGGGCACCATCAGGGTTCGCGTGCCGGGGAAGTCCTCGACGTTCCAGAAGTCGGCCCAGCTCTGGGGGCGCTTTCCCTCGGGCAGGGTCTCGGTGTTGTAGGCGAGCACGAGGCCGTTGACGATCGCGGCCACCCCCCATTCGGGCCGGAACTGGGGAGCGAGACCCTCGAGTTCCTTGGCGTCGTAGATGCTGTAGTCGATCGGGGTCATGGCCCCGGCCTGCCAGAGCTGAAGGCCAAAACCCAGTGACGTCAGGGCGACGTCGAAATCGACGGTGTTCGTCTCGACGGCCAGCGACCACTTCGGAAACGGCATCTCGGATTTCACGGCATTGACCGTGATGCCCGTTTCCGCCTCGAACGGCTTGACGAAGGCCTCGATCACCGCGTCGGCGAACGCGCCGCCGCTCACGAACACGTTCAGGGCCTGGGCGGGGGCCTGACCCACCGACAGGCCGACCAGCGAAGCGGCCAGGGCGGCGGCTCGCAGAGATGGCTTCATTGTCGTCCTCCTTGGTTGACGGCATTCATGCGACGCAGGGTGCCCGATGCTCTCGCCGCCTCCGGCGGATGCGGGCGAGGCTGGGCCTCAGGCTTCGATCACTCTCAGATCACTGGCATGGATGGACAGGTCGAGGCGGTCGCCGGGCTCCAGGGTCCTGTTCCGGGCCGAGCACGGGGCCTTCATGATCAGCTGGACGTCATTGACCCGCAGCCAGTAGCGGTGGAAATCTCCCAGAAACACGACCCGCTCCACCGTGGCGGGCAGCGACTTGACGGCATCGGCCGCCGCACCCCGGTCGGTGGAACGGATCAGGGCGCATTCGACGCCTTCGGGGCGCACCATCGTGATCACGCGCTCGCCCCGGCTGTGCTTCCTCTTGCTCATGGCAAGAAGGCCGTGGCCGGTGGTCGTCGTCAACCGGACGTATTCCCCGTCATGGGAATCGACGATCCCCTCGATGAGGTTGGCCTCACCCAGGAAGCGGGCGACGAAGGTGTTCACCGGCTCCTTGTAGAGGGTGGCCGGCGGCGCGAGCTGGACGAGGCGCCCCTTGTTCAGGACGGCGATGCGGTCTGACATCGTGACGGCCTCGGCCTGATCGTGCGTCACGAAGACGATGGTCGCGCTCAGGCGCTCATGGAGTTCCTTGAGCTCGAACTGCATCTCCTCGCGGAGATTGCGGTCAAGCGCGCTCAGGGATTCGTCCATCAGCAACAGCGGCGGGTTGAAGACGATGGCGCGGGCCAGGGCGACCCGCTGCTGCTGCCCGCCGCTCAGCTGGCTGGGATAACGCCCGCCGTAGCCCGACATCCGCACCCGCTCGAGCGCCTGATGGATCAGCTGCTCGCGCTCGGCGCCCCGGATGCCCCGCGCCGAAAGCGGATAGGCGAGGTTGTCGTGAACGCTCATGTGGGGGAAAAGGGCATAGCTCTGGAACACGATGCCCTGATTGCGCCGGTTCGGCGGGACGCGGGTCTGCTCCTTGCCGCCGATCGTGATCGTTCCCGATGTCGGCTGGTCGAAACCCGCGAGCAATGTCAGCAGCGTCGATTTTCCCGATCCGCTCGGACCCAGCAGCGTCAGGAACTCGCCCGGCCTGATCGCCAGGCTGACGTCCTCGAGCGCATTCACCTGTCCGAACGACTTGGTTACGCCGATGAACTCGGCCGACACGCTTCCGGTCGCCTCGGCCGCGGTTGCCTGCGCACGGGTAGCGCCATCGCGGGGTCCGGACGCATGGTCTGCGCTGGAGGCTTCTCCGGTCATGGATGCTCCCTTTCTCAAGCGTGTCGCACCCGACCTGCGCGCCATGCACCCAGATCGCGATCGTAGTGCCAGGCAGCAGGCTCGGCCGTCGCGGCATGACCGACGGCAAGGCGCCCGACGCGACACCTGCGAACGCCGGGGCCCTCCCCCGGCAGGGCAGGCCAAGGCGCACGATTACGCACCAAGCGGTCCGGAACCGCCTCACGGAGGTCTGCGGTTACAATCCCGGTGCACATTCGCGACTCGCGGCGAGCCGAATTCGGCCGTCGTGTTGCATTCAGTATCCACACTGCATACTTGAAGTCAAGCAGTTTCACCTGCTCCGGGGAGCGCGCCGGCACGGTCGAGCGGCCTTGCCGGCACCACCGGCGCGACTTGGGGAATGCGGTTCGGCATGGCACGTCGTCCGGGCGTCAGGGCCGGCTTCTTCTCGGTGCACTTCCTCCATTCACTTGGGCACGGAACCGTTCCTGCCGACGGCGCAGACGCGGGCCGCTGGCCCGGAATGGCGACGCGCCGGTTGCAGCGACGCGGACGCGGCGAGCCCCGGCCCGCGATCTCTCCCGGCGGGAGGCCGGTTTCGCCCTTGACTTTGGTATGCATATTGGATACTGAAACTTCTGCGCACCTCGACCGCGCCTGGATGCAGTGAGAGAAGAGCATGGCTGGCCGGATTGTCGGCGCCGACATCGTCGGCTTCGCCCACGGCACCACGGTGGCGACGAACGCGCTCCTGAAGCGCCGGGGCGCGACCATCCGGATGATCACGACGAGGGGGTTTCGCGACCTCGTCGAGATCGGGCGGCAGGCCCGCCCGATGATCTGCGACCTCCAGGTCGATGCCCCCCCCGCCGCTCGTCGCCCGACAGCCGGCCCATCAATGACAACACCCGAGGAGAACACCCATGAGGCTCTTTGACAGCGAGAGATGGCCCAACCCGGTCGTGGCGCACCCCACCTATTACCACCACGGGCTCAGCCGCATCTCGGAAGGCGAGCTGCGGCGACGCCACGATCTCGTGCGGGCGAAGCTCCGCGAGATGGACTGCGACGTCCTCATCAGCCAGGGCTGGTTCCCGACGGCGACCCTTGGCCACCACTCCTCGCTCACCTGGCTGGCCGGCGACAACAGCTACCGCAACACCACGACGATGCTGCTCCCGGTTGACGGCGAGCTCGTCGTCGCCGGCGGCGTGAAGCGCTGCTGCGGACCGCTGTATCTCGACCCCTTTTCCGGTGCCACCGACCTCAGCAAGCACCTGCGCGGAGTGAAGCGCGTGGCCTACGACGGCACGGGCTATCTGACGTGCGGGTTCAGGGACTACCTCGAATCGGTCTGCCCGAAGGTCGAGATCATCGACTTCTCGGATGCTCTCAAGCGCTTCAAGTCGGTGAAGAGCCCCGAGGAGATCGCGCTGATCCGCGATGCCGTCGTCATCCAGGACCACATCTTCGCGTCGGTGGCGAACTTCATCTATCCGGGCCGGAACAATGCCGAGATTTCCGCCGACATCCGGCGGGCGGTGCACCTTCTCGGCGCCGATCCGAGCCTGATGTACAAGGTCCTGATGGGGGTGGGGAAGAACGCCCCGTTTGCCGACGAGGAGCCGGCCGCGAGCTGGGCCGGGACGACATTCTGGAACGACCGGCATTACCGCCTCCAGCCCGACGACTTCGTCCTCCTTCTGCTCGAGGGCCCGGGGAGCGGCGGCTACCATGGGATGAGCATGCGGAGGGTCTACATGCGCGAGCCGCACAAGGATCATGTCGCGGCCTTTCGCGATGCCGTTGACCAGATGCGTTACACGGTGAGCCTGATGCGGCCCGGTCTCACCAGCACCGAACTGCACGAGAAGGTGAATGCCTACAAGGCGCAGCGCGGGTTCGACCTGTGGAGCTACGCGGCCCAGCCGGAAAACAGCGAACTGACGCACGGAACCGAACTGGGCGTGTTCGAGGGGATCGGCCTCAACGTCGTCGACCAGCCGCAGCAGTTCTGGGCCTGGGCCGACCGGCCCCTCGAGGAGGGAAACGTGGCCGTGACCTATCACGGCAGCAAGATCAAGCGGGGTTCGTACTACTCGAGCGTGACCTCGACGGTCGTGGTCAACGCCGACGGCGCCGAGGCCCTGGGTTCGACCCCGTACGAGCTCATCGTCCTCTGAGTCCCGGCGCGGGCGCACGGACGGTCGGACCCGTGTGCCCGCGGCGGTTGCGTCATCGACTGGCACATGTCCGCCGGTCCCGAGGGCGTGCCGTCTCCTGACCGCAAGGCACGGGACCCTTCACTTCATCCGCCCGGGTGTCTGTACCCTTGCGGGTGAAGGGGGCGGGCGGCCTTGGCCGCGGTTGCACAAGAGGTCTTCCGGCCGGACCTCCCCTTTCCCCGGACAGACCGATCCCGCGACGTCCGCGATGGACGTGCCGGGCGCGGTGAAGCCGGTGAGGATCGAGCCGGCGAACGCCCTCGGTCCGAGGGAACCTGCGAGGAACGCGAACCTGGACCCCGGCGACCTGACGGTCGAAAACGCGCGCGCTCGGGCACTGGCCCGGCAGTCTGATGCGATGCATCGTCGTTTCGATGTGGCCACGGCAGCGGTAGCCGTTCCATCGTCGCCATGGGGATCGGCCGCTGCGCTTGGATGACCGCAGGGCCTCGTCGCGCGCCACTGCGCCGGGTGCCGGGCTTCGCGGGGTCTGGCGTTCCCGCGGGGAGGTGAAGGGCCGGGCGGCGATCGGTCCGAGTGACCACCGCGAGGGCCATGGAGCCGGCAATCCCCTCCGGGATATCTCGTTGCTGACGAGACGGGGCAACATCGGCGGCGTGATGCAGTCGGGGCGCATGGTCGGCGCGCCTCCCGGGCGATCGCGGACGTCCGCCTCCGCCGTCAGGACGACGCGACGGCCGCGTTCATGCCCGACGGGGCGGAAGTCGGCCCTCAGCCATCGACGCGCAGTTCCGCCAGCCCGAAGCCGGCGTCGATCCCGTTCGCGGTCTCGGCCAGCACCTCCCGCGCGAACCGGACGGAGGCCATATCCAGGAAGATGTCGTAGGAGACGGTGCCGAAGCGATCGAGCCGGGCGATCACGGCGTCGAGGTGGAGGGCGCGGGTCTGCGCGATCTGGCCAACCTTCATGCTCCGGGGCCGGAGGTCGGCGGCGGACAAGCGCGACATGAGCCGCGGAGCGGCCTCGCCGGTGACCACGAACCAGGCCCATCCCTCGTCACGATAGGCCTCATGCCCTCTTGGCGACAGCGTGCTGCCCTGCCAGGCGGCGCGCAACGCGCGCAGGCGCGCCCCGCCATCCCCGACCGGCGCCGTGAGCAGCACGTCCTGCGCGCCGAGCCTGAGGATGCCCGTGCCGCAGGACAGGGTCAGTGCCGAGTTCACCGTGCCCGGCAGCGCGAGGCCTTCGGCCGCGATCCACTCCATGGTTCCCGGGCCTCGCAGCCCGAACCGCCCGCCGCCGGTGCAGTCGAGCACGGCATTTTCGCCCGGTCCGGGCAGCGCCGTTCTTCGCGGCAGGACCCCCGCCGGCGGACCGGCGCGAAGACGCCCATCCGCGCCGGGTCTCTCGGCGCGGCCGCCGGCGATCGAGGACGACGCCATCTCACATCTCCTGGCGTTGATTCCCGGGATCATAGAAGGGTGTCGAAACGACCCTCGCGCTCGCCTCCCGGCCGCAGAGGCCGCGCAGGTGCAGGGGCGAACCGGGGGTCGCGCCCTCGGGGTGGGCATAGGCGAGGCCGATCCATCTGCCGAGCGTCGGGGAACAGGCCGTGGAGGTCACGAAGCCGACCGGACCCCCTTCGTGCAGGACAAGGCAGGATTCGGCCAGCCGGATCCCGTGATCCCGGGGAAGTTCGAAACCGCAGAGCTTGCGCTTCGGCCCGAGCCTGTCGCGGGCCTCGACCGCGGCCTTGCCAATGTATCGCTCCTTGGTCCTCGACAGGGCCCACCCCATCTCGAGTTCGGTCGGGCTGGAAAGTGCATCGGTATCCTGGCCGATGATGATGTGACCCTTTTCGAGGCGGAGGACGCGGGAGGCCTCGAGGCCATAAGGCTCGAGACCATGTGGCCTGCCCGCTTCCTTCAGCCGCCGCCAGAGCAGGAGGCCGCGGGATTGCGGCACATGGAGCTCGTAGCTCAGCTCGCCGGTGAAACCGATGCGCATGATCCGCACCGGGCACCCCCCGATCACCCCGGCCCGGCCCTGCAGGTAGGGAAAGCCCCCGGCCGAGAGATCGACGTCGCCGCCGAGGGCCCCAAGCACGTCGCGGGCGAAGGGACCGGTCACATTGATGGCGGCATAGGCGGACGTGACATTCTGGATGTCGACGCGCATTCCCCATTGCGCGTTGAGAAGCAGCATCTCGCTGAAGACGCGGGCGACGGCGCCGGTCGTCGTGGTCACATAGAACTCGGTCTCCGACAGGCGGAAGGCGACGCCGTCGTCGATGATCGAGCCCATGTCGTTCAGCATCAGGCAATAGCGCACCCGGCCGATTGCCTGCCTCGCGTGCGCCATGGTGTAGACGCGATCGAGAAAGAGGCCCGCGTCCGGTCCCCGGACCGCCAGTTTGCCGAGGGTCGAGACATCCAGCATTCCGACCCTGGTGCGAACGAGGTTCACCTCGTGCGCGACCGTCTCGCCGACCGGACGAGCGCCGGAATAATGGAGCGGCCGCCACCAGTTCCCGGCCCTCGTCAGGGTCGCGCCGTCGCTCACGTGTTCGGCATGGATGGCAGTCTCGCGGTAAGGGACGTGGTGGGATCCTGCCAGCAGGCCGAGCTTTTCCGGGCCGAACGGGGGGCGCGAGGTCGTGATGCCGACCTCGCCGACCGTGCGGCCGGTCGCCCCGGCGACGATCCTCGCCGTCGCGAGTGCGGAGTGCCGCCCCTGCGAGGGACCCATGCCCACCGTCGAATAGCGCTTGACGAGTTCCAGCTCGCGGTAGCCGTCGGCCACCGCGTTGCGGATGTCCTTGACCTGCAGGTCTTCGTCGAAGTCGACGAAATCCCGCCCCTTCGGGTGCGGCGCGAGGCGCGCGGCCGGGTTCATCCCGCGCGCATGGTCGTCGGCGACGGGATCGGGCACGGTGGCGGGATGGCCGGCCCCCGACGCCGCCCGGGCTCCGGCGATCTCACCGCTGCGCAGGACGGCGCCAAGCCCGAAGCAGCCCGCGGCCGACCCGGCCAGATGCATGCCTGCGGGCAGCCCCGTCAGCATGAATTGCCCGCTCGCGTCGTCATGATCCAGCCTCGCGCCGGCATGGAGCGGCAATTGGTAGGATGGGGTGCAGCCGGCCGCCACGACGAGGACGTCGCAAGCTTCCGGCTCGCTGTCGTGGCCGTCAACGGAATAGCGCACGGCGCGGACGTGGCGGTTTCCGGCCGAGGCGAGGGCCTCGGTGATCCGCGCATTGGCGACGATGCGGACGCCGCGGGCAGCCAGGAGGCCGGCGGATGCGGGGCACGAAGGCGTCCCGAGGGGATCGAGGATCGCGGCGATGCCGACCCCCGCCTCGGAAAGGTCGAGCGCGGTCAGATAGCCGTCGCGGTTGCCGGCGAAGACGACGGCCTGCCGGCCCGGAGGAACCGCGTAATGGCGCATGAGCCGTTGCGCCGCCGACGACAGCAGGATGCCCGGCAGGTCGTTGTTGCGGAAGACGAGCGGCTGTTCCTGCGATCCGGAGGCGATGACCACCTGTGCCGCGCGCACGCGATGGAGGCAGTTGCCCTGGATGACCGGCAGCCAGTTGTCCGCAAACCACCCGTTGCACGTGCCCTCGGTGAGGATCCGCAGGTTGGCGAGCTGCCCGGCCGTCGCGCGCAGGGCCTTCAGCGTCTCCCCGGCCCCGTCGTTCTCCGGGGCGAAGCGCGCGTAGGTCAGGGCGCCGCCGACCTCAGGCCCGGACTCGACCAGAAGCACGTCGGCCCCCGCCTTCGCCGCGACGATCGCCGCCGAGAGCCCGGCCGGGCCGGCGCCGACGACAAGGACCTCGCAATGCAGGTTCTCGCGGATGTAGTGGCCGGGGCCCGCCGTGGTGTCGACCTTTCCCAGCCCGGCCGAATGGCGGATCCTCGGCTCCCAGAAGCGCAGCCAGGCATTCCTGCCGGGTCCGAAGAAGCTGCGGTAGTAGAAGCCGACCGGCAGGAACCGTCCCAGCCGGTCGAGAACGGCCAGACGGTCATTCTCGGCCGTGCCGCGGACGTTCTGCGCCGTGACCTGCATTCCTTCCAGGATCGGCCGGAGATCGGCCCGCACATTCGGCTCGCCGGGCAGTTGCACCAGCGCGTTCGCATCCTGACCGGCCATGGTCAGGATGCCGCGAGGGCGGTGATACTTGAACGACCGCGACAGGATCCAGCGATCGGCGCCGGCCATGGCCGAGGCAATGCTGTCGCCGGCGAAGCCTTCGATCGCATGGCCGTCGAAGGCGAAGCGGACCGTCCGCGACCGATCGATGCGCGTTCCCCAGGGGGTGGGCAGGCGTGCGGTCATCTCAGTCGGGCCTTCGATTTGGAAGCCAGGTCGCCAGGATCTCGTCGCTGACGGTGTGGCGTTCGGCGATGAAGACGGTGTTCGAGGGCGTGTGCCGCCACCATTCCTTCAACGGACCGAGCGGGTTCTCGTGGTAGAAGAGGGCCTCGACCAACTCGCCCGCGCGTTCCGCGCTGGCCCCGCGCACGGGGCCGAGATACTGGAATTCGGTGATGTTCCGGGGTCCGTTGATCGGGCATGTCAGAAGCTTCATCCGACCCACCTCAATGGCTGGCGGCGGTGGCGCCCATTTCGTTCACCAGCGCGAAGCGGTCGAAACGGCGCAGGTCGAAGGGGCGAAGGAGGTCCGGCACGCGCCCGGTGGCCACGGCTTCGGCCATGCGCTTTCCCGCCACCGGGGTTGCCTTGAAACCCCAGGTGCCCCAGCCGCAGTCGAGCCAGTAGTTCTGCAGCGGCGAGGCGCCCATGATCGGGCTGTAATCGGGGGTCATGTCGGTGATCCCGGTCCATTGGCGCAGGAGCTTGACCTGGTGCAGGAAGGGAAACAGATGCAGCGCCCCCTCGGCGAGGTGTTCCTTCTGGTCGAGGGTCGAGCGTGTCGAGGCGAGTTGATAGGGGTCCGATCCGCCGCCGATGACGATCTCGCCGCGCGAGGACTGGACCAGATAGGTGTGAAGGTCGGCCGACGAGAGCAGGATGTCCAGGAACGGCTTCAGGGGCTGCGTGACCATCGCCTGCAGCGGGAAGCAGCGGATCGGCAGGCGGAAGCCGGCCATTTCCGCGACCTGGCCATTGAGACCGCCGACGGCCTGGAGCACCTGGCCGGCGGCGATCTCGCCGCGGCCGGTGACGACATGGGTGACGCGATCGCCGGCCTTCCTGAAGCCCGTCACCTCGGTGCGCTGGTGGATCTCGACGCCAAGCTCGGCGGCGCGCTTCGCGTAGCCCCACGCCACCGCATCGTGACGGGCGGTGCCGCCATCGGCATGCCAGAGGCCGCCCGTGACCTCGTGCAGCCCGCCCAGGTCGAGGTTGACATGCGGGCAGAGGTCGCGGACCGTCTTCGCGTCCACCACTTCGGTGCGCGTTCCCATGTGCTTGCCCATCTCGGCCCGCAGGTGGAAGCTGCGCAATGCCCCCTCCGAATGGGCGAGCGTCAGTTGCCCGCGCTGGGAGAACATGATGTTGAAGCCGAGATCATCCGACATCGTCGCGAAGAGGCCGACGCCCTCCTTGTAGAAGCGGATCGACTCCTCGGTCAGGTAGTTCGACCGGATCGTGGTCGTGTTCCGGGCCGTGTTGCCGCCGGCGAGATAGCCCTTCTCGAGAACGGCGACATTGCGGATCCCATGCGCCTTGCCGAGATAATAGGCGGCCGCGAGCCCATGGCCGCCGCCGCCGATGATGACGACGTCGTAGCCGCGCTTGAGCTCGGGGGTCGGGGGGATGTCGCGGAAGGACACATGGCGAGGACGCAGGCCATATCTCAGCAACGTCAGTGGCATGGCGATTTCGGTCCGGCCTGGGCTTTGCCATCGGCATTGAACGGTTCCGGCGGGGCGCGCGCAAGCAAGCGATCTTTGCCCCGTGACCCCGTTTGTGTTATGCCCCCCCGGCGCCGGAGGGTGGTCTCATGCGCCATCTGCCCAACCTGAGCTATCTGGAAGCCTTCGAGGCAGCGGCGCGACACCTCAGCTTCACGCGCGCGGCCGTGGAACTGAACTGCACCCAGGCCGCGATCAGCCAGCGGGTGCGGGCGCTCGAGCAATTCTTTGCCCGGCCCCTGTTTCACCGGCGCAGCAACGGGCTGGAGCTGACCGAGGTGGGAACCGCCTACCTTCCCGGCATCATGGATGCCCTCGATCGGGCCGAGAACGCGACCCAGGGCCTGCTCGGCAGCCGTGCCACGAGCCGCGTGACGGTCTCGGCTCCCGTCAGTTTCTTGATCCTCTGGCTGTCCGGGAATGTCGGCCGCTTCTGCGCCGCCCATCCGCAGGTCGAGGTGCGCCTCAACAGCGCGATCTGGACCGATCCCAACATCGACCTCGCGGATCTGAGCATTCTCCTTCTCGACCGATCGCAGCCGGTTCCGGGGGCGCAGCCTCTGGGAGCGGAGCGGCTGATGCTGCTTTGCGATCCGGAAACGGCGCGCGGGGCAGGCGCGGGACCGAGCGGCCAATGGATCAATTCCGGCCGGCTCGTCGACGTTCAGGGACAGATGGAATTCCTGGATCGCTGGGCCAGGGCGGAAGGGATCACTATCGCGCCGAAGCAGCCGGTGATCCGGGTCGACAATGTCGCGACGGCGCTCGAGATCGCGGCCAGCACGGGTGGCATCACCGCCACGATTTCCACCTATGCCGCCGGCTACCTCGCGTCCGGGCGGCTGGTGGCCCCGTTCGGCCCCGGCAGGCCCCTGCCGGCCGGTCTGCACGTCGTCCCCCACCACCGACGCCGCCTGTCGAAGGCCGCCGGGAAGTTCATGCAATGGATCGCGTCGGAGATCCCGGCCGCGGAGGCCTAGCCGCGAGGGTTCCGGCCATCACGCTTGACATCGGCCGGTCCCTGCGTGAGGCGTCGCCATGACGGTCGGTGAAGAGGACTGCGGAGAGGTAGGGTGATGACCGAGCGAGACGGGGCGAAGGTCACGCAGGTTCTCCGAGACGCCATCCTGAAGCTCGACCTGCGGCCGGGCGTCATCCTCGACGAGATCGAGGTCGCGACCCGCCTCGGGGTTTCCCGCACACCCGTGCGCGAGGCGATCATCCAGCTCGTCGCAGACGGAATGGTCGTGCGCGAGGGGCGGAAGGCCAAGGTCGCACCCCTCGATTTCGACGACATGCCGAAGCTCTACGACGCCCTCATGATCTCGAGCCGGCTCGTGCATCGCCTCGCGGCCGAGCACCGCACCCGCCGCGATCTCGAGGAGATCGCCGGCCCCATGAGGGAGTTCGACGAGTCCACTGCGACCGGCGACGGCGTCGTCCGCTCGGAAGCCAATCACGCCTTCCACCGGGCGATCTCGGCCGCCACGGGCAACCGCTATGTGTCGGCGTTCTACGAGACCGCGCTGGCCGGCACCATCCGGCTCGCGCGGGCCTGTTTCGCCAATACCGACGAATTCGGGGGCAGCGAGGCCGACGGCATCCTGAAGGGCCATCTGGCCGAGACGGCGAGGCAGCACCACGAGATCTACAAGGCCATCGAGGCCCGTGACGTGGCCGCCGCCGACCGGCTCGCGGTCGATCACTACCACCTCACCAAGAACCGGGTGATGACCATACTGGTGGCCGAGTCGCAGGCGCTGGCCGAGATCACGGACCTGTCGCTCGATACATGGGATGCGCGCCCGATCGCCGGCTAGTAGGTCCCGGCGACGGACGGGACCGATGGTCCGTCACGGCCGAGGGCCGCCTGGCTTCGACCCGTTGCCCTTCCTCGCGGCCCGGTCGGCCGGAACAGGGATCCGCTCCTCGCCTCCTGCGGTGCGGGGGCGCGGGTCCTGCCGCCGCCGCCGCCCCGGACCGGTCAAGGGACTCCGAGGCTAGCGGATGAGAACGCCCGCGGCCATGAAGCCGCCGTCGATGTTGAGGATGTGGCCGTTGATGTAGGCGGCCTCGTCGGAGGCCAGGAACAGGATCGCCGCCGCGACCTCCTCCGGTTCGGCGTAGCGTCGGGCCGGGATCTGGGCCTCCCAGATGGCCCGGTCCCTGGGGCCGTGAACCTGCAGGACCATCGGCGTGTTCACCGGCGTCGGGGCGACGGCATTCGCCGTGATGCCCCGGTCGCCGAGTTCGGCCGCGAGCAGGCGGGTGAGCATGTCGACGCCGCCCTTGGTGCAGGAATAGGCCCCGCGCCCGGTGTTGGCGATCTGGCCATTGACCGAACTGACGGTGATGATGCGGCCCTTCCCCTTGGCGACCATCTGTCGGGCCGCCAGCTGGCAGCAATTGAAGGTGCCGGTCAGGTTCACGGCCAGGATGCGATCCCATGCGAGGGGGTCGAATTCGATGATGAGCCCAGTCTTGACGATGGCCGCCGAGGTCACCAGCACGTCCGTGCCCCCCTGCTCGGCCACCCTGTTGAAAGCCGCGGCCACCGCCTCGCGATCGGTCACATCGACCGCCATGCCCGTGACCCTGCCCCGGCCGGCCAGTCGCGTCATCGCCTGGTCGAGTGACGCTTGCGACCAGTCGAGGATGGTCACATGGGCTCCGGCCTCGGCGAAGGCTGTCGCGCAGGCCTCGCCGATGCCGCCCGCGCCGCCGGTGATGACGACGTTTCTGTCATTGAATTGTGTCATTTCATGGCCTTGCATGATTCGGTTGGGGGGCGCCACGGTGCGGACTTCCGATAATTGAGTATACTGATTGGACGCCGAGAATGAGTCAAGCCGCGCAGGCGCAGCGAGGACGAGACAACCCATGCCGTCATGCCACGCGACGCCGTCCTGCGGACGGGGTCTTCTCTCCTCGGTGGCGTGCCAGGACCCGCGCAGGGCCTGTCATGGGTGCCTTCCACACCACCCTTCGCGATGCCGCGGGGGCCGCGATGGCCGGGCCGTCCCGGGCCGCGGCACGGTGGTCCGCGACGAGGACGCCCCCGGGCCCCGGGCGTCGGGCGCAGGGGGCGCGAGGCGAGGCAGGGCTCGATGCCCCGGGCGCCGACCGGGGGCCGGGCATCACCGGCGCCGGGCCTTGCCGCCTCAGGCGCGGGCGTAGAGCGGCAGGACCCCGCCGCTGATCCCGTGATCGGCGGGCGCGACCAGATGGAGGATCGCCTCGGCCGCCGCCGCCGGGCTCAGCCATTTCGCGGGGTCGGCCCTGGGCATCGCGGCCCGGTTCGCGGGCGTGTCGAGGGTCGAGGGGGCGATGGCGTTGACGAGGATCCCCTCGGCCTTCAGTTCCTCGGCGAGGGACTCGGTGAGGGCAGCGACGGCGGCCTTGGCGGCGGCATAGGCCGCCATCTGCGCCCCCCGGCGCGGCTCGAGGGCCGGGCGGGCCGCGACATTGACGATGCGCCCGCCGCGGCCGGCCTCGCGCATGGCCGCCGCGGCGGCCCGGCAGCACAGGAAGGCCGTCAGCGCATTCATCTCGACCATGTGCAGGAACTCGGCCCGCCCGGTCCGGGCGAGCGGCGCCATGGCGAAGCCCCCCGCGAGATGGACCGAGGCCCAGAGGTCCGGGACCGTGGCATAGAACCGCACGACCGCCGCCTCGTCGGTCAGGTCGATGCCGGGGGTCGTGCGCAGCCGGCCCTGGCCGTCGCCGGCGGCCCCCCCGGCGCGGCGGCGCGGGACATGGCAGGTCGCGCCGGCCGCGATCAGGCGGGCGACGACCGCCTGCCCCAGCGCGCCTTCCCCTCCGGCCACCGCGACATGCCGGCCCGACAGCGATCCTTCGGTCATCAATGCCTCCTCTGCCTGCCCGTGATCCGCTCGCCGGCCGGAGTAGAGGGCACGCCGCCGGGCCGGACAAGTCGGGATCTCGGGTGCCGGCCGCATGGGCGGGACATCCGGCCCGCTCGCGCCCCGGCCGGCCGCGCCTCGGGCGCTGGCCCCGTCCCGCGGTCCCGTCGGGACGGCAGGAAGGCATCCGGGGCGGCATTCCAGAGGGGAATGACGGCGGCGAAAAATTTCAATTATCGCCCGGTCCGGGATCCTCTAGCATCCCTGCCGCACGAGAACCACCGGCCCTGGGGCCGGCCAGCCGGGTCGGCGCAAGCCTGACCGCAGTCGGGGAGTAGAAGATGCGAACCCAAACCGCGATCCTGATCTCGGGCCTGGTGTCGGGGGTGGCCCTGATGCCCTTCGCCGCGCTGGCCGAGGGGCGGGAGGTCCAGACCATCAGCTTCCTGACCTGGCCCGCCTCGAACTACCAGCACTATTACGAGACCTCGAACTACATCGCCGAAAGCTGGCGCGAACTGGGGCTCGACGTCCAGCTCAACCCCCAGCCCTTCCCCTCGCCGATGGTGGCGATGTGGTTCACGGACCACAACTTCGACGTCGTGATGTCGGTGCTGTCGGGCTCGCCGACGCGGCTTGATCCGGAGTTCTTCACGGTCAGCCAGTTCGCCGGGATCAACGACAAGCCGGGTGGCGGCAACGTCGGCGGCTTCCACTCCGAGGCGCTCGAGGCGCTGATCCCCGAGCAGCGCAGGCTCTACGAGCCCGAGGCCCGGCGCGCCGTCATCTTCCAGATCCAGAAGCTCCTCCACGACGAGCAGCCCGAAGGGCTCATCGCCTCGGTCATCAACACCATGGCGATCAACACCGACCGGGTGAAGCTTGACGACTACCAGCCGTCGCCGGACGGCGTCCGCTCGGTCTGGAACATGCTCCGCATGGAAAGCCTCGTCGAGGGGCCGGTGAAGCTCGGCTGGACGATCGACCAGGACAGCTGGAACCCGCTCGTCTTCAAGACGCTCGAGGATCTGGACCGGCTGGCGATGATCTACGACCGCCTCGTCGTTCCCGGCCCCGACGGCAAGCCGCGGATGTGGGCGGCCGAGCGGATCGACGTCGTCAACGACACCACCATCGAGGCGGTGCTGCGCGAGGGCATGACCTTCAGCGACGGCCAGCCGGTCACGGCCGAGGACGTGGCCTTTTCCTTCCGCTACCTCAAGGAGAAGGAAGCGCCCTACTTCCGCACCGCCCTCGTCAACCTGGCGCAGGTCGAGGCCGACGGGAACCGCGTCCGCTTCACGCTGGCCGAGCCCTCGGCCAGCTTCGTCGCCCAGGCGCTGGGACAGGTCCTGATCCTGCCCCGGCATGTGTGGGAGACGATGGAGGCCCCGCAGGACGCCAAGAACACCGAGCCGGTCGGCAGCGGCGCCTGGTCGCTCGCCTACTGGCGGCAGGGCCAGGAGATCTCGTTCACCCGGCGGGCCGAGCATTTCATGGCCCCCAGGGCCGACATGCTGATGGTCAAGTTCGGCGCGGCCGAGGTGCTCGCGGCCGCCCTCCGCAGCGGCGAGATCGGCGTCTCGCTGCAGCCGATCGTGCCGACGATCGTGGCGGAATTCGCCACCCAGCCCAACCTGCGGCTGATCCGGGCGCAGTCGAACGGGCACATGTCGGCGCGCTACAACATCCGCTCCGAACCCTTCTCGCACAAGGCGCTGCGGCAGGCCCTGGCGTGGGCGATCCCGCGCGACCGGATCATCGAGGACGTGCTCGGCGGCGACGCCATCCCGATCGCGACCCCGCTCGTGCCGTCGAACGCCTTCTGGTCGGACCCCGACATCGAGGTGCAGGCCTACGATCTCGACCGGGCCCGGGCGATCCTGACCGAGGCGGGCTTCAGCTGGGACGCGAACGGCCGGCTGCACTACCCCGAGTAGGCGGCAGGGGCCTCCATGAAGGAGGGCGCCGGAGGGATCCGGCGCCCTTCGCCATCCCGGGGGGAGCCGTCGCCCCGGGAAAGGGCGGCGGCGGCGGCGCCCTCAGGCCCCGTGGGCGAGGGCGTCGTCGATGATCGCCCGCAGCCGCTCGCGATAGGCTGCGGGCAGGTTCAGGGCCGCCGCGCCCTTGTGGATGGGGCCGACATAGCCCGGCGTCGGCCTGTGGGGGCCGCGGTCGTCGGGAATGACGTAGGTCACCGACTGATACTCCCTGCCGTCCACGCCACTGACCGTCACCGGCTTCAGCGCCCAGCGGCGCGCCTCGATCCCGGCCGAGGCATCGAGCGCGGCCCGGTCCTCGGCCGACATCTCGTAGTGCACGCCCCAGGTGACGGCGGCGGGATCGGCGATCAGCGTGCAGCCGCCGTGGGCGGTATCGGTGCACTTGGCAAAGCGCAACTCGAAGCCGTCGAGGCGGGCGACGGCGACCGCCCGCGCGGTCGGGCAGGAGGCCCGCATCAGCTCGATGTCCAGGAGGTTGCCGTAGGCGAAATAGTGCATGATGTCTCGTCCTCGCTGGGGGATGGGGGTCAGGGCTGCGGGCCTTCCCAGGTCTCGGGCAGGGCGGCGGCGGGGCGCAGGTCGTTCATCTCGGCCGCGCGCAGGCAGCGGGCGGCGTGGCGGGCCGACAGCGCCTGCATGACCGGCCGCTCGCGATGGCAGCGCTCGATGGCGAAGGGGCAGCGCGGCGCAAAGCGGCAGCCGGCGGGCGGGGCGAGCGGATCGGGCGGGCGACCGGGGATCGAGACCGGCTGGCGGCGCTGCCCGAGACGCGAGAGCGCGTTGTAGAGCCCGAGCGTGTAGGGATGGCAGGAGGCGGTCGCGATCGCGGCCACCGGCCCCTCCTCGACCACGAGCCCGCCATACATGACCGCGATGCGGTCGCAGTTCTCGATCACCAGCGCGAGGTCGTGCGTCACCAGCACCATGGCAAAGCCGAGTTCGCCGCGCAGGGCGCCGATGCGACGGAAGATCTGGTCCTGGACGATGACGTCCAGCGCGGTCGTGGGCTCGTCGGCCAGAAGGAGCGGCGGGCGCAGCGCGAGCGCCATGGCGATCAGCACCCGCTGCCGCATGCCGCCCGAGAACTGGTGGGGATAGTCGCGCGCGCGGCCGGGATCGACGCCGACCAGCGCCAGAAGCTCGCGCGTGCGGGCCTCGACCTCGGCCCGGGTGCGGCTCTCGTGGGTCGTGATCGCCTCGGCGATCTGGGCGTCCACGCGCTTGACCGGGTTCAGCGCGTTGAGGGCGCTCTGCGCGATCATGGCGACGCCCTTCCAGCGGATGCGCCGCCAGGCCTCGGGGCCGGCAGCGACGAGATCGCGCCCCTCGAAGCGGATCGCGCCCGCGGTGATCGCCGCGTTGGGCGGCATCACACCCATGACCGCCTTCAGGAGCGTGCTTTTCCCGCAGCCCGATTCGCCGACGATGCCGATCGCCTCGCCCCGCTCGACCCGCAGGCTCACCTCCGACAGCGCCTCGGCCGGGCCGCGGTCGGTGCGGTAGCGGAGGTCGAGCCCCTCGATGTCGAGGATCGCCATGGCTCAGATCCCCCGGAGGCGCGGGTTCAGCACCTCCTCGTAGGCGCGTCCGACGAAATAGACCGCCGAGACGAGCACCATGATCGCGATGCCGGGCGGCACCACCCACCAGGGCGCGCGATACATGGTCTGCGAGGCGTAGGCGTCGTAGAGGATCGAGCCCCAGGTGATCGAATTGGGATCGCCGAAGCCGAGAAAGCCGATGCTCGCCTCGGTGATGATGGCCCAGGCGAGCGCGAAGGCGGCGTTGACGAGCGCGAGCGGCAGGACGTTGGGCGCGATCTCGCGGTAGACGATGGCGAGGTCGCTCGCCCCGGTGATGCGCGCGGCGGCGACGAAGGGCATCTCGCGCAGCGAGAGGACCTGGGCCCGGATCACGCGCGCCGTCGAGCGCCACATCACCAGCGTCATGGCGACGACGATGGTCGTCAGGCTGCGCCCGGTCAGCGACAGGACGATGATGATGAAGGGCAGGAAGGGCAGGCCGAGGAACATGTCGGTGATCCGCATCAGGACGTCGTCGGTGCGGCCCCCGAAATAGCCGGCGACGAGCCCGATGTTCATGCCGATGGCGACGGTCCCGAACGCCGTCAGCCCGCCGACGAGAAGCGCCGGGCGGGCGCCGTGCAGCATCTGGCTCGCGATGTCGCGCCCCATCAGCGTGGTGCCGAGCCAGTGGTCCCACGAGGGCCCCGCCAGCCGCAGGAGCTTGTGGTCGGGGCCGTAGTTGCGCAGCATCGGATCGTGTGGCGCGACCAGCGGCCCGAGGATCGCGGCGACGAGGAAGAGGGCGAGGAGGACGAGGCTGAAGCGCCCCGTCGGCGCCTTCCAGACCGCCCCAAGGAAGGAAAGCAGGAACGCCATCGCGGCCCCCTCTCAGCGGTAGGTGATGCGGGGATCGAGCAGACCGTAGAGCAGGTCCGCGACGAATGTGCCAAGGATGGTCAGGACGGCGATGAGCAGGAACGCGCCCTGCACGACCGGATAGTCCGACCCCGAGATCGCCTCGATCATCAGGAGGCCGAGCCCGGGCCAGCTGAAGACCGTCTCGATCACGACCGAGCCCGCGACCGCCCAGCCGAGGATCATCGGCAGGGTCGTCGCCAGCGGCAGGAGCGAGTTTCGCATGGCATGGCCGTAAAGGACGCGGCGTTCCGTCAGCCCCTTCATGCGCGCGAGCTCGACATAGTCCTCGCCGATCGTCGAAAGCATCGTCGAGCGCATCAGGAGCAGGGGAAAGCACAGCTGGTAGAGGGTGTTGACAAGGAATGGCAGGGCCAGGTGGTGGAGGAAGTCGGCGGTCAGGTACATCCGCCAGCTGGGGCCGGGAAAGCGCCCCGGGGTGACGATGTGCCCGGTCGGGAACCAGCCGAGCAGGATCGAGAAGACGAGGATCGCGAGCATCGACAGCCAGAAGAGCGGCGCCGACTGCATGGCGGTGGCAAAGAGCACCACGCTCGCCTCGGCCTTGCCGCCCCGGTGCCAGGCGATCAGGGCCCCGCCGAAGGCGCCGATGGCGTAGGCCGCGATCATCGACGGCAGGATCAGGAGGAGGGTGTTGACCAGCCGAAGCTCGATCATCTCCCAGGCCGGGGCCGAGGTGCGGAAGGAGAGGCCGAAGTCGAGCACGGTGAGGTTTCTAAGATAGGCGAGGTATTGCGTGAGAAGCGGCTGGTCGAGGCCGAAGCGCCGCCGCATCGCCTCGCGCGCGCCCTCGTCGAGCGCCGGGCTGATGACGGTCGCCGTGGGGTCGCCGGGCAGCAGGCGGAACATGAAGAACATGAGCGTGATCATGGCGAAGAGCGTGATCGCCATGTAGGCCAGCCGGCGCAGGACGTAGGCGGTCATGCGGCGCCCCCCGGCCGCGGGTGGTGGCAGGCGGCCTGCCAGGGAAGGGTGCCGGTCATCGCCGGGTCGGCCTTCAGGCAGACGTCGGTGGCCCGCGGGCAGCGGGGCGCGAAGCGGCAGCCGGGCGGGATGTCGGCGGCATCCGGGATCGCGCCGCGAATGGCGGGCGCCGGCCGCCGCGCGCCCGGCGTGGCGATGGGAATGGCCGAGACGAGGGCCGCCGTGTAGGGGTGGCGCGGGGCCGCGAGCACCTCGCCCACCGGGCCGATCTCGACGATGCGGCCGAGATACATGATGGCAATGCGGTCGCAGATCGCCGCGACCGTCGCCAGATCGTGGGTGATATAGAGAAGCGAGATCGACCGCTCCGCCACCAGCCGCTTGAGCAGCCGGATGATGCCCCACTTGATCGAGACGTCGAGCATCGAGATCGGCTCGTCGGCGACCAGCACGGCCGGATCGAGGACGATCGCGCGGGCGATGCATACGCGCTGGCGCTGGCCGCCCGAGATCTGGTGGGGGTGGCGTCCGAGATAGTGCCCGGCCGGTGTCAGTCCGGCCTGTTCCAGCGCCGCCCGCACGCGCGCGTCAAGGTCGGGCCCGCGCGCGTGGCCCTGGTAGACCTGCGGACGGGCGACGATCTCGGCGATCGTCAGGTAGGGATTGAGCGAGCCGTAGGGATCCTGGAAGACCATCTGGACGCCCCGGTGATAGGCCCGCCGGTCGCGGCGGCGGAGCGCGGCCGCGTCCTCGCCGCCCATGCGGATGCTTCCCGCGCTCGGCTCCTCGAGCCCCACGAGGAGGCGCCCGGTGGTGGACTTGCCGCAGCCGGATTCGCCCACGAGCCCGAGGACCTCGCCGGCCGCGAGATCGAAGCTGACGCCGTCGACCGCCCGCAGGCTTCGCGGCCGCTCGCCCCACAGCCGGGCCGCGAGCCCGGCGCCGAGCGCGTAGTGGCGCGCGAGCCCGCGCACCTCGACCCTCATCGCCGGGGCCCTTCCGCCCTTGGCTCGCCGTTCCGTCCCATCCCCGGCCGCACGCAACCCGCCATCACGGGCCCCTCGCCCCGCGGCCGGCAGACTGCACCGGGGTCGCGCGATTGCATAGTGACGAGTGTCGCGGTAGTCATTCCAGAATGGAATGGTGGATGCGGGGGGCCGCCTTGCGCCGCACGCTGCCGTCGACCCGCGACCTCAGCTGCTTCGAGGCGGTCGTCCGCAACGGCTCGGTCACGCTCGCCGCCTCGGAACTGAACATGACCCAGAGCGCGGTCAGCCGGCGGCTGGCCTATCTCGAGGACCTGCTGGGCCAGCGTCTCTTCCTGCGCGAGCGCCAGCGCATCATGCCCACGCCGGCCGCCCGCACCTATGCCGAAAGCCTGCGCGGCCTCCTCGACGAGATCGAGGTCGCGACCGCCCGCATGCTGGCCGAGGGGCGGCAGGGCGGCGTCCTGACGCTCGGCTGCGTGCCCACCTTCGGCTCGCGCTGGCTCGTGCCGCGGCTGAGCCGCTTCCTCGCCGCCAACCCCGCCATCGACATCAACCTCGTCTCCAAGATCCGCCGCTTCGACTTCGCGAGCGAGAACATCCAGGCCGCCATCTATTTCGGCCCCGCCGCCTGGCCCAACTGCATCATGCACTTCCTGATGGGGGAAAGCGTGGTGCCGGTGGCGGCGCCGGCGCGGCTCACCGGCAGCCCGCTCCCCGACCTCCTGCGCGAGGGGCTCCTGATCCAGCACACGACCCGTCCCTTCCTGTGGCGGGAATGGCTGGGCCACGCGGGGATCGACCACGCCGACGGCGAGGCGGGGCCGAAATTCGAGTTCTACTCGCTCGTGATCGAGGCGGCGGCGGCGGGAATGGGCTTCGCCCTCCTCCCCGAGTTCCTCGTGCGGCGGGAACTCGACGCGGGCATCCTGGTCAAGATCAGCGACATCGCCATGCCCTGCAGCGACGGCTACTATTACGTCTACCCCGACCGCTACCGCGAGAGCCACAACGTCCAGCTATTCGGCAACTGGCTCTTCGACGAGATCAAGGCCGGCGCCCGGGAGGCGCATCCGGGCGATCCCGCCTGAGGTCCCCTCCCCTGCCCGACCCCGCGCCGACCCGGCGGCCGGCGACCCTCGCCCGTGCGCGTCGATCGGGAGTCGGCCCCTTGGGGGCGGAGCGCGGGAAGGGGGAATTGCCGCGGCGGACGTCGCCGGGGCCTGCCGGGACCGCCCGCGTCATCGCCCCCCCCGCGTCCTTCCGGCCCGAGCCTCCTGCGCCCGGCCTGCCCGCGGTTTCGCCTCTCGCGCCGGAGCAGGGTTGCGGACGGCCCGACGACGCCGGATGCGCCATCACCGGCGGGAGGCCATGGAGCCGGAAGGGCGGGACGCAAGGGGGGACAAGGGGAGTTGACGAGCGCAGTCGGAAATGCGAAGCCTGTATTCAGCTAGCGGGAACTCCGAGTCGGCGCAGTTGGCCGGCCTGTTCAGACTAGCTGTTGTTCCGAAGTCATTTCTCGCGGGTTGCTTCGGAACCATTGGAGGAGGCCAAGCATGAGCCGTATACAGAAGGTGTCCCTGCTGGCCGTGATCGCTGCATCGTCGGTGTCCTTGCTGGCGGTGCAGGCGGCCATGGCGCAGGACAGCCCGATCGACAAGGTCTCGACGGTCACCGACGACATGCTGCTCAATCCGCCGGACGGCGACTGGCTGATGTGGCGGCGCACCTATGACGGCTGGGGCTACAGCCCGCTCGACCAGATCAACAAGGGCAATGTCGGCCAGCTCCAGCTGGCCTGGTCCTGGGCGATGACGCCCGGGGGACGGACGCAGGAGACGCCGCTCGTCCACGACGGCATCATCTACATCCAGAACTCGACCCACCTGATCCAGGCCCTCGACGGGGCGACGGGCGACCTGATCTGGGAATACCAGTACAGCCTGCCCGACGGGGTGCCGCCGAACGGCGAACGCTCCAAGGCGATCTACGGCGACACGCTGATCGTCGCGACCCGCGATGCCCACATCATCGCGCTCGACACCAAGACCGGCAAGCTCGTGTGGGACCAGCAGGTCGCCGACGTCAAGAAGGGCTGGGGCTATTCGAGCGGCCCGATCGTCGCCAACGGCGTCATCATCCAGGGCATGACGAGTTGCGGCAACGCCCAGCCCGGCGGCTGCTTCTATACCGGGCATGATGCCAAGACCGGCGCCGAGCTGTGGCGCCTATACACGATCGCCCGCGGGGACACGCCCGAAGGCAACAGCTGGAACGGCATTCCGCTGGAAAGCCGGCACGGCGGCTCGGCCTGGATCACCGGCTCCTACGACCCCGACCAGAATCTTGTCTTCGCCGGGGTGGGCCAGCCCTATCCCTGGCCTGCGGTCCTGAACGGCCTGCTTCCCAAGAGCGCGGATCCCAATGTCACCAACGACGCGCTCTACACCAACTCGACCCTCGCCATCGATCCCACCACCGGCGATCTGAAATGGTATCATCAATACCTCGCGACCGACACGCTCGACCTCGACTACGTCTACGAGCGCCTGCTCATCGACCTGCCGGTCGATGGCCAGGACACCAGGACGGTGGTGACGACGGGCAAGCTCGGCATCATCGAGGCGGTTGACCGCACCAGCGGCGAATGGCTCTGGGCCAAGGAGACGGTGCCGCAGAACGTGGTGGCCTCGATCGACCCCGAGACCGGGGTGAAGACGATCAACCCGGAAGTGATCCCGGAAATCGGCAAGTCCACCTTCAACTGCCCGGCCGACCCCGGCGGGCGGGCCTGGCAGGCCACCGCCTACAGCCCGCGGACGCAGGCGCTCTACCTCCCGACGGTCGAGTTCTGCTCGAACACGACCGTTCAGCCCCTCGATCCGGGGACGATCTACACCGGCGGCGGCCGGGCGACCTTTGCCCGCGTCCCGGTTCCCGACAGCGACGGCAACATCGGCCAGGTTCGCGCCGTCAGGCTCACCGACCTGTCGGACATGTGGATGTATCGGCAGCATGCGCCGGTGACCAGCTCGACCCTGCCGACTGCGGGCGGGGTGGTGTTCGTGGGAACCCTTGACCGCCATTTCCTCGCCCTCGACGACGAGACCGGCGCCGTCCTGTGGACGAGCCCGCGGCTGACCAACTCGCTCGAGTCGTTCCCGGTCACCTACACTGCGAACGGCAAGCAGTATGTCGCGGTCGTCGCCAACTGGGCCTCGGGGCTCGGGCGCCTCGCCTCGCTGACCCCGGACGTCAAGCTTCCGCCGAACAACCCGGCGGCCCTCTACGTCTTCGCGCTGCCCGATTGAGCGGCTGAGGACACCCCGCTACCCTGCCCGGGCGGGCCGGAGACCTCCGGTCCGCCCGATTTCCTTGGCCCCGTGCCCCGGCCGGTGTCTCCGGGAGGTCCGACCGTGCCCCGTTCGCCTGCGCCTTCACGCCTCTCCGGTCTTGCGGCGGCATGGCTGCTGGCCGTCCCGATGGCCGCGGCCGGGCTCGGGCCGGCCGCGGCGCAGGAGCCGGAATTCTACGATGTGCCCTATGCCTACGAGCAGTGGATCTACGGCCGGCGGCTTGATGAATCGCAACTTCGCTATTGCGTCGACCGCCGCGATCCCGACTGGGAGGTGGCCGGCGCCATCGCCGACGCCATCGCCCAGGCCCTGCTTCTCGAGCCGCAGCGCCATGTCGTCGAGACCGAGATCGTCGTCGAGGACATCACCCGCGTCTATGGCGTCATGCTCGAGCATTGCGACGTCCACATGGGCTTCAAGCTGATCCCCGAAGGCTATGGCGACTGGGCGGCGCTGACCCGCGCCTATTACGAGACGGGCTATGTCTTCGTCACCACCAACCCGGACCTCAAGTCCCTCGCCGACCTCGCGCCGGGGCGCCCGATCGGGGCCACCGGCGGAACCTCGGCCCATATCCGGCTGATGGCCTATCTTCTCGCGCAAAGCCCGGACCGGCGCTGGCCGGTCTATCCCATGGGCACCAACGACCTCGCCCTCGACTCGCTCCTGCGGGGCACGGTCGCTGTCGCGCTCGTCTGGGCCCCGAGCCTGTGGGCGCGCCAGCGCGCGGACCCGGCCCTCGCCGCCCTGCGGGAGATCGACCCCCGACCGCTTCCGCCGACGCGGATGGGGGTCGGGGCGCTGATCCTTGCCAATGAAACCTTCCTGCGCGCGGCCATTGACGAGGCGATCGGCGCGCTGGCGGCGGACGGCACCATCGCGGGCATTCTCGACGGCTACCACTTCCCGGCGAAGGCCGCGCCCTGATGGCCGAAGGGACCGCACCCGCGCCCCCGATCCGCGTCGATGCCATCTCCCGCCGCTTCGGCCGCACCCTGGCGCTCGACGGGGTCAGCTTCGAGGTCCGCGACCGGGAATTCTTCGCGCTCCTCGGTCCGAACGGCGCCGGCAAGACGACGCTCCTGCACATCCTCTGCACGGTCCTGCGCCCCGACAGCGGCCAGGCGCTGATCCGCGGCCTTGACGTGGTCCGCCAGCCGCTCGCGGCGCGCCGCCTCCTTGGCATCGTCTTCCAGGAGGCGAGCCTCGACGACCGGCTGACGGTGCGCGAGAACCTCGACCTCCACGGGCTCGTCTTCGGCGTGCCGGGGGCGCTGCGGCGCCGGCGCATCGACGAGATGCTGGCGCTGGTGGAACTGACCGCATGGGCCGACCGGACGACGCGGACGCTGTCCTCGGGCATGAAGCGCAGGCTCGAGATCGCCCGCGCCCTCATCCACGATTCCGAGATCCTGCTCCTTGACGAACCGACGGCCGGGCTCGACGCCCAGAGCCGCGAGCGCATCTGGTCCTACATCCGCCGCCTGCGCGGGGAACGCCACATCACCGTCCTCGTCACCACCCATTACATCGAGGAAGTCGAGGGCTGCGACCGCGTGTGCATCGTCGATCGGGGCCGGGTCCTCGCGCTCGATGCACCCGAGACCCTGAAGCGCACCCATGGCGGGCAGATGCTGCGGATCGTTCCCCGCGGCGACGACGATCGCCGCGCGATCCTCGGCCGCTTTGCCGACCGCCTGAAGGGAGAGGCCGGCGACGCCATCCTGCTGGCCTCGGACGATGCCTTCGTCGAGGCGTTCCTTGCCGACTGCGGCCGTCGCATCCGCTCCATGACGGTCGAGATCCCGAGCCTCGAGACGGTATTCCTGACCCTGACCGGGCGGGCCCTGCGCGACCAGTCGGCCGGCGAAAGCGAACGCACCCGCGCCTTCGGCCGGCGCGGAGGAGAACACACCCGATGACCGCGGCCGCGCCCACCCCATCCCTCGCGCCGGTGTCCCGCCGCTCGCCGGTCCTCGTCCAGCTTGGCGGCCTCTACGGGCTCTGGCTCCGCGAAGTGAAGCGAGCGGTGCGCGACCGCGGCCAGCTGGTCGGCGGTTTCAGCCGCCCGATCCTCTGGGTCCTGATCCTCGGCATCGGCCTCAACCCCTATTTCCGCGGCGAGGTCTACGGCGAAGTGACCTTCGTCGTGCCGTTCACCTATCTCCAGTTCATCTTTCCTGCCGTCGTCGCGCTCAACATCATGTACACCTCGGTGCAGTCCGCGATCTCGGTGATCTGGGACCGCGAGTTCGGCTTCCTGCGCGAGGTCCTGGTGTCGCCGCTCTCGCGCAGCACGGTGCTTCTCGGCAAGGTGCTGGGCGGGGCGACGGTGGCGATGGCGCATGGCTCGCTCGTGCTCGTCCTCGCGCGCTTCGCCGACGTGCCGCTGACCTGGGGCACGGTCGCCAAGGCGCTTGGCGTCATGGCGATGCTGGCCCTGGCGCTGACCTCGCTCGGGATCGTAATCGCGAACCGCATCCGCAGCTTCGAGGGGTTCGGCGTCTTCTCGAATGCGGTCATCCTGCCGCTCTACTTCACCTCCAGCTCGATCTTTCCGCTCGACCCGGCGCTGACCCGGGCCCAGACCCGCGTCGTCTATCCCGACTGGCTGGTCACGCTGGTCGAATACAACCCCTTGACCTATGCCGTCGACACGTTGCGCGGCGTCCTCATCCACTACAACCAGTTCGATCCCCGCCTCGGCCTCCTCATCATGGCCGTGGCGGGGATCGTGCTGTTCACGATCGCGCTCCTCGATTTCCGCCGGGCGTGAGGGGCGCGCCATGCCCATGCTGCGGCGACTGGCAGGGAACCTCGGCGGCCTCGCCGTGGTGGTCGGCCTCATGCTCATGGTCACCCTGCTTCCGCCCGATACCTCGCTGCGGGAGGTGAGGGCGTCGGGCGCCCTTCGCGCCTGCATCCCGACCACCTATCCGCCGCTCGTCACCGGAGAGGCCGACCGGCCGGGCATCGACGTCGAGCTTCTTCGCGGCGTCGCCGACCGGATCGGGGTCGGGCTCCTCGTCAGCCCCATCGATGCCATGGGTCGCGACTTCAACCCGCGCCACTGGGCCATCAATCGCGGCACCTGCCAGGTCCTTGCCGGTGGCGTCGTCGATTCGACGCTGACGCGGTCCTTCCTCGACACCGGCCCGCCCTACGCCGAGACCGGATGGGCGATCATCGCGGCGCGACCCCTCGCCGACATCCACGGCCTGACCCTCGGGGTTCTGACGAACATCTCGGGCCTCGACCGCATCGGCCTCTCGGGGTATCTGCGGCGCGAATCCGTCACCATCCGCGTCACGCGCAGCGGCGCCGAGCTGGTCGGCGGGATCACCGGGGGCGCGTTCGACGGCGGCATCACCGAGGCACTCCTGGCCGGGCAACTGGCGGCGGACCACGGCCTCTGGGTCGCGTCGCTGCCCGAGGCGCTGGCCCGCCACCATCTCGTCCTCGGCCTCTGGAAGGGCGACATCACGCTCAAGCGCGCGATCGCCCGGGCCTTCGGCGCCATGGAGGCCGACGGCACGCTGGCGGCGATCCTCGCCCGCTACGGGCTGAGGACGCTCGGGACGGAAACCCCCGGCCCCGCACTCTGATCCCGTCTCAGCCGCCGAGGACCAGCGCCGCGAGAGCGGCCTGCAGCGGGCCGAGCAACCGGCCGGCGAGGCCCGCGGCAACGGCCGCCAGCAGAAGGATCGCAAGCCCGGACCGGACCGGGGGCGGCAGGGTCACCCCGGCGGCGCCGAGGACGAGACCGCCGGCGAGCGGGGGTATCGGGAAAAGCGCCAGCAGGGCGCAGCCGATCGACAGGCTGGCCGCGGTTCGCAGGAAGGCCGCTGCCGTCAGTCCGGCGGTGTAGGACATCCCGGTCAGCGCCGGCACGATCAGGGCGCCGAGCACGGCCGACAGGGCCAGGAGGGCCAGCGATCCGGCCAGGATGACGACGACGATGGCGACCGGGCCGGGGCGAAGCAGCCCCGCCTCGACGTCCGGCGGTCTTGTCCAGCCGAGGCCGAAGACGATCAGCCCGAAGGCACCGACGGGGTCGATATGGCTGCCCGGCGCCAGGGTCAGCCGGCCGTCGTATTTCGGACCCCGGTCGCCGAGAAGGACCGCGGCCGCCGCCATGCTGCCGCCCTGCACTCCGGCGACGAGGAGAAGCGACAGGGCGCGGAAGACGAGCCCCTGCAGGGTGAGATCGGGCCACCCCATCGTCAGCCCCCGGCCCCGGTCCCGCCCCCCCCGGCCACGCGCGGCGGGATCATTTCTCCATGATCACATAGTCGAGGGCATCGAGGTCGGAGGGCAGCGGCGCCCCCGGCTGGTAGCCGTTCAGCTTGAGGATGTAGGCCATCATGTCGGCATAGGCGTCGGCCGAGAAGCGCCCCGGGGAGTCGGGCGGCATCAGTGTGCTCATGAAGCTGAAGAGGGCCGACGCGGGCGCGCCGTTGCCGAACTTCTCGTTGAACTGGACGCCTTTCAGCGGCGGCCCGCCGTTCAGCCCGCCCTCGAGGTCATCGCCATGGCAGTCGGTGCAATCCCGCAGGAACTGGCGCTTGCCGCGGTCGGCCTGCTCGGGCGCGAAGGAGACCGGATGCTCGGCCGGCTGCGCCTGGGCGAGAACCAGCAGGGCCTGCCCGGCTCCGGCGCTTGCGGACCCTGCCGGCGGGATCGCATCGGCTGCGCCCGTCGCCAGCGACGGAATTGCCCCGACGGCGAGGGTCAGCGCCAAGGAAAGCGCATGGCGCACGGCCGGGCCGGAAATCGTGGGGTGCATCGGAGGTCCTCCCATGACGGTCGCTCGCCACATTGACCAGGGGGCCGGTGCCGACGGTCGCGGCGAAGAGGCCTTTCAGTGATAACAAGCCCGTCGATGATGTCAAACCCGCCGTCCCCGCCGCCGCTCAATCCCTCGCGACAGGTCCGGACCGGCCGTGAACGGACTCAGCCG
>JADLCV010000002.1 GCA_020846995.1 Paracoccaceae bacterium
CCGGGCCCCGGCGCCCCGGGCCCCGCCCGATCCCCGGCGCGCGCGCGCCCCCCCGCGACCGCGGGCCGGGCGGCCGCCCGCGGGGTGCCGCCGCCGGGGCAGGGGCAGCGGGCCCCGCCCGATCCCCGGCGCGCGCGCCCCGGTGACCGCGGGCCGGGCGGCCCCGGGGGGGCGCCCGGAGCGCCCGGGGGGTGAAAGCGCTTGACCTTTCGCCGCCCGGGCTGTTGAAGCGGGCGCGCCTTCCCTCCCCCCCAAGCCCGACGGTGGCGGTCCGATGGACGACCAGAACAAGAATCTCATCCTCGCGACGGCGCTCAGCTTTCTCGTCATCCTCGTCTGGTTCGTCCTTTTTCCGCAGCCCGAGCCCGCGCCGCTGACCCCGCCGCCGCCCGCGGCCACCGCCCCGGGCACGACCCTGGCGCCGACCCCGCCCGCCGCTGGCGCCGGCGCCGACCTTCCCGCCGGCCCCGATGCCGCGGCCGCCGAGGCCGGCGACGCGCCGCGGCTCGCGATCGAGACGCCGCGGCTCGAGGGCACGATCTCGCTTCTCGGCGGGCGCATCGACACCCTGCTCCTCAAGGACTACCACACGACGCTCGCGGCCGATTCGCCGGTCGTTCAGCTCCTCCGCCCGGTCGGGGGGAAGGATGCGCAGTATGCGCTCTTCGGCTGGGCGCCGGGGGGAACGCTCGGCTTCGACGACGTCCCCGGCCCCAACACCCTCTGGCAGGCCGCCGAGGGGGCGGCGCTCACGCCCGGGACCCCGCTCGTCCTCACCTGGGAGAGCCCGGCGGGCCTGCGCTTCGTGCGCACCATCGCCATCGACGACAACTACCTCTTCACCGTCACCGAGGAGGTGACGAACGGCGGCGCCGCCCCGGTGCGGCTCGCCCCCTGGGGCATCGTCGCCCGCCACGGCCTGCCGGGCGACCTGCAGAACTTCTTCATCCTCCACGAGGGCGTGGTGCGGATGGCCGACGGCACGCTGGGCGAGCTTGACTACGACAAGGTCGCCGAACTGCCCCCGGTCGCCCGCGAGGGGGCCCAGGCCGAGGTCACCGAGGTCGCCGCCAACGGCTGGATCGGCTTCACCGACAAGTACTGGATGACGGCGCTGGTCCCCGCCCCCGGCCACCCCTTCACGGCGGTGGCGAAATACGTCGCCGGCTCCGACATCTACCAGACCGAGATCCGCCACCCCGCGATCGACGTCGCCCCCGGTGCCGCGGCCCGCGCCACCACCCACCTCTTCGCCGGCGCCAAGGAGTGGGACACGATCCGCGCCTACCAGACGGGCATGGGTTTCGACCGCTTCGTCGACGCCATCGACTGGGGCTGGTTCTTCTTCCTGACCAAGCCCATCTTCTCGGTCCTGCACTGGCTCCACCGCTTCGTCGGCAACATGGGCTGGTCGATCCTGCTCCTGACCCTCGTCATCAAGGCCGTCCTCTTCCCGCTCGCCTACAAGTCCTACGTCTCGATGGCGCGGATGAAGGAACTCCAGCCCGAGATGGAGAAGATCAAGGAGCGCGTCGCCGGCGACCGCCAGAAGCTCCAGCAGGAGATGATCGCGCTCTACCGCACCAAGAAGGTCAACCCGGCCGCGGGCTGCCTGCCGATCCTCCTCCAGATCCCGATCTTCTTCTCGCTCTACAAGGTCATCTTCGTCACCATCGAGCTTCGCCATGCGCCCTGGATCGGCTGGGTGCGCGACCTCTCGGCCCCCGATCCCTCCTCGCTCTTCAACCTCTTCGGCCTCCTGCCCTGGGCCCCCCCGGCACCGGGAAGCCTGCTCGCGCTCGTCTTCATCGGCGCCCTGCCGATCCTGCTCGGCATCTCGATGTGGCTCCAGCAGAAGCTCAACCCCGCCCCGGCCGACCCCACCCAGGCGATGATCTTCGCCTGGATGCCCTGGGTCTTCATGTTCATGCTCGGAAGCTTCGCCTCGGGGCTCGTGCTCTACTGGATCACCAACAACATGATCACCTTCACCCAGCAGTATCTGATCATGCGCAGCCACGGCCACCGGCCGGACATCTTCGGCAACATCCTCGCGGGCCTCCGCCGCCGGCGCCCGGCGGCGAAATGACCGGCCCCGGGTCGGCGCCCGCCCGCGCCGGCGGCCCGGCCGCGGCCGCGGGCTGAGGCGGCGCCGTGCCGCCCCCCGTCGCGCCTGCCCCCGACCCCGACGCCGCCGCGATCGAGGCCGGCCGGCGCCTCTTCGCCGGCCCCGTGGTCTTTCTCAAGGGCGTGACCGCCCTTGCCGCCCTGCCTCCCGCCGACCGCGCCGAGGTCGCGTTCGCGGGCCGCTCCAACGTCGGCAAGTCCTCGCTCATCAACGCCCTGACCGGGCGGCGGGGGCTCGCGCGCGCCTCCGTCACGCCGGGCCGGACGCAGGAGGCGAACTACTTCGCGCTCGGCCCCCGGCACTACCTCGTCGATCTCCCGGGCTACGGCTATGCCAAGGCGCCGCCGGCCACGGTCGCGCGCTGGCAGGCCCTCGTGCGCGACTATCTCGCCGGGCGGCCGAACCTGCGCCGGGCCTTCCTGCTCGTCGATGCCCGCCACGGCGTCAAGCCGCCGGATGCCGAGGTCATGGCGCTTCTCGACCGCGCCGCGGTGCCCTTCCAGCTCGTGCTGACCAAGGCCGACAAGATCGCCCCCCGCGCCGTCGCCCCGCTTCTCGACGCCGTCGCCGGGGTGCTGGCCCGCCACCCCGCGGCCTTCCCCGCGATCCTCCTCACCTCGGCCGAGACCGGCACCGGCATCCCCGCCCTCAGGGCCGCGATCGCGGGGCTGGCCTGAACGCCCCGCCCCCGCTCCGCGCCCCGCCCCGGGGGCCGGGCGAGCCTTGAGCCCGCCCGCCCCTGCCGCTACACCCGGAGCGCAGAGCCCCCGCCGGGAGCGCCCCGATGAGAAAGCAGACCGCCCAGATGCGCGACTATGCCGCCGCCGCCCGGACGCTCTCCGAGGCCCTCCCCTACCTGCAGCGCTATGCCGGCGCCGTCGTCGTCATCAAGTTCGGCGGCCATGCCATGGGCGCGGCCGAGGAGCTTGCGAGCTTTGCCCGCGACATCGTGCTCATGCGCCAGGTCGGGGTGAACCCGGTCGTGGTCCACGGCGGCGGGCCGATGATCAACGACCTCCTCGACCGCCTCGGCATCGCCTCGCGCTTCGTCCGCGGCAAGCGGGTGACCGACGCCGCCGCCGTCGAGGTCGTCGAGATGGTGCTGTCGGGGCTTGTCAACACGCGCATCGTGCAGGCGATCAACGACCAGGGGGGGCGCGCGGTCGGGCTCTCGGGCAAGGACGCGAGCCTCATGGTCTGCGATCCCGACGACCCCGAGCTGGGCTTCGTCGGCCGGCCGGCCGACATGAACCCGGCCGTCCTGCGCCAGCTTTTCGCCGGCGGCATGATCCCGGTCGTGGCCCCGGTCGGGGCCGGGCGGCAGGGCGAGACCTACAACGTCAACGGCGACACCGCCGCCGGGGCGATCGCGGGGGCGCTGAAGGCCGACCGCCTCCTGCTCCTGACCGACGTCGCCGGGGTCAAGGACGCGGCCGGCGAGCTTCTGACCCAGCTTCACCCCGACGCGGTCCGGGCGCTCGTCGCCGAGGGGACGGTCGCCGGCGGCATGATCCCCAAGGTCGAGACGGCGCTCGCGGCCCTCGAGGCCGGGGTGCGGGCGGTCGTCATCCTCGACGGGCGGGCGCCCCACGCCTGTCTGCTCGAGCTCTTCACCGACCACGGCGCGGGCACGCTGATCCGGGCGACCGAGCCCCGCGTCAAGCCCCGCCCCGCCCCCTGAGGCGCCCCGCGACGGCCGCCCCGGCCCCGCCGCCCGGGGCAGGGGGAGGTGCCCGCCCGGGCCCCGCGCCCCGGGGAGCGCTCGCCCGTGCGCGGCCGCGGCGGCCGCGCGGCCGCGGGCGGCGCGGGGGGGAGGGTGGGGCCGCGACCGGTGCCTCCGGCCCGGGCGGGGCGCGGGCGGGGGCGACGGCCGCCGGGGCTTTCCCGGCGGCGGGAGGTCGGGCTAGGCTTGGCGCCATGACCGTCAACGCCGCGCCCCCCGCCCCGCCCCCCGGCCCCGATCCGGTCCCCGACCTCGACCGGGTGGCGGCGCTCGCCGCGGCCGAGGGGCTCGAGGTCTTCGGCGCCTTCCATCCCGGGCCCGGGGACGGGCTTGCCGGGGAGGTCGGCACGCTCGTCCTCCTCGGCCCCCGCGAGCCCGGCTTCTGGACGAGTGTCACCGCCGCGCCCGAGTTCGCCGACGGCGGCCGCGACCCCCTCGACCGCTGGTCGCGGCGGGTCATCTCGGGGCTTGCCGGACGCCTCGGGGGGGCGGCGCATTTCCCCTTCGGTGGCCCGCCCTTTGCGCCCTTCCTCGCCTGGGCGGTGGCGAGCGGGCGGGCGTGGCGGTCGCCCGTGGGCCTCCTCGTCCACGAGACGGCGGGGCTCCTTCTCTCCTATCGCGGCGCGCTCGCGCTCGGGCCGCGCCTCGCCCTGCCCCCGCCGCCCGCGGCCCCGCCCTGTGCCGGCTGCCCCGGACAGCCCTGCCGCAGCGCCTGCCCGGCCGTGGCCCTCGGGCCCCGGGGATACGACGTGCCCGCCTGCCGGGCCTTCCTTGCCTCCCCCGCCGGGGCGGACTGCATGGCCCGCGGCTGCGCCGTGCGCCGGGCTTGCCCGCGCTCGGCCGGCCATGCAAGGGTTACGGCGCAAGCGGCCTGGCACATGAGGCGGTTCCTCGGGTGAAGCGTCTGATCCTCGTCCGGCATGCCAAGTCGTCCTGGGAGGAGCCGGGACGCGACGACCACGCCCGGCCCCTGAACGAGCGCGGGCGGCGGGCGGCGACGGCGCTCGGCCGCTGGCTGGCGAGCCGCGGGCTCGAGCCCGACGAGGCCATCTGCTCGACCGCGACCCGCACCCGCGAGACCTGGGCCGCGATCGCCGCGGCGGCGGGGCTGGCGCTGGCGCCAAGGCTCGTGGGCCGGCTTTACCACGCGCCGGCGGCGATCATGCGCGAGGTCCTGCGCGAGGCCGGGGGCGCGGTCGTCGTCATGGTCGGCCACAACCCCGGCATCGCCGCCTTCGCCGCCGAACTTGCGGCCCGCCCGCCCGCCGACCCCGACTTTGCCCGCTATCCGACCGGGGCGACGCTCGTCGTCGACTTTCCCATCGCGGCCTGGACGGCCCTTCGTCCGGGCAGCGGCGACGCGCGCGAGTTCGTGACCCCGCGCGCCCTCGGGGTCTCCTAGCCCGTCAGCGCCCGCCGCAGGAGGTTGAGGCCGGTCAGGAGGAGGAGGACGAGGGTCCAGCGGCGGAAGCCCGCCTGGTCGATGCGGTCGTGGGCCCGGTAGCCCAGCCAGAGGCCGGCCATGGCCGGGACGACCATCGCCGCCGACAGGGGCAGGGTCGTCTTGTTGACGACCCCGGTCAGGACATGGGCGAAGGTCAGCATCGCCGCCCCGATCAGGAAGATGACGCCCTGGGCGCGCATCGAATCGCCCTTCGAGGCGCCCGACGAGGCGAGGTAGATGACGATCGGCGGCCCCCAGACGCCGAAGAAGCCGCCGAAGAAGCCGGCGACGGCGCCGACGCCGGTCTCCCACAGGCGGCGGCGGCCGACATCGAAGCGCAGCGGCAGCCCGGCGAGCCCGGCGATCGCGTAGGCGGCGACGGGCAGGCCGAGGATGGCGAAGAGAAGGTCCTGCGGCAGGATGCGCACGAGCTGGGCCGAGAGGACGAGGGTCGCCATGGCGACGGCGATGAGGAGGCGGTAGCGGCGGGCCGTCCTCAGGGCCGCGGCCGGCCCGTCGCGCAGGCCCTGGGAGATGTTGGTGGCCAGCATGGGCAGGATCAGGCTTGCGAGCGCGGCGTCGAGCGGCAGGACGGCGGCGAAGGCGCCGAGCATGATCATCGGCATGGCAAAGCCGACGGTGCCCTTGACGAAGGCCGAGAAGAGCGTCACCGCGACCGCGAAGGCGAAGGTCAGGGGCTCGAGCCCGCCGGTCAGAACCGCCATCCGCCCCTCGCTGCGACGCCCGGCCGCCTTCTAGGGCGCGGCGGCGGCAAAGGCCAGACCCGGGGGCGCGCGACATTTCCGGTCGGTCCGGACGGGGGGTGCGTATGAATGTTGCGCTGCGCCTGCAAAGGGCCTAGAGGCGGCAGGGGCGGCGGAAGGGGGCGGCGATGGCGCATGACGGGCAGGCGGGCGTGGCCGGGGCCGCGGCGGGGCCGCTCGAGGGGGGGCGCGGGCTCGCCGCCGAGGCTCTCGCCGAGGCCCGGGGGGTTCTTGACGCGGGCCGCGCCCGGCTCGCCGGGGCGCTGCGCGGCGAGGGCGGGATCGCGACGGAGGCCCTCGAGCGCGAGCAGCGCGCGGCCCATGCCCTGGCCTGGATCGCGACCCTGATCGAGGGGCTCGGCGCGCTTCAGGACTGGGCCGAGCGGCTCGCGGCGGCAAGGCGCTTCGGGGCGACCGAGGCGCTTCTTCACCAGATCGCCTTCGGCGAGTGCCTGGCCCAGATCGGGGGCGGCATTCCGATGAGCCAGGGCGAGATGGCGCGGCCCTCCGACCTCGGCCTCGACGCCCCGGCCTGGGGGCCCGCGGCGCGCCGGCTCATCCTTTCCGGCAACAGCCCGGCGGCGCGGGCGGCGCTCGTCCTCGCCATGCGCGAGGCGGCGGGGGGGGCGACGGTCGGGGCGAGCGGGCTTGAAGACGAACTCGAGCTTGTCCGCGCCCAGTTCCGCCGCTTTGCCGAGGCCCGCGTCATCCCCCATGCCCAGGGCTGGCACCTCGCCGACCGGCTGATCCCCGCCGAGGTCATCGCCGAGATGGCGGCCCTCGGCGTCTTCGGGCTGACGATCCCCGAGGCCCATGGCGGTCTCGGCCTCTCGAAGACGGCGATGTGCGTCGTCTCCGAGGAACTCTCGCGCGGCTACATCGGCGTCGGCTCGCTGGCCACCCGCACCGAGATCGCGGCCGAGCTGATCCTCGGCGGCGGCACCCCCGAGCAGAAGGCGGCCTGGCTGCCGCGGCTGGCCACGGGCGAGGTCCTGCCGACGGCGGTCTTCACCGAACCCGACACCGGCTCCGACCTCGGCAGCCTGCGGACGCGGGCGGTGCGCGAGGGCGAGGACTGGGTCATCGCCGGCAACAAGGCCTGGATCACCCATGCCGCGCGCGCCGACCTCATGATGGTGCTGGCCCGCACCGAGCCCGCCTCGGGCGACTGGCGGGGGCTCTCGATGTTCCTCGCCGCCAAGACCCCGGGCAACGATGCCGACCCCTTCCCCGACGCCGGCCTCTCGGGCGGCGAGATCGGCGTCCTCGGCTACCGCGGCATGAAGGAATACGAGATCGCCTTCGACGGCTTCCGGGTGCCGGGGGCGAACCTTCTCGGCGCCGTCACCGGGCAGGGCTTCAAGCAGCTCATGGCGACCTTCGAGAGCGCCCGCATCCAGACCGCGGCCCGCGCCATCGGAGTGGCGCAGGCGGCGATGGAGCACGCCCTGCGCTACGGCGAGCAGCGCCGCCAGTTCGGCCGCCCGATCGTCGCCTTCCCGCGCGTCGCCGACAAGCTGGCCATGATGGCGGTCGAGATCGTGCTTGCCCGCCAGCTGACCTATGCCGCCGCCCGGGCCAAGGACGCCGGGCGGCGCTGCGACCTCGAGGCCGGGATGGCCAAGCTCCTCGCCGCCCGCGTCGCCTGGGCGGCGGCCGACAACGCCGTGCAGATCCACGGCGGCAACGGCTTCGCGCTCGAATACCCGGTCAGCCGCATCCTCTGCGACGCCCGCGTCCTGTCGATCTTCGAGGGCGCGGCCGAGATCCAGGCCCAGGTGATCGCCCGCCGGCTCCTCGAGTAGCCCCCCGGCCCCCGGGCGCCGGGTTCCGGTGGGGCGGGGCGTCGCTGATCGGGCGCCCGGCCCCCCCGCGCGCCCCGGCGCCCGGGCGCGGCCGCGCCCGGCCCCTCAGGGCGCGAAGGCGAGGACCGCGAGGATGACGGCGAGCGTCGTCGCACCCGTCGCCACCATCCCCAGGCGGGCCATGGTCGGGGTGTCGGGCTCGGCCCCCGCCCGTTCGGACCGCCCGGTCACGACCTTCATCGCCACGACCGCTGCCGTCAGCACGACGACCGCCGCCATCTTCAGCCAGAAGACGAGGCCGAGCCCGCCAAGCCCGCCGAACCCGCCGAAGGCCGACCACAGGAGCGCGAGCCCGCTGGCCCAGACGAGGGCGAGCGCGATTGCGCCCGAGAGGCCGATCCGCTTCTGGGCGGCGCCGAGTTCGGCCCGCGCCGAGGGCGCCGCGGCGGCCAAGCGGGCGCCGATCACGCCCGCGGCGACCCCGCCCCCGAGCCCGACCGCGAGGGCGAGGAAATGCACGGTCAAGAGGAACTCGATCATCGGACCCTCCGTTTCGCGACGGGCGCGACGCTACTCCCGCCAGCCCCCTCCGGCAAGGCGCGAGGGACGGCCGACCCCGGGGCCGTCACCGGCGGCCGGGCGCGCGGCCCCGCCTTGGGGTCGGGGTCATGCCGCGAGGCGATCTCGACGCCGCACCCGGGCGGCGCGGGAGAAGGCGGAGCCCGGAGGGAACGGCCCTTCCGCCCGGACGGCGTCGCCGCGCGGCCCGCGGCGGGGCGGTCCCCCGGAGGCCGGAAGGCGTCTCTCCGGGATGGCCCTCCCGCCCCCCGCGAGAGGTTGCGGTGCCGGCGGAAGTCGGGCTAGGCTCGGCCCCGCGGGCCCCGTAGCTCAGAGGATAGAGCAACCGCCTTCAGTTCGGAGTGCGCCGCGGGCAACCGCGGACGTAGAACCTGTCAAAGTCGGGGAACCCTCTGCCGCCTCTCCCCTTCCCGGGGCGGGCGGCGTGGCGATCCCGAGCCAAGCCCGGGGGGGCCGGTGCCCTCCGGGAAGGTGTAGAGACTGGACGGCAGGCACCCGCCGCGCCCCGCAAGCCCGCGGGGCCGGGGTGAAGGGACAGTCCAGACCACGCGCGCCCCCTTCCCCGGGGCAGCGGCGAAAGCCGCGGTGGCAGGCTAAGCGGTGGGTCGCAGGTTCGAATCCTGCCGGGGCCGCCACCCGCTGCGCCCGGCCGGCCGCTCCCCGGGGGCCCGGGGGCCCCCCGGGGAGCGCGCTGCGGCCCCGGGGGAGCGTCGCCGGAGCCCTGCGCGCGGCCGCCGGAGGCGCGAGCCGAGGTCGCCGGTGCCGGTGGGGTCCGGGCCCCGGCGCGGGGAGGAGCCCGCGGTGACGCACGGGCTGGCCGGGCCGGCCGCCCGCGCCGCGGGCGCCCTTCCGTCGCCGGCGGCGGCCATGCCGCGGGCCCCGGGCGGGGACGCGGGCATTGACGGCGGGCCCGATCGGCCGTCTCCTCGGGGGGCAGGGAGCGGAGCATCCCCTGATGGGGCGAGGGGTCGGGAGCGGAACGCAGGGGCGGCGCGGGGCGCGGACGGCGCCGCCCGCCCGCGAGCGCCCTGCGCCCCGATGCCCGCCCGCCCCCGCGCGAGGCCGGGGCCCGGGCCGGGGTCTCCCTGATCAGGGCCCGGTCCCGGCGTCATGACCCGCCGGGCTCCGCCGCGGGTTTCCGGCCCGGCCGCCATGGGTGCCGACGGCATCCCGGCCCGGCCCCCGGGGCGGCCTCGCCCGGTCGCGGCGGCCACCGCGGCCTTCGCCGCACCCCGGCCGCCCGTCGGGCGGGCCCCCGCCCGACCCGCGCGACCGCCCTTTGCGGAAGGTCGGGCATGGAAACGGCGCTGAGCCCCGCCCCGCCCGGCGCGGGCGAGGTCCTGCCGCTCGCGGCCTCCCTCGCGGCCGATGTGGCCCTCGTCGGGGGCAAGGCCGCCAATCTCGGCGAACTCCTGCGCGCGGGCCTTCCGGTGCCGCCGGGCTTCGTGGTCACGACCGCCGCCTATGCGGCCGCGGCGGCGCGGTCCGGACTGGCGGAACTGCTCTCCGACCCCGCGGGCCTTCCCCCGCCCTCCGCCCTCCGCGCGGCGATCCTCGCGGCCGACGTGCCCGCCCCGACCCGCGACGCCATCAGGGCCGCCTACCTCGGGCTCGGGGCCGGCCTTCCCGTCGCCGTCCGCTCCAGTGCCACCGCCGAGGACCTGCCGGGCGCGGCCTTCGCCGGCCAGCAGGACAGCTTCCTCAACGTCGTCGGCGAAGGGGAGGTGGTCGCGGCGGTGCGGCGCTGCTGGGCCTCGCTCTGGACCGATCGCGCCGTGGCCTACCGGCGCGACCGGGCCATCTCCCCGGGCGAGGTCGCAATCGCCGTGGTCGTGCAGGCGATGGTCGTCTCCGACCTCGCCGGGGTGATGTTCACCGCCGACCCGGTCGGGGGCGCGCGCGACCGCGTCATCGTCGATGCCGGCGCGGGCCTCGGCGAGGCGGTCGTCGCGGGGCTCGTGACGCCCGACCACTACCGTCTCGATCCCCGCGGCCGGGTCCTCGACTGGACCCCCGGGCGGGGCGAGGTGGTGATCCGTGCCACCCCGGGCGGCGGGACGCGGCAGGAGGCGGGGCCCGCGGCCGGGCGCGGCGGCGCCATCGCACCCCCGGGTCGGCTCGGACGCGCCCGCTGGCCCTGGCAGGGCGTCCCCCTCGAGGGCGCCCTCCTCGACCGCGGGACGCTCGCGACCCTCGCCGCCCAGGCGCGGACGATCGCCGGCCATTTCGGGCGCCCGCAGGACATCGAATGGGCGATCGCCGGGGGACGGGTTTGGATCCTCCAGGCGCGGCCGATGACCGCCCTGCCGCCGCCCTCGGTCCCGCTCGGCCGCATCCAGCGCCTCCAGGCCTCGATCCTCACGGAATACGTTCCCCTCCGCCCCTACCCGATGGATGTCACGACCGCGCTTGCCCGCGGCGCGGCGCGGATGATGAACGACATCGGCGAGCACTACGGGATCGCGGGCGCCTTCGAGAACTTCCTGCGCGAGGAGGACGGGGTCGTCGTCGCGCTTCTGCCGCCGTCGCCCCGCCCGACCCTGCGCCTGCTCGCGACCCCCTGGCGGCTTCTCTGCAAGGCCCGCCGCTTCCCCGTGTCGGAGTGGACGGGGGACCCCCGGCAGGGGGCCTTCCTGGCCGAGGTCGAGGCCCTGAACGCGCTCGACCTGGCCCGCATGGCCTGGCCGGACCTCCTCGGCGTGCCCGACCGTGCCCTCGCCGCCGAGCGCACCTGCCGCGACCTCCGCATCGACTTCCTGCCCGGCTGCGCCCTCGCGCTCCTCCGTCTCGTCCTCGTCCTGCGCCTGCTCGGCCGCCCGGCGCTGCTCGGCGACCTCCTCGGCGGCGCCCCGACGCGGACCCATGCCTCCAACCGGGCCCTCGCCGCGCTCGCGTCCGAGGCCGGCACCGATCCCGCCCTCCGGGCGCTCGTCACCGGCCGCGATCCCGCCGCCGCCCTGGCAGCACTGGCGACGGAGGCGAGGTTCGCGGGCTTCCGGACCCGCCTTGACGCCTTTCTCGCCGAGTTCGGCGGGCGGGAGACGGCGTCGCTCCTCCTCGTGAGCACGCCCACGCTCGCCGAGTCGCCCGCGATCGTGCTCGGCATGGTGGGCGCGCTCGTCGCCGACCCGAGGCCCGGCGGCGAGGCCGTCTCGCGCTCAGCGACGGCCCTCGGGGAGGTGCTCGGACACCCCCGGTTGCGGCATCGCCCGCGCGCCCGGGCCCGCCTGCGCCGCTGGGTCGCGGCCGCGCAGGAGGCGGTCGCCTTCCGCGAGGACACCCATTTCCAGTTCACGGCGACGCTTCCGGCGCTGCGCCGGTCGATCCTCGAGATCGGCCGGCGGCTCGCGGCGGCGGGCCTTCTCGGCGGGGCGGAGGACGTCTTTCACCTGCGCTGGGAGGAAGTCGGGGCGATCGCCGACCCGGAGGCCATCCCCGCGGGACAGGCGGCGGCGCTGAGGGCGCGGGTCCGCCAGCGGGCGGCCCTTCGGGCCGAGCTGTCCGGCGTGCCCCTCATCGACCTTGCGCGGGTCTTCCCGCCCGCCCCGGCCGCCGATGCCCTCGTGACCGGCACCCCGGCCGGCCCGGGCACGGCCACGGGGCCCGCGCGCATCATCCGCGGGGTGGAGGATTTCGACCGCCTGCGCCCCGGCGACGTCCTCGTCTGCCCCTACACGAACCCGGCCTGGACGCCCCTCTTCGGGCGCGCCGCCGCCGTCGTCGTCGACACCGGGGCGAGCGCTTCTCATGCCGCCATCGTCGCCCGCGAATACGGGCTTCCGGCGGTCATGGGAACCGGCACCGGGACGGCGGTCATCCCCGAGGGCGAGACCGTCACCGTCGACGGAACTCGCGGCCAGGTCATCCGTGCCGTGGGAGTGCCCCGGCCCCCCGCCTAGCGCGCCCACGGGCGGCCGTCTCCGGGGCGGCGCCGGCACGGATCCCCTCCCCGCGAGCCGCGGAAGCGATCCGTCGCGGCGAAGGGGATCACCGATCGGCGGCCCGCCCGTCAGCGCCGGGCGTCCGGCCCGAGGGGCTGCCCCGGGAAACGCGCGCCCGCCGGCGATGGCCCGGCGCCTCAGAGCCCGGCGAGGAAGGCGAGGAGGGTCTCGCGGTCGGGCCCGGGGAGGGCGGCGAAGGCGCGGGCGGCGGCGGCGGCCTCGCCGCCATGGGCGCCGATCGCGGCCGCGAGCGTCGCCGCCCGGCCGTCGTGGAGGTAGCGCCGCCCGGGGTGGGGCGCGAGCGCGAGCAGCGGCGTCGTCCGCCACGCCCGGGAGCCGACGCCCGGTGCCCCGACCCCGTCGTCGAGCCCCGGCCCCATGTCGTGGAGGAGGAGGTCGCTGTAGACCGTGACCTCTCCCCCGCCCGTGGCCGGCATCGTCGGCACATGACAGGCGGCGCAGCCGGCCGCCGCGAAAAGCCCCGCCCCGGGCGGCGGCGCCCGCCGCTGGGCCGGCGCCTCCAGCGTCGAGAGCCAGAGGACGATGTGGGCGATCTCGGGCGCCGCCACCTCGACCCCGCCGCGGTTGGCGTCGCGGCCGTCGGGGGCGGCCAGGCAATCGGCCTCGGCCGGGGTGCAGTCGCCCGCGGCCGCGGGCACGATCGGGCTCGCGACGCCCATGTCGAGCGCGAAGGCCCAGGCGCTCTGATGGGCAAGGTCGGGCTGGTCGGCGCGGGCACCGAAGCGGCCGAGCCGGCGGGTGCCGTCCGCCCCGGCCAGCCAGCGCGGCCGGCCGGCGATGCCGTCGCCCCGGGCCGCCTGGGCGGCCGCGAGGGCCGCGACCGCCTCCTCGTCGATGCGGGCGAGCGCCGCCCGGCCGACAATCGCCGGGGCGAGGCGGAGGGCGACGGAGGTGGCGGGGGCGAGGGGGCCGCGCAGCGCCTCGGCGGTCCAGCCGAAGCCCACCGGGCCCGCGGTCGGGGCGAGGACAACCCGGCCCTCGGCGGTCACCGCCCCGACCGCGCGGGTCTGGAGCTGGCGGCCGTAGAGGGGATCGGGCCGGCCCTCGGCATCGCCCAGCCGGAGGGCGAGCCCGCGCGCGACGACGCCCCCCTCGCCGATGAGGAGGCGCCCGGCGAGGGCGGGGCCGAAGTGGCATTCCGCACAGCTCTCGGCGTCGTAGAGCGGGCCGAGCCCGTCCCAGGTGCCGAAGGCCGGCGGCGGCGTCCACGTCCGACGGAACTCGCGCCAGCCGCTGACGAGACCGGCGCGCGAGGCGCCCTCGCCCGCCGCTGCCGCCGGGGCCATCGCCCCCGCCGCAAGCGCCGCCGCGACCGCGGCCGCCGCGACCCGCCGCCCCCAGGGCATCTCCGTCACTCCCCGCGGCAAGAGCGGTGGGCCTCCTGCGGCCCCCCCGTCCGCCGCCCGCCATCCTAGGCCGCGTGGGCCGGCCGGTAAAGCGCCTGCCGCCGCTCGCAGTGATAGCGGAAGGCATCGCGGCAGTGGCGGGGGCCGAAGAAGCGCACCCAGCCCCGCCAGAAGCGGTGGCGGTCGCGCATCTCCCAGGCGCGGGCGCAGAGCGATTGCGAGACGTCGTGGAAGATGAGGTCGTGGGTCAGCCGCGAGAGCGGCTCGAAGGGTTCGAGCACAGCCCGCACGAGCCGCATCCCGGGCCGGCGGAGGCCGGGCGGCAGGAGGGCGAGCATCCGGCGGAGGGAGGGGCGGCGACGGTGCGACCGGCGGCGGCGCCCCTCGTCCTTCACGGCGGCAGAAGCGGGCGGGCGGTCCATCTCCTCCTCCATGCCCCAGGCGTCGGTGTCGCCTGTTCATCCCGGAACCAGGCGCTATCATGCGAGGATGTCGGGCCCGGGGCCGGAAGGGCACGAAAGGGTGACGTCCGCCCCCGACTGCGGCCTCTTCGGGGCGGTCCCGGGGCACCCCATATCGGGGGATGAAAGGGGTGGGGGCGATGAGCGAGGACGTGATCGGCCGGCTGGGGTTCCTCGTCCTCCTCGGGACGGCGATCCTCGGCTATCTCCTGGTCGCCAACCGCGACCGGCTCGGCACGCTCCTGCGCCACGCGACCCTCTGGGGGCTCATCTTCGTCGGCCTGATCGCCGCCACCGGCCTCTGGCAGGACATCCGCGAGGCGGCGCTGCCGCGCCAGACGGTCTTTGCCGCCGAGGGCCGGATCGAGGTGCCGGCCGCCCGCGACGGCCATTTCTACCTGACGCTCGAGATCGACCGCCAGCCCGTGCGCTTCGTCGTCGATACCGGCGCGACCGACCTCGTGCTGGCGCGGCAGGATGCGCTGCGGCTTGGCATCGACCCCGCGGGGCTCGTCTACACCGGCACCGCGCGGACGGCGAACGGCGTCGTCCGCACCGCCCGCACCCGCCTCGCCGAGGTCCGCCTCGGCCCCTTCGTCGATGCGAACCTGCCGGCCTGGGTCAACGCCGGCGAGATGGACGACTCGCTCCTCGGCATGGCCTATCTCCAGCGCTTCGCGAAGATCGAGATCAGCCGCGGCCGCCTCACGCTCTCGCGCTGAGGGGAGCGGGCAGGGGAGGCGAGGGATGGCACGGCCGCCGGCGGGATCGGGACCGGGAGCGGGTTCGGGGCGTGGCGGGCGCGACCTTGCCGTGCGCCTGAAGACGGCCAAGGGCCGGCGGCTCTCCTCGACCCTCTGGCTCGAGCGCCAGCTGAACGATCCCTACGTGGCGCGGGCCCGGGCCGAGGGCTTCCGCAGCCGCGCCGCCTACAAGCTCGCCGAACTCGACGACCGCTTCCGCTTCCTCAGGCCCGGGGCCCGCGTCGTCGACCTCGGCGCCGCCCCGGGCGGGTGGCTCCAGGTCGCGGCCGCGCGCGTCAACGCCACCGGCGGCCGGCCCGGCCGGCCGCGCGGGCGCGTCCTCGGCGTCGACCTCCTGGCCGTGGCCCCGGTCGCCGGGGCCGAGACGCTGGTTCTCGACTTCCTCGACGAAGGGGCCGACGCCCTCCTCCGCGACCGCCTCGGGGGGCCGGCCGACGTCGTCCTCTCGGACATGGCGGCGGCCGCCTCGGGCCACCGCCCGACCGACCATCTGCGCATCGTCGCCCTCTGCGAGGCGGCGGCGGCCTTCGCCTTCGCCGTCCTCGCGCCCGGCGGCACCTTCGTCGCCAAGGTGCTCCAGGGCGGGGCCGAGGGATCGCTCCAGGCCGAGCTGCGGCGCCGTTTCGCCCGCGTCGCCAACGTCAAGCCGCCGGCAAGCCGGCCCGACAGCGCCGAGAAATACGTCGTCGCCACGGGCTTCCGCGGCCGGCCGCCGGGGTCCGCGGCGGGGCAGGGGGCGGACGAGGGGGAGGGGGAGGGAGACGATGACCGCGGGACCTGAGGCGCCGCCCGGCCGCTTCGCCCCCCGCCCGGGCGAGGTGCGCCTGCCCTTCGACCCCGGTGCCCGGGCCGACGCGAGCCTCGTCTTCATCGGCCGTATCCGCTCGCCCTGGGGGCCCGAGGAGGCGCCGAAGAACCTCCGCGAGGCGCGCGCGCGGGACGGGGGCGGCAGCCTCGAGATCGCGGCCCCCTACCGCCCCGGGCTCGAAGGGCTGCGGGCGGGGGATGCGGTCCTGCTCCTCTACTGGACGGGGGCGGCGCCGCGCGACCTCATCCGCCAGGCCCCCCGCCACGACCCCGCGGGACGGGGCGTCTTCGCCCTCCGCTCGCCCGCCCGGCCGAACCCGGTCGCCCTCGCCGTCGTCCGCCTCGTCGCGCTCGACGCCGCCGCCGGGACGGCGACGATCGACGCGACCGATGCCTGGGACGGCACGCCGCTCCTCGACATCAAGCCCTGGCTCGCCACGATCGACCTTCCGCCCGAGCCGGGCTGAGGGCCGCCGGCGCCGCGGCCGGCCGCAGCCCGGCCCGGCCGGGGCGGGCGGGCGCCCGTCGGCCGGCGCCGGGGCGCCGCCCGGAGGGTCGGGGGACGCCCTGCGCCGCGATGCCCCCGGCGCGGGAGCGGCCCCGGGGGCCCCGGGCGGGTGCGCGCCCGACCACCGGCAGTGGCCGCGGGATGCCCCCCGCGCCGGGGCGCCCCTGCGGGGACTCGTGTGGGATTCTGTGGACATTGACAAATTCCACGAATCCCACAAGACTTCACATCGCTCCGGGAAGGACCCGGCGCAGGAGGGCGGCGGGGCGGAAGGGGCGGGTCGCGGCGGCGGGGTCGGTCCCTGCCCGGCGGACGGGAGGGCCCGCCCTCCGCGACGACGACAGCGGGATACGCGCAGGCGGCCGGAGGTCTCCGGCCGGAGAGAGGGGCTGCCGCCTTTCGCCTGCGACCGGGACCGGGGCGCGCGGCGGCGACAGGTCACACTCGTCAGGGAGGGATGAAGATGCAATTCAATCGCCGGGCATTCCTCGGCAGTTCGACCATGGCCGCCGTGGCCATGGGGTTGCCGGTGCTCAACACGGCCTTTCTGGTCAATCCCGCCCACGCGCAGGCCGGGAAGGCCATGAACTTCATGTCGGCCGAGAACCTGACCGGGAACTGGGATCCGACCTCGCACACCACGCTCGCCCAGATCAACCTCGAGAGCTTCGTCTTCGGCTACCTCACGCGGGCGCCGATGCTGCCCGAGAACCCCGACGAGCTGGTGATGGAACTCGCCACCGAGATGAACATCCTCGACGAGCACACGATCGAGTTCAAGCTCCGCGAGGGTGTCACCTTCCACGACGGCAAGCCCTTCGGGGCCGAGGACGTCAAGGCGACCTTCGAATATGCCAGCCAGCCCGACCGCCCGGCCGCCTGGTATCCCGGCCCCTGCGAGGTCGTCGTGGTCTCCGATCACGTCGCCCATGTGAAGACCGACAAGGCGGGCTATCCGGCAAGCCTGTTCTGGTTCCTCTCGGCCTTCCTGCCGATCATGTCGGCCAGGGACATCGCCGACGGCAAGGCGCTCGCGGCGCGGCCGAACGGCACCGGCGCCTTCCGCTTCGTCGAGCAGCGGGGCAATACCACCGTCCTCGAGGCCAACCCCGACTTCTTCGCCGGCAAGCCGGTGCTGCCGGGGATCAACTTCACCTATGTCGGCGATTCGACCACCCGCACGCTCGCGCTCCTGAACGGCGAGGCCGACCTGATCGAGCGCCTTGAGGCCGAGCAGGTCGCCACCATCGAGGGCGCGCAGGGCGGCTTCAAGCTCAACAAGGCGATCTCGGTCGAGAACAAGTATCTGTGGTTCCGCTGCTCGAAGCCCCCCTTCAACGACGAGCGTCTGCGCCGCGCCGCCGCCCATGCGATCGACCGCACCGTCCTCGTCGACATCCTCGGGGTCTCGGGCGCGGCCTCCAAGTGCTGGATCTCGCCGGTGAAGTTCGGCTACATCGACGAGCCGACCTATCCCGAATACGACCCCGAGGCGTGCCAGCGGCTTCTCGCCGAGGCCGGATTCCCGAAGGGCCAGGGGCTGCCGCCGCTCGAATACATCACCTCGGTCGGCTTCTATCCCAAGACCAAGGAGTATGGCGAGGTCATCACCGCGATGCTCCAGGAGCAGGGCTTCCCGGTGACGCTCAACGTCATGGAGGTCGCGGCCTGGAACGAGAAGCTCTACGACCGCCCCGGCGGCGGCCCCGGCCACATGGTGGACTGCGGCTGGGCCACCGGCTCGCCCGAGCCCGACCTGGTGCTGCGGACGCACTTCCACTCCAGCTCCAAGCGCATCTGCGGCATCGTCGACGCCGAGCTTGACGCGGTCCTCGACAAGGAGCGCGACACCGTCGACCCCGAGGCGCGTAAGGCCGTGATCCAGAAGGAACTGATGCCGATGCTGGCGGTGAAGGTGCCGTCGCTTTCGCTCTTCACCTCGGTCTTCATCCATGCCATGCGGCCGGAACTCGAGGGGATGTTCTTCTATCCCAACGGCATGATGGACGCGAGCAAGGCGCAACTGGGCTGAGCGCGCGGGCGGCCGGACCCCTGCCGGCCGCCCCTTCGCCACGCGGCCCCTTCGTCACCCGGGGGAAAGGCGATGTTCGTCCTGTCGTTCCTGCTGCGCCGGCTCGCGCAGGGCGTGCTGATCATCCTCCTGGTGATCTTCATCATCTTCACGCTCCTGCGGGTCGTGCCCGGCGATCCCGCGCGGCTGATCGTGGGCGGCATGGCGCCCGATGCGGTGGTGGCCGAGAAGGCGCAGGAACTGGGGCTCGACCGGCCGATTCCGGTGCAGTTCGCGGCCTATCTGCGCGATCTCGTCACGGGCGACTTCGGCCGCTCGTTCGTGCGGCCGAAAAGCGGGGCGAGCTTCGGCGGCTCGGCCTTCGACGACCAGACGCGGCAGGAGCGCGCCTCGGTCCTCGACCTGATCCTCGACACCCTGCCGATGACCCTGCAACTCGCCGGCGTCGCCATCGCCATGGCGCTGGCGGTGGCCCTGCCGCTCGGCACCCTCGGCGGGCTCCATCCCGGGCGCTGGCCCGACAAGCTCGCGCTCGTCATCGGCTCGGTGTTCGTCTCCACCCCCAACTTCTGGCTCGGCATCATCCTGACGCTCTTCCTCTCGGTGAAGCTGAAGCTCCTGCCGGCCATCGGCTACCGCGGCTTCAGCTACACGCTCCTGCCGGCGATCGTGCTCGCGGTCGAGCTCGTCCCCTTCATCCTGCGCACGCTCACGGTCTCGGTGGCGCAGGTCATGCGCGAGGACTTCATCCGCCTCGCCCCCGTCCGCGGACTGAGCCGGGCCCGCACCGTGCTCGTCCACGCCCTCGGCAACTCGGCCGTGCCGCTCGTGAACCTCCTCGGCGTGCAGCTCGGGATGCTGCTCGGCGGGGTCGTCATCGTCGAGTTCATCTTCGACTACCCGGGCCTCGGGCTTCTGACCATCAACGCCGTCCTCCAGCGGGACTTCCCGCTCATCCAGGGCATCGCGGTCTTCATCGCGGTCATGTTCGTGCTCATCAACATCCTCGTCGACCTCATCGCCATGAGCATCGACCCGCGGCTGGAGTATTGAGATGGCCGAGACCGGCGCCGCCGCCGCCGTCCGCCCCGCACCCCGCGGGGCCACGCCCAGCCGGCGGATGCTGCGGCTTGCCGTCTCGCGGGCCGACTTCCGCATCGGGCTGGCAGGCTTCCTCCTGCTCGTCGCCATCGCCCTCCTCCTGCCGCTCGTCAGCCCCATCAACCCGACCAAGATCGCCTATCAGGTGAAGCTGCTGCCGCCCTTCCCGGCCGAGGGCTGGCAATGGCCCCATGTCCTCGGCACCGACCAGCTCGGGCGGGACGTCTTCATGCGCTGCCTCGTCGGCCTGCGCTACTCGCTCCTCATCGGCATCACCACGGTCCTGCTGATGTTCGTGGTCGGCTCGGCGCTCGGCCTCTACGCGGGGTTCCGTGGCGGCTGGGCCGACGCCGTCATCATGCGGCTGACCGACGCGCAGCTTTCCATCCCCATGATCATCCTCGCCATCACCATCCTCGGCGTCTCGCGCCCGACGGTCCCGGCGATCATCCTCGTGCTCGGCCTCTCGGGCTGGCCGCTCTACGCCCGCGTCGTCCGCGCCGTCGCGCTCGGCGAGCGCACCCGCGGCTACGTCCTCGGCGAGCGCGTGCTGGGGGCCTCGGACTGGCGGATCATGCTCCTCTTCGTCGCCCCCGCCATCCTGCCGCCGATCGCCTTCGTCGCCGTGCTCGACGTGGCGCGGATGATGATCTACGAGGCCATCCTCGGGTTCCTCGGCCTCGGCGTGCAGCCGCCGACCCCGACCTTCGGCAACGTCATCGCCGATGCGCGCAAGTATCTCCTCAATGCCTGGTGGATCGCCACCATGCCGGGGCTCTTCCTGCTGGTCACCCTCACCTGCCTCAACCTGATGGGCTCGGCCCTCGAACGCGCCCGCAACGCCGTGCTCCAGGGAGAGGCGTGATGGCCGCGCCGGGCCCCGCCGACCCGCCCCCCGCGAGCCTCCTCGCGGTCGAGAACCTGCATGTCCGGCTCGAGCGCGGCGGCCGGACCCGTCCCATCCTCGACGGCGTGAGCCTGGCACTGGCGCGGCGCGAGGTCCTCGCCCTGGTGGGCGAGGCCGGCTCGGGCAAGTCGGTGCTCGCGCGCGCGATCGTGAACGCCGTGCCGCCACCCCTGCGGGTCGCCGCCGGCCGGGTGCTGTTCGAGGGGAAGGACGTCCTCGCGCTCGGCGAGCGGGCGCTGAAGTCGGTCCGCGGCAACCGCATCGGCTTCATCGGCGCCAACCCCATGGGCTCGCTCGACCCCCGCCTCGCCATCGGCGAGCAGATCGTGCACAAGCTGCGCTCGGTCCAGCCCGGGCTCTCGCGGGCCGAGGCGCGCGAGCGGGTGCTGGCCATGATGGCCCGCGTCGCCCTGCCCTCGCCCGCCGCCCGCTTCCACGAGGCGCCCTTCCAGTTCTCGGGCGGGATGATGCAGCGGGTGATGATCGTCGATGCGCTCGTCTCCGAGCCCGCCCTGGTCATCGCCGACAACATCACCCAGCCGCTCGACGTGACGGTGGCGGCCCAGATCATCCGCCTGATCGACTCCCTCCGCGAGAGCCTCGGCACTGCCTTCCTCTTCATCTCCTCCTCGCTGCCGGTGGTGGCCCAGATCGCCGAGCGCGCGCTCGTCCTCCAGGAGGGCCGGGTGGTCGAGGAGGGGCGCGTGGCCGCCATCGCCGCGGCCCCGCGAGAGGCCTACACGCGCATGCTGGTCGCGCGCATTCCCCCGATCTGGAAGGGCGTCGCACCCCTGCCGAAGGTCGAGGGGGCGCCCGTCCTCGAGGTCGCGAATGCCGTCCGCACCTATGTCGTGCGCCGCCGCGGCACCTTCAACGCCAAGAACCAGGTGAAGGCGGTGCGCGACGTCTCCTTCGCCGTGCGGGCCGGGGAGAACTTCGGGCTGGTCGGCGAATCGGGCTGCGGCAAGTCGACCCTGACGCGGCTTCTTGCCTGGCTCGAGCGCCCGGACGGCGGCCGCATCGCCTTCCTCGGCCGCGACCTCGCCGCCCTTGGCGCGGCCGAGTTCAAGGCGATGCGGCGGACCTTCCAGCTTCTCCTCCAGGACCCCTACGGCTCGCTGCCCGCCAACATGCCGGTCCAGCGCATGATCGAGGAGCCGCTGCGCATCCACGGCCACGGCAGCGCCGATGCCGCCCGGCTCGCGCAGGCGGCGATGGCCGAGGTCGGGCTCGAGCCCGAGCTCGCCACCAGCCTGCCGGTGGGGCTGAGCGCCGGCCAGCGCCAGCGCATCAACATCGCCCGGGCGCTGGTCCTGAAGCCCCGCCTCCTGATCCTTGACGAGACGCTCTCGGCGCTCGACCAGGTCGAGCAGGCCGAGCTCCTCGAGCTCTTCCTCCGCCTCCAGGCCGAGCACGGGTTCTCCTACATCTTCATCTCGCACGACCTCGCGCTGGTGCGGCGGGTCTGCCACCGCATCGCGGTGATGTATCTCGGCCGCATCGTCGAGCTGGCCGACAACGCCACGCTCTTCGAGGCCCCCCGCCACCCCTACACGCGCGCCCTCCTCTCGGCGATGCCGACGCTCGAGGCGAACCGCTTCCCGCGCGAGGAGTATCTCCTCGACGGCGAGCCCCCGAGCCCGATCGACCTGCCCCGGGGCTGTGCCTTCCGCTCGCGCTGTCCGCGGGCGGCGGCCGACTGCGCCGCCACCGACCCCCGGCTGGCCCCCTTTGCCGACGGCAACGCCGCCGCCTGCCTGCATCCGCACGGCGGGGACGCGCCCGCCCGCACCCCGGAGGCCGCCGATGGCCGGTGAGTTGCGCCGCGAGGCGATCCTCGAGCGGGTCGAGCGCCACCGCCGGGTCCGCATCGGCGACCTCTCGGCGGCGCTCGGCGTCTCGGGCGAGACCATCCGGCGCGACCTCCGCGACCTCGAGGCCGAGGGCGTGCTGCGCCGCGTCCACGGCGGCGCCGTCGCCATGCCCTGCACCTCGGACACGCCCCTGAGCGAGCGGATGCGCCAGAACACCCGCGCCAAGGATCGCATCGCCCAGCTTGCCCGCGGCCTCGTCCGCGACGGCGACCGCATCTTTCTCGACACCGGCACGACCACGCTCGCGCTCGCCCGCCGTCTCGCCGGGCTGGGCCGGGTGCGGCTGCATACCAACTCGCTGCCGGTGGCGCTGGCGGCGAGCGCGCATTTCGGCCTCCAGGTCCAGATGGCTCCCGGCCGGCTGCGGCCGATCGAGCAGGACCTCGTCGGCACCGACACCCTCGACTACATCCGCCGCTTCCACTTCGACATCGCCTTCATGGGCATCGCCGCGATCGATCCCGTGGCCGGCTTCATGGACATCGAGGAGGACGAGGCGAACGTCCGCCAAGCCCTGCTCGAGCACGCCGAGCGCCGCGTCATCCTTGCCGACGGCTCGAAGTTCGGCCGCCGCGGCAACGTGCTGACGGCGCCCTTCCCCCGCGTCGATCAGCTCGTCACCGACCGCCGCCTTGCCGAAAGCTTCCTTGCCACTGCCCGCAGCGCCGGGCTGGAGGTGCTGCATGACTGACGCCCGGAGCGTTCCCCCGCTCGACGCCGGCGCCGAGACCCCGGGGGCGGCGGCGCTGCCCGCGGCCTTCGCCCGCCTCGCCGACATCGGCCACAGCCCGGGGGACGGCGTCATGCGCCTGACCGCGAGCGCGACCGACGGCGCCGCCCGCCGGGCCCTCGCCGCCTGGATGGAGGGGGCCGGCGCCCGCATGGCCCATGACGGCATCGGCAACCAGTTCGCCTGCTTCGACTGGGCCGGCGCCGGCGCGCCCTGGGTCCTTGCCGGTTCGCATCTCGATGCCCAGCCGAACGGCGGCCGCTTCGACGGCGTCCTCGGCGTGGTCGCCGCCGGCTGCGCCGCGCTGACGCTCGCGGCCGAGCGCGCCGCCGGCCGCCTCGCCCCCCGCGCCAACCTCGCCGTCGTGAACTGGACCAACGAGGAAGGCGCGCGCTTCCAGCCGAGCCTGATCGGCAGCACGGTCTTTGCCGGCGCCCTGCCGCTCGCCGCGGGGCTCGCCTGCCGCGACCGCAACGGCGTCAGCCTCGGCGAGGCGCTCCGCACCATCGGCTACGGCAGTCCCGCGGGCGTCGTGCCGCCCCACCCCCGCGCCTATGTCGAGCTGCACGTCGAGCAGGGCCGGAGGCTCGAGGCCACGGCGGGCAGCATCGGCGCCGTCGAGGGCACCTGGGCCGCGCGCAAGATGCAGGTGAGCTGGGAGGGGCGCGCCGCCCACACCGGCCCGACGCCGATGGCCGAGCGCCGCGACGCCCTCCTGGCCGCCGCCCGCGCCATCGCCGGGTTCGAGGATGCCGTGGCGCGATCCTGGCCCGAGCTGCACCGTTCGGCCGCCCGCCTCGAGGTCGAGCCCAACTCGCCGAACGTGGTGGTGCGTCGCGCGACCGTCTGGTTCGAACTGCGCCATCCCGACCGCGCCCGCCTGATCGCCGCCGGCGATGCCGTGCGCGAGGTCTTCGAGCAGGCCGCCTCGGCCACCGGCACGCGGCTCGAGATCGCCTCGGACGCGACCAGGGCGGCTGCGAGCATGGACGCGGGACTCGTGGCCCGGGTCGAGGCGACGGCGCGGGCCTGCGGGCTTCTCCCCCTGCGCATGGCCTCGGTCGCCGGGCACGACGCGGTCGCGCTCCAGAATGCGGGCATCCCCTCGGCGCTCGTTCTCGTGGCCAGCACCGGCGGCATCGCCCATCACCCCGACGAGTTCACCGCGCCCGCGGACATGCAGGCCGGGCTCGCGGTCCTGACCGCCCTCCTGCGGGGGCTGATCACGGACGCCGCCGGCCCGGGCCGCGCCTGAGTGGAGGAGAGCATGCCGAGCGATGTCGTGATCGCCGCGGAACTCGCGCGGGCCGGCGCCCCCGGGGCGACCCTTGCGCCGGAAATCGGCGGCGCCGTGTCGCCCATTCACCGCGCGGTCGAGAACGAATGCCGCCTCGCCGTCGCCCCCGGCCGGCCGGCCCTCTTCGTCAAGCGCCTGCACGCCGACATGCGGCCCTTCGTCGACCCCTCGCGCAGCATCGAGGCGAGCCGCAAGGCCGGCGAGGCCGGCATCGCGCCGCGCCTTGTCGCGGCCGACGCGGCCGCGGGCGTCCTCGTCTTCGAGGCCCTCGGCAGGGACTGGACCTGGGGCCGCACCGACGTCCTGCGCCGGCCGGCGACGCTCGAACGCCTGCTTGCCGCCAAGAGGCGCTTCCAGGGGGTCGAGCCGCTCGAGGAGGGGCGGAGCGTCTTCGACCTCATCGCCCGCTACGGCACGTTCGCGCGCGAACAGGCGACGGCGCTGCCGGCCACCCTGCCCCCGGCGCTCGCGGCGGTCGCGCGCGTCGCCGCTGCGCTTGCCGCCGCAGGGACCGACCGCCTGCCCTGCCACGCCGACGGCGCCGCCGCCAACGTGATGACCGGCCCCGGAGGCGAGGTCCGGCTCATCGACTTCGAATGGGCCCGCGCGACCGACCCCGCCCACGACCTCGGCACCGTCCTCGCCGAGCTCTGCCCCTTCGACGGCGAGGCGCTCCTTGCCATCGAGATGGCGACCGGCGCCGCGAGTTCGCGCACCCTCGCGCGGGCGCGGCTTTTCGGGGCGGCGGACGACCTCATGTGGGCGCTCTGGGGCTTCATCCTTGCCGGAACCTCGCCGCGCCGGCACGTCGAGTTCGCGAAATATGCCGAATGGCGGCTTCTCCGCGCCCGCGCGGTTCTCGAGGGGCCGCGGTTTCTGCCATGGCTGGCGATGGTCTGAGGAAGGGCGCGATGCGACGCAATCTGGGCGAGGGCGAATCGGCGGCCGAGCGTGACCTCGAGGCGGCCGCCCGGCGGGTGAGCGAGTGGCAGGGCCGCGCGCTCGCCTACGAGCCGGTTCCGGGCGGCATCTCGAACCCCAACTGGCGGGTCTTCGTCGAGGGCGACGGGCAGAGCTATTTCGTCAAGATCCCCGGCGCCGGTTCGGAGATGTTCATCGACCGCCGGGCCGCCAACGAGGCCGGCCGGCGGGCCCATGCGGCCGGGGTGGGGGCACCGATCCTCCACTTCTTCCCCGACAGCGGGGTCGAGATCAGCGCCTTCGTCGAGGGCCTGCGGACCTCGACCAACGCCGATTTCCTGAACGCCGAGGTGCGCGCCAACGCCACCGCCGCGCTCAGGGCCTTCAGCGAGGCCCCGGCGCTCACGCTCGTCAAGACGACCTTCGACATGATCGACGAGCATTTCGACCAGGTGCTGGCGCTCGGCGGGGAATTCCCTGCCGATTTCGGCTGGATGAACGCCCGCTACCGCGAGGCGCGGGGGGCGATCGAGGCCGCCGGCCTCGACCTTGCCCCCTGCATGAACGACACGCTCGCCGGCAACTTCCTGCTCGACGCCCGGGGTGGTGTGATGCTCGTCGATTTCGAATACGCCTCGACCAACGACCGCGCCGCCGAACTGGCGCTCTGGTCCTGCGAGATGTGCTATCCGCCCGCGATCGAGGCCGAGGTGATCGCGGCCTACTACGGCCGCATCGACGCCGCACTGACGGCGCGGGTCGCGCTCTTCAAGGCGCTCGTCGACCTCAAGTGGGCGACCTGGGCGATGGTCCAGAACCGCGTCTCGAAGCTCGACTTCGACTTCTACAAGTATGGCGCCTGGAAGCACATGCGCGCCCGCTTCCTGATGCAGGATCCGCGCTGGCCGGAGTGGCTGCGGGCGGTCTGACGCGAGGGCGGGCGGGGTGCCGCCGCCTCAGCCGCCCGCCGCGGTCAGGACGCCGTCGGCGGCCATCTGGATGTAGAGCAGCCCCTCGCGCAGGCCGCGGTCGGCGACCGACATGCGGTCGGTCGGCCAGAGCCGCAGCACCGCCTGCAGGATCGCCGCCCCCGACATGATCAGGGCGTGGCGGTCGCGGCCGATGCGGGGGTCGTCGCGCCGCCCCGCCGGGCCGAGGGCGAGATACTCCCGGATCACCTGCTCGATCTGGTCCGAGGTCATCACCAGCCCGTCGACGCGGGTGCGGTCGTAGCGGCGCAGCCCGAGGAAGGTCGCGGCGACGGTCGTGATCGTGCCCGAGGTGCCGATGATCTGGAAGCCCTCGCGCGGGACCACCCGCTGGCAGGGGGGGAAGTCGGCGAGCCGCTCCTCGAAATACCAGCTCATGAGGGCGAAGCGGGCGCCGTCGTCGTCGACGTCGGCAAACTGGTCGCGGAGCGTCTGCACGCCGAGCGGCACGCTGATCCAGTCGCGGACGCTGACGCCGCCGCCGTGGCCGCCGCCGGCCGGGGCGAAGCCCTTGCCGAGCGAGATCAGCGCCCGCGCCCGGCGCTCCCGCGGGACCCCCGCGAGGTCGATCCAGACCAGCTCGGTCGAGCCCCCGCCGATGTCGAGGACGAGAAGCTGGTCGGTCGCCCCCTGCACGAGGGGCGCGCAGGAGATGACGGCCAGCCGCGCCTCCTCCTCGGGCGGGATGATCTCGAGCGCGAGCCCGGTCTGGTCGTGGACCTCGCGGATGAAGTCGCGGGCGTTGCGCGCCCGCCGGCAGGCCTCGGTCGCGACCAGCCGCATGCGCTCGACGCCGTGCTCCTCGAGCTTGCGGTGGCAGACGCGCAGCGCCGCGACCGTCCGTGCCATCGCCTCGCGCGAGAGCCGGCCCGAGGCCTCGAGCCCCATGCCGAGGTGGACGGTCTTGGAGAAGCTGTCGACGACCTGGAACTCCGGCCCCCGCGGCCGCGCCACGAGCATCCGGCAGGAATTGGTCCCGAGGTCCAGCGCCGCATAGAGCGCGGCGGGTTCGGGTCCGGGCGGGGTGCGCGGCGGCTCGACCGTCAGCTGCGGGAACGCGCTCGCACCCCGCGAACGCTCGGGCGTCATGCGTCGCCCTCCAGGACTGGTTGGCGCCACCATAGGAACGGGGCCCCCCCGCCGCAAGGACCGCCGTCGCCGGCAGGGGCAGGCGCAGGCCCCGCGGCCGGGCGGGTGCGGCCGCCCGTCACACCCCCCGCGGCCCGCTCCGGGCGCGGCTCCGGCGCGGTCGCGGTCGGGCGGGACGGGGCCGGAAGGGCGTGCGGGGAGACGGGGCCCCGGGGGCCGCCGAGGGGGGGGCCGGGGGGGCAGGACGGGGGTCCGTGCCGCCCCTGCTGCCCCGCGGTCGTCATCGGGGGCCCCCCGGGGGCGCGGGACGGGCCCCGGGGCGGGGACGGGGAAGCGGTCGCAAAGCGGCCGGGGCGCGTCGCATTCGGGGTCAAGGCGCCCGCCCCGGCAGCGTAAGAGGGGCGCGGCGCGCGCGCGGAGAAGGCGATGGCCGAGGTCACGATCATCTACTGGCGCGACATCCCCGGCCAGGTCGTCGCCGGCAAGGGCCGGGGGGCGGTGCGGGCGGCCCGTCCCGAACGCTTCGAGAAGGCGATCGACCGGGCGGCGATGCGGGCGGGGGCGAGCGAGAGCGACGCCTACCTGGCCGAATGGCGCAAGGGGACACCGGCGGAGGTCGCGGGCGAGCCGGCGGCGGCCGCCGCCGCCGAGGCGGAGCGGATCGCGGCCGAATACGATGCCGGGCGGCTGGCGCGGCTGGTCGAGAACCAGGGGCGGGCGTGACGCCCGAGCGGGCGAGGGAGACCCAGATGGTCCTGCCGGGCATGGGATCGCGGGCGGCGGCGCCGTCCGGGGGCGAGGCGATCGCGGCCTTCCTCGACGGCTTCTCGATCGAGGTCATCCCCCGCACCGCCGCCCGCGTCGAGGACTTCCGCCCCTTGCTGCCGGCGGGCACGCGGGTCTACATCGCCCATGTCGCCGGCACCGACATCCTCGACATGGTGGCGACAGCACGACGGCTGCGCGGGGAGGGGTTCGAGCCGATGCCGCATCTGCCGGCCCGCGCCATCGCCGACCGCGCCATGCTGGCGGACTGGCTCGCCCGCTACCGGGGCGAGGCCGGCGTACGCGAGGCCCTCGTCATCGGCGGCGGCCACGGCCGCCCGGCGGGGGAGTTCGCGGCCACCATGGATGTCCTTGCCACGGGCCTGCTCGACGGCTTCCGCCGCCTTCACGTCGCCGGCCACCCCGAGGGCAGCCGCGACGTCGATCCCGGCGGCGGCGAGGCCGCCGCCATGGCCGCGCTGGTCGAGAAGCAGGAGTTCGCCCGCGCCCGCGGCATCGCCATGGCCATCGTCACCCAGTTCGTCTTCGATCCCGCGCCGGTCCTCGCCTGGTGCGGGCGGCTCGCGGCGGCCGGCATCGCGCTGCCCGTCCACCTCGGCGTCGCCGGGCCGGCCAAGCTCCAGACGCTGCTCAAGTATGCCATCGCCTGCGGCATCGGCCCCTCGCTCCGGGTCCTCGAGCGGCGGGCCCGCGACGTCACCCGCCTCCTGCGTCCCTTCGAGCCGACCGAGATCGTCGCGACGCTGGCCGCCCGGGCGGCAAGCGATCCCCACCTGCCCCTCGCCGCCCTCCACCTCTTCCCGCTCGGCGGGATCGCGGCGGCGGCGGCCTGGACCCAAGCCCACGGCCAGATCCCGGCCCCAACCTGAAGCGAGGAAGAAGATGGTGCGGACCGTCCTGGAATCGAAGACGCGGACCGTGGTGATCGGCTTCGAGGCGCCCTTCTGCGTCATCGGCGAGCGCATCAACCCCACCGGCCGCAAGAAGCTCGCGGCCGAACTCGAGGCCGGCGACTTCGCCACCGTCGAGCGCGACGCCCGCGAGCAGGTGGCCTGCGGGGCGGCGGTGCTCGATGTCAACGCGGGCGTCGTCTACAACTCCAACCCCGACCCCAACCAGACCGAGCCGGCGCTGATGCGCCAGCTCGTGACCCTCGTCCAGGGGCTCGTCGACGTGCCCCTGTGCATCGATTCCTCGGTGCCCGGCGCGCTCGAGGCCGGGCTCGAGGCGGCCGAGGGCCGGCCGCTCCTCAACTCGGTCACGGGCGAGGACGAGCGGCTCGAGCGGGTGCTGCCGCTGGCGGCGAAATACAAGGTGCCGGTGGTCGCGATCTCGAACGACGACAGCGGCATCTCCGAGGACCCCGACGTCCGCTTCCTGGTCGCGAAGAAGATCGTCGAGCGCGCCGCCGACCACGGCATCCCCGCCCATGACGTCGTCGTCGACCCCCTCGTGATGCCGGTCGGCGCGCTGGCGACGGCCGGCCGGCAGGTCTTCGCGCTCGTCCGCCGCCTTCGCGACGAGCTTGGCGTCAACACCACCTGCGGCGCCTCCAACGTCTCCTTCGGGCTCCCGAACCGGCACGGGATCAACGCCGCCTTCCTGCCCATGGCGATCGAGGCCGGCATGACCAGCGCCATCATGAACCCCGTGCGCCCGGGCGAGATGGAGGCGGTCAAGGCCGCCAACATGCTGATGGGGCGCGACGCCAACGGCGCCGAATGGATCCGCTTCGCCCGCGTCCTCGAGGCCGTGGCCGCGGGCCGCCCCTTCGCCGAGGCCGCGGCCGAGGCCGCCGCCCCGCGCCCCCGCCGCGAGGGCGGCGGGCGGCGCCGCGGCAGACGGGCCGCGCGCCCCCCGGCCCGCCGCGCGGGCTGCGGCGCGGGGCGGCGGGCCGGCCGGGCTTGCGCCAGATCAATTGACCTCGCCGCCCGGGGGCGTATCGTCGCGGCCCGGGGCGGGGTCCGCCCCGGACCGTGACGGCTGATCCAGGCGAAGGGGGAACAAGGCCATGTACAAGTCGATTCTGGTCGGGGTGGACATCGGCCACATGGACCTTGCCCGCACCCTCGTCACGCGGGCGCGCGCGCTCTGCGAGCCGGGGGGACGGATCTTCCTTGTCTACGTCCTCGAGGACATCCCCGCCTACATCGCCGCCGAGATCCCGCGCGAGACGCTCGACACCCGCCGCAACGACGCGCACTTCGACCTCAAGACGCTCGCCACCGAGATGGGCGGGGGGTTCGAGACCGAGGTGCGCTCGGGTGCGGCGGCGGCCGGCATCCTCGATGCCGCCGAGGAGCACGAGGTCGAGCTCATCATGCTCGCCTCGCACCGGCCCGACCTGCGCGACTACTTCATCGGCTCGACGGCCAGCCGTGTCGTCCGCCATGCCCAGTGCTCGGTCCTGATCGCGCGCTGAGGGGCAGGGGGCGCTTTCCTTCGCGCGGCCTTTCGGCTAACCCCGGGCGCGGCGGCACAGGGCGCCGCCCTGCGGGGGGATCACCGATGCGGATGCCGCTTCTCGCCGCGCTGGCGGCGCTGAGCCTCGTCGGCGCCTGCGGGACGATGCGCGAATCGCGGCTGAACCCGGTCAACTGGTTCCGCGCGAGCGAGGCGCGCGCCCCGACGCTCGCCCCCGAGGAAGGCTACGGGCCGACCTTCGTCGACAACCGCCCGTTCGTCGAGCAGGTGACGCTGCTCGAGATCGAGGCGATCCCCGGGGGGGCGATCCTGCGGGCGGCCGGCCTGCCGCCGACCCAGGGCTGGTGGGATGCCGAACTCGTCACCCTCGAGGATGCCGGGGGCGCCCCGGCGGAGGCGGGCGTGCTTGCCTTTCGCTTCCTCCTTGCCGCCCCCCGCAGCCCCCAGCCCGCCTCGACCCCGGTCTCGCGCGAGGTGACGGTCGCGACCTTCCTGTCCGACATCCGCCTGCGCGACGTCCGCCAGATCATCGTCCGCGGCCGCCTGAACGAGCGCGTCATCCGCCGCTGACGCCGCCGCCCGTAGCCGCGGCGGGGGGGCCCAGCGCCACCACGCGGACGCTGCCGCCGGCGGCCGAGAGCGCGACCTCGCCCGCGCAGAGGCGGAGCGCCTCCGCGCCGAAGACCTCGCCCCGCCAGCCGCGAAGCGCGGTCGTGTCGCGCTCGCCGGCGGCGATCGCGTCGAGTTCGGCGCTCGAGGCGATCAGCCGCGGCGCCACCCCCGCGGCCTCGGCCTTGGCCTTGAGGAGCACCCGCAGGAGGTCGGCGAGGGCGCCGCCGGCACCGTTCGCGCCCCCCGCCCCGCCGCCGTCCGGGGCGCTCGGCAGGGCCTCGGCCGGCAGGGCGAGGGCCGCGCGCACCGCCGCCATGATCCCCTCGGCGATCTCGCCCCGCCGCGCCTCGCGCTGGAGGAGGCGCGAGCGGCCGAGATCCTCGACCGTCACCGGCCGGGTCGAGGCGAGTTCGAGCAGGACCTCGTCCTTGAAGACGCGCGAGCGCGGGATGTCGCGGGCCTGGGCGTGGCGCTCGCGGAAGGCCGCGAGCTCGCGCACGACGGCGAGGAAGCGGGGCGAGCCCGAGCGCGTCCGCACCCGCTCCCAGGCGCGGTCGGGGTCGGTCGCGTAAGTCGCGGGATCGGTCAGCCCGGCCAGTTCGTCCTCGACCCAGTCGCGCCGGCCGCGACGGTCGAGATCGGCCGCGAGATGCTCGTAGATCCGGCGCAGATGGGTGACGTCGGCCAGGGCATAGGTCATCTGCGCCTCCGACAGCGGCCGCTGCGACCAGTCGGTGAAGCGCGAGGTCTTGTCGAGGCTCGCCCGCGCGATCCTGCGCACGAGGGTCTCGTAACCCGCCTGCTCGCCGAAGCCGCAGACCATGGCCGCGACCTGGGTGTCGAACAGGGGTTCGGGAAAGAGGCCGGCGTCGTGGAAGAAGATCTCGAGGTCCTGGCGGGCGGCGTGGAAGACCTTGACCGTGTCGCGGTGGCGGAAGAGGTCGTAGAGCGGCTCGAGCGACAGCCCCGCGGCGAGGGGGTCGATCAGCACGGCCGCGCCTTCGGCCCCCGGCAGCGCCATCTGCACGAGGCAGAGGCGCGACCAGTAGGTGCGTTCGCGCAGGAACTCGGTGTCGAGGGTGACATAGGGGGCCGCACGCCCCTCGGCGCAGAGGCGGGCGAGGCGGTCGGTGTCGGTGATCGGCGTGATGGCGGCCATTGCGCCCCGGGGGATGGAAGGCCCGCCACCCTTAGGCAAGCCGGCGGGGAAAGGAAAGCCTCGCCCGCCGGCGCCCGCTCAGGGCAGGTCGAGCCGGCCCCGCTCGCCGGCGGCGAAGCGGCGGAGGACGGCGGGGTAAAGGACGTGCTCCATCGCCTGCACGCGGGCGGCGAGGCGCGCGACCGTGTCCCCGGCGAGGACGGGCACCCGCCCCTGGCCGAGGATCGGGCCCGAGTCGAGGGCCCGGGTGACCTCGTGCACGGTGCAGCCAGCGACGGCGTCGCCCGCGGCCAGGGCACGGGCATGGGTGTCGAGGCCGGGGTATCGCGGCAGGAGCGAGGGGTGGATGTTGAGGATGCGGCCGGCGAAGCGGTCGACGAACTCCCCCGTCAGGATGCGCATGAAGCCCGCGAGGCAGAGGAGGTCGGCCCCCGCGGCCGCGATCGGAAGGGCGAGCGCGGCCTCGAAGGCCGCGCGGTCGGGCCCGAAGGGGCGATGGTCGACAAGCGCCGTGGCGACCCCCAGGGCCGCCGCCCGCGCCAGTCCCCCCGCCCCGGGCCGGTTGGCAAGGACGAGGACGGGGCGGGCGGGATGGTCGGCCGTCATCGAGGCGACGAGCGCGGCCATGTTCGACCCCGCCCCCGAGATCAGGATCGCGACCCGCCTCACCCCAGGCGGCCCTGGTAGTGCACGCCCGCGCCGGGAACGACGCGCCCGATGGTCGCCACCCGCTCGCCCGCGGCCTCGAGCCGCCGGGCGAGGTCCGCGGCCCGATCCCCGGCCGCGACGACGATCATGCCGATGCCGCAGTTGAAGGTCGCGAGCATCTCGGCCGGGGCGACCCCGCCCGCCGAGCGGAGCCAGGCGAAGACCGCCGGCAGGGGCCAGGCGCCAAGGTCGACCTCGGCCCCGAGCCCCGGCGGCAGCACCCGCGGCAGGTTCTCGGTGATGCCGCCGCCGGTGATGTGGGCCGCCGCATGGACGCCGCCGGCCGCGAGCGCCGCCCGCAGGGGGGCGACGTAGAGCCGCGTCGGCACGAGGAGGGCCGCCCCGAGCGGGCCGGCAGCGAAGGGCGCTGGATCGTCCCAGCCCAGCCCGGCCGCGGCGACGATCCGCCGCACGAGCGAGAAGCCGTTGGAATGGACCCCGTCCGCAGCGAGCCCGAGGAGGACGTCGCCGGCGGCGACCCCCTGCGGCAGGAGCGTCCCGCGCTCGGCCGCGCCGACCGCGAAGCCCGCAAGGTCGAAGTCGGCGCCGTGGTAGAGGCCCGGCATCTCGGCCGTCTCGCCGCCGACGAGCGCGCAGCCCGCGGCCCGGCAGGCGCCCGCGATGCCCGCGATCACCCGCGCCGCGGCGGCGACGTCAAGCCGGCCGGCGGCGAAGTAGTCGAGGAGGAAGAGCGGCTCGGCCCCCTGGCAGAGAAGGTCATTGACGCACATGGCGACGAGGTCGGTGCCGATCGTGTCAAGCGCGCCGGTGTCGATCGCAAGGCGCAGCTTGGTGCCGACGCCGTCGGTCGTGGCGACGAGCACGGGGTCCCTGAAGCCCGCCGCGGCGAGGTCGAAGAGGGCGCCGAAGCCGCCGATGCCGCCGACGACACCCGCCCTTCGCGTCGCCTCGGCCAGGGGCCGGATCGCGGCCACCAGGGCCTCGCCCGCGGCGATGTCGACGCCCGCCGCCCGGTAGGTCAGACCCTCGCGTTCCGCCGCCATGCCCTCTCCCCCTCGCGCACCCCCGGCCGGGCCAGGCGATAGCCGATCGCGCCCGCCCGGGCAACGCCGGGGCGCCCCGGCCGCGGCCGGCGGCGGGGCCCGATCCCGGTTCCCCCGGCCGCCGATCCGCGCTAGGCAGGCCGGGCCGGGCCCGTAGCTCAACGGTCAGAGCAGGGCGCTCATAACGCCTCGGCTGGGGGTTCGAATCCCTCCGGGCCTACCATCCCCCGCGCCGCGCCCGGTCTTCATGGTGTCGCGCGGCATCGTGTCGAGGGCCCCCGAGGGGATGGTCCGGCCGTGTCCCGGCCGGCCTGCCGCGGCCTTCGCCTCCCGCGCCTCGGCGCAAGGGCCTTCGGCCGCAAGGCGGCGGGCGTTCCCGGCCCGGACCATCCCGCGGGGCGTTCCGGCCGCGGGTGGCCGGGTGTGGCGCCTGCGGGCGCGAGCGCGCGACCATCGACGGGTCGGGGCCCGACGGCCGCCCGCCGCCGGCTAGATCAGGAGGACCTGGGTGCCGACCTCGGCGAGGCCGAAAAGCTCCTCGATGTGCTCGTTGTAGAGCCCGATGCAGCCGTTCGACGACCGCCGGCCGATCTTGCGCGTGTCGTGGGTGCCGTGGATGCGGTAATATTGCCAGGAGAGCCGGAGCGCGCGCGTCCCGAGCGGGTTGTCGGGCCCGGGCGGGACGAAGTCGGGCCATTCGGGGTTACGCAGCTTCATCGCCGGGGTCGGACGCCAGGACGGGTTGGGATCCTTGAGGACGACCTCGGTGCGGCCGCGCCGCGTCAGATCCTCCGAGAGCGGCACCGAGGAGGGGTAGAGCTTGTAGACCGTCCCGCTCTCGCCCCAGAAGTGCACCGCGCGGCTGTCGATGTCGACGAGGATGGCGCCCTTGGCGAGGGACGCGAAATGCGCCTCCCAGCGGAGGGCGCGAAACCCCGACATGTTGCGGCGCACGGTCTCGCCGGCGCGGCCCTCGAACTCGGTCGTGCCGTCCTGGGCCAGGGCGGGGGCGGCGAGGGCCGCGAGCCCCGCCGCCGTCGCCCCGAGAAAGGCCCGGCGGCCGAGCGCCCGGGCGTGCGGTGCGGGCATGGCGGTCGTCTCCTCTGCGCCGGATCGGTGGCGGATCCTAGGCGCACCGGCGCCGGGCTTCAAATCACGGCGGCGTCAGCCGTCACGGCGCCGTGACCGCGGGGGCTTTGAAGCCCCGGGCCGGAGCCTGTATGCCTCGCCCCGTCCGCCCCCGTCCCTTACGAGCCGGAACCCTGCCCCGATGTCGCGCCGCGCCGCCCTCGCCCTTCTTGCCGCCGCCGTCGTCGCGGCCTGCGCCGCCCCGGCGCCCGTCCCGCTCGGCAGCGACGGCCGGCCCCTGCCGCGCCTTTACGCCATCGCCCCGGGCGATACCGCGGCGATCCAGTTCCGCATGCTCGACGGGCTCAACGCGCTCCGCCGCGCCGCCGGGGCGCCGGTCCTCGCGCTCAACGCCGAACTCAACGCCGCGGCCTTCACCCATTCGCGCGACATGGCGGTGCAGAACCGCCCCTGGCACTTCGGCTCGGACGGCTCCTCGCCGATCGACCGGGCGCGGCGGGCGGGCTACGCCGGGGCCTTCGCGGGCGAGGTCATCTCGGAGACCTACGAGACCGAACTCCAGACCCTCGCCGCCTGGGTCGAGGCCCCGCCGACGCGCGCCATCCTCCTCGACCCCGCCGCCCGCGACCTCGGCTTCGGATACTTCCAGGAGGAGACGGGCAAGATCTGGTGGACGCTGGTCACCGGCACCCCAGCCGCCCCGCCGCCCTTCTAGCGGCGAAGGGGGCGTGCCGGCCGCGCCTGTCCCGCCCCGGCCCGCGTCAGGGATGGATGGTGATCGGGGTGCCCTCGCGCACCATGGCATAGATCTCCTCGATCGCGCGGTCGGAGACGGCGATGCAGCCGGCCGTCCAGTCCGGCCGGCCGCCCCGGCCGCTCCGGCCGTGGATGAAGATGTCGCCGCCCGGCGACTTGCCCGCCGCGGCGGCAAAGGCGCGGTCGGAGGGGTTGGGATACGAGATGCCGAGCGAGAGGTGGTAGCGGCTGGCGGGGTTGCGGCGGTCGATGAGATAGGTGCCCTCGGGGGTGCGGCCGTCGCCCTCGAAGCGCTTGGGCCCCGCGGGCGCCTGGCCGAGGTCGATGCGGTAGGTCTCGAGGACGCGGCCGTCGTGGACGAGATACATCCGCCGGTCGGATTTCGCGACGACGATGCCCGTGACCTCGGGCCCCTCGTAGGTGCGGAACTTCGAACGCGGGGCGCAGGCCGCAACAAGCCCGGCCGAGGCCGCCGCCAGAAGCATCCGCCGTCTCGTCACCATCGCCCGCGCCCTGCCCTGCCCGCACCCGGGAAGCCCCAGGATCGCGGCAAATCTTTGGCATTTCGCGCGCCCCCGGGAATCACGAAGCCGTGAGCGGAGCCGGGGCCACCTCCCCGGGGCTCAGGCCGGCCGTTCGCCGTCGCGGACCAGGCGGGCGACGAGCTCGACATGCGGCGACCACAGGAACTGGTCGATGACCCGGACCCAGTCGAGCCGGTAACCGCCGGCGGCGAGAAGGCCGGCATCGCGGGCGAAGCTCGCCGGATCGCAGGAGACCATCGCCACCACGGGGACGGCCGAGCGGGCAAGCGCGGCCGCCTGCGCCGCCGCGCCCGCCCGCGGGGGGTCGAGGACGACGGCCTCGAAGGCGGCGAGTTCGGGCGCCAGGAGGGGCCGGCGGAAGAGGTCGCGGGTCGCGGCCGTCAGCGGCCGCAGGCCGGGGCGCGCACCCCTGGCCCCGGCCGCGAGCGCCGCGACCATCGCCGCCGATCCCTCGACGGCATGGACGGAGGCGGTCGCGGCCAGCCGCAGGGCGAAGGTGCCGCAGCCGGCGAAGAGGTCGGCGACCCGCCGGGCCGGGCCGACGGCCGCGGCGACACTTGCGGCAAGCGCCGCCTCGCCCGCCTCGGTCGCCTGCAGGAAGGCGCCGGGCGGGGGGAGGACGCGGGCGGCGCCGAAGCGTTGCTCGGGGGCGGCCCGGCTGTGGACGGGCTCGCCCTCCCACGACAGGCGGGCGAGGTCCGCGTCCCGGGCGATGCCGGCAAGCCCGGCCCGCAGCGCGGCATCGGCGGGCCGCCCGCCGGTGACGGCGACATCGACCCCGGCCTCCGACCGCGTCAGCGCAAGGTCGAGGGCGCCGCGCCGGCTCGTGCCCAGGGCGACGAGCGCGGCCGCGGCGGGAAGGGCGGCGAGGAGCGCGGGGTCGAGCACGAGGCAGCCGGGGACGGCGACGATCGCGTCCGAGGCCCGGCCGTGAAGGCCGACGACGACGCCCGACCGAGTCCGCCGCCCGGCGAGGACCGCCCGCCGGCGCGAGCGGGGCGGCGAGACGTGGGGGGCGAGGAAGCGGGCGGCAAGCCCCCGGGCAGCCAGCGCCTCGGCCACGACCCCTTCCTTCCAGGCGGTCACGAAGGGCAGGGCGGCATGCTGGAGGGCGCAGCCGCCGCAGGCGTCGGCGGGGGGGCAGGGGGGCGGGACGCGCGCCGGCGCGGGCTCGAGGATGCGCGGCCGGTCCATGCGGCCCCCCGCCACCTCGCCCTCCACGACCTCGCCCGGCAACCCGCCGGCGACAAGCACGCGGCCCCCGGGCCCCTCGGCGACGCCGTCGCCGCGATGGCCGAGCCGGTCGACCCGCAGCCTCATTCGGCCGCTTCGCGCAGGCCGATGAAGCCGCCCGACTGGCGGGCCCAGAAGCGCGCGTAGAGCCCGCCGGCGGCGAGCAGGTCGGCATGGCTGCCGGTCTCGACGATGCGGCCGTCGGCGAGGACGACGATGCGGTCCATCTCGGCCAGCGTCGAGAGCCGGTGGGCGATCGCGAGCACGGTCTTGCCGGCCATGATGCGGGCCAGCGCCGCCTGGATCTGGGCCTCGATCTCGGAATCGAGCGCGCTGGTCGCCTCGTCGAGGACGAGGATGGGGGCATCCTTGAGGAAGGCGCGGGCGAGGGCGATGCGCTGGCGCTGGCCGCCCGAGAGCTTGACCCCGCGCTCGCCGAGATGGGCCTCGTAGCCGCGGCGGCCGCGGTGGTCGACGAGGTCCAGCACGAAGCCGTGGGCCTCGGCCGCCCGCGCCGCGGCCTCGACCTCGGCGTCGCTGGCGTCGGGGCGGCCGTAGCGGATGTTGTCGCGGGCGGAGCGGTTGAACATCTCGGTTTCCTGGGTGACCATGGCGATCTGGCGCCGCAGGCTCGCCTGGGTCAGCCCGCGCACGTCCTCGCCGTCGATCAGGACGCGGCCGGCCTCGGCGTCGTAGAGGCGCAGGAGGAGCCGCACGAGGGTCGATTTCCCCGCCCCCGAGGCGCCGACGATGCCGACCTTCTCGCCCGGGGCGATGGCGAGCGTGATGGCGTCGACGCCGCCCCGGGCGCGGCCGTAGGCGAAGCCCACGCCCTCGAAGCGGATCGCGCCCGCGACCCGGCCGAGTTCGACCGCCCCGGGGCGGTCGGCGAGCGCGTAGGGCACGCTCAGCGTCCGCATGCCGTCCTCGACCTCGCCGACGTTGGCATAGATGCCCATCAGCGACATGCTGACCCAGCCCGTCATCTGGGCGATGCGCATGGCGATGGCGCCGGCCGCGGCGATGTCGCCGGCGCTCGCCCCGCCCTTCTGCCAGAGGACCACGGCGCCGCCGACGAGGATCAGGGGCAGGGCCCCCGAGAGCGTCATCAGGCTGACGCGGAACCAGGTCGAGACGACGCCGAAGGCGATCGTGCGCTCGCGATAGGCGGCCATGCTCGACAGCGCCGCTCGGTCCTCGTGGGCGTGGTGGGCGAAAAGCTTCACCGTCTTGATGTTGGTGATGGTGTCGACGACCTGGCCGGTGACGTTCGCCCGGGCCGCCGCCCGCGCCGTCGAGGTCTCGCGGACGCGCGGCAGGAAGGCGCGGATGAGCCCGAGATAGGCGAGGAGCCAGACGAAGAGCGCGACCGCCACCCAGAGGTCGATGGCGAGGAGGAACAGGGCCGAGCCGAGGATCGAGGCGATGGCGAAGGCGACGGTGTTGATGGCCTCGGTCGCGACCTCGGTCACGGCGCGGGCGGCCTGCATCTGCTTGGTCGCGATCCGCCCGGCAAAGTCGTTGTCGAAGAAGGTGACGGCCTGGCCCATCGTCCAGCGGTGCAGCCGCGCCAGCACCTGGGGCAGGATGTTGGGGGCGATCCAGAGGCTGTTCGAGGCCGAGGAGGCCCCGAACACTGCCGGCCGCACGAAGAGGTAGAAGAGGCAGAAGGCCCCGATCAGGACCGCATGGTCGGCGAGGAAGGACGCGGTCGGGGCGGCCACGGTGGCGTCGATCACCGCCCCGAGGAGGAGCGCCGAGACGACCTCGAGCGTGCCGGCAAAGGCCGAGGCGATGCCCGCCCCGGCGAGGAGCGGCCACGACCCCCCGAGGCACCACAGGAAGAAGGGGCCGAGCCGGCGCGGGGGGGCGAGGGCGACGGGGCGGAAGGGATCGTGTCTCACTCCGCCGCCTCCCGTTCGCCGGTGCCGAGGAAGCCGCCCGACTGGGCCGTCCAGAAGCGGGCGTAGAGCCCGCCGCGGGCAAGGAGTTCGGCGTGGCTGCCGGCCTCGGCGACGCGCCCGTCGTCGAGGACGACGATGCGGTCGAGGCGCGCGATGGTCGAGAGGCGGTGGGCGATGGCGATCACCGTCTTGCCCTCCATGACCCCGTAGAGCGTGGTCTGGATCGCCGCCTCGACCTCGGAATCAAGGGCGCTCGTCGCCTCGTCGAGGACCAGGATGGGGGCGTCCTTGAGGATCGTGCGGGCGATGGCGATGCGCTGGCGCTGGCCGCCCGAGAGTTTCACCCCCCGCTCGCCGACGCGGGCGGCGTAGCCCGTCCGGCCGTCGGCATCCTTGAGGGCGAGGATGAAGTCGTGGGCCTCGGCCCGCCGGGCGGCGGCGATCACCTCGCCGTCGCTCGCCCCCGGGCGGCCGTAGCGGATGTTGTCCATGACCGAACGGTGGAGGAGCGCGCTGTCCTGCTGGACCATGCCGATGGCGCGGCGGAGCGAGTCCTGGGTCACATGGGTGATGTCCTGGCCGTCGATGCGGATCGTCCCGGCCTCGGGGTCGTGGAAGCGCAGGAGGAGGCGGACGAGCGTCGACTTGCCCGCCCCCGAGCGGCCGACGAGCCCGACCCGCTCGCCCGGGGCGATGGTCAGGCCGACCCCGCGCAGCCCGCCTCGGCCGCGGCCGTAGTGGTGGTGCAGCCCCTCGATCTCGATCCGTCCCGCCCCGAGCACGAACGGCCGCGCCCCCGGGCGGTCGAGGAGCGTCACCGGCTGGGCGATCGTCTCCATGCCCTCGGCGACGACGCCGAGGTTCTGGACGAGGCTGGTCGTCGCCCACATGATCCAGTAGGTCATGCTCGACAGCCGCAGGACCAGCGCCGTCGCCGCGGCGACGAGCCCGGGCCCGGCCGTGCCGGCGGCCCAGAGCGCGACCGAAAGCCCCGCCACCGACACCACGAGGAATCCGTTCAGCCCCGTCAGCGCCACGTCCATGGTGGTGATGATGCGCATCTCGCGCTGGAAGGCCTGCCGCGCCGCCTCGATCGCCGCAAGGGCGAGCGCGATCTCGCCGTCGTGGTGGGCGAACATCTTGACCGCGTGGATGTTGGTGTAGCTGTCGACGACCTGGCCGGTGATGGCGCTGCGGGCGTCCGAGGCGGCCTTGGCGGCCGGCCCGGCGCGGACGATCGTCCAGCGCATGAGGGCGAGGTAGAAGGCGATCCAGAGAAGGAGCGGGGGCAGGAGGCGGGGGTCGGCCCCGGCGAGAAGGACCCCCGCCCCGGCAAGCGTCGTTGCCGCGAAGGTGACGGCGTCGAGGAACTGGAAGGCCGCCTCGCCGGCCGCCGGCGGGGTCTGCATGATGCGGTTGGCGATCCGCCCGGCGAAGTCATTCTCGAACCAGCCCACGGGCTGGCGGAGGACGTGGCGGTGGGCGCGCCAGCGGATGAGGGTGCCGAGGTTGGTCAGGATCGTGTTGTGGAGGAGGGCGACGTCGATGCCGCCGACGAGCGGCCGGGCGAGAAGGACAAGGGCCGCGGCGAGCAGGAACTCGCCCCCATGGGCCTGCCAGACGGCCGCCGGCGCCCCCGCCGCGACGATGTCGACGAGCCGGCCGAGATACCAGATGAGCGCGATCTCGCCCGCCGCCACCACCATCTTGAGGAGGGCGGCGACGAGGAAGACGGTGCGGAAGGGGACGAGGTAGCCCCTGAGGAACGGCCACAGCCGTCGCGGCGGCCGGTCGGTCTCTCCGTAGGGCGCGTAGGGATCGACGAGGGTCTCGAAATAGCGGAACACAGGCCCGGCGCCTCCCTTCCTGCGCCCCGCATATAGCCCCGGCGGGCGGCAAGGAAAACCGCCCCTCCGGGGGCGCGGGTGGCGCGGCCCCGGCCCGGCGCCGGGCCCGCGGCCTCAGCCCGGGCCGGGCGCGGCCGCCGGCAGGGACGCAAGCAGGTCCGCCCGCGACCGCCGGAAGCCCGAATCGATCCATGCCCGCTCGGCCGCCCGCAGCGCCGCGCCGAGGGCCGGGCCGGCGTAGGCCGGTGCGAGATCGGCCGGGCCAAGCGGGAAGACCGCCGCCGCCCCCGCCGCGACCTCCGCCTCCCAGCCCGGGGCGAGCGCCCCCCCGGCCGCCGCGGTGCGCAGGAGGGCGGCATCCTCGGCCAGCCGCGGGCCGTGGCGCCAGGCGATCTCGGCCAGCCCCGCCCCCCCCGCGACCGCCCGCGCCAGCGTCTCGAGCTGGCGGGTGTCGGCGCGCGCGAGCCGCAGGCCCGCCGCCGCGACGGCGGCCGGCGGGGCGAGCGCGAGGATGCGCCGCCGCCAGTCGGGCGGGCGCTGGCCCTCGAGATGGACGAGGGGCGCGAGCGCCGCCGTCGCCGCCCCCGGCAGGACCTGCGCGAGGACGCCCGCCGCCGCCATCGCCGCCACCGCCGGGGCGGGGTCGGTGGCGGCCAGAAGCCGGCGCATCTCGCCCGTCACCCGCTCGCGCGAGAGGCGCGCGACCCCTGCCGCGCCGGCCGCGCAGGCCGCGAGGCCCTCGGGGCAGATGCCGCCGGCGGGGTCGGCATACCAGGCGTGGAAGCGGAAGAAGCGCAGGATGCGCAGGTGGTCCTCGGCGATCCGCGCCGCCGGGTCGCCGACGAAGCGCACCCGCCGGGCGATGAGGTCGGCCAGCCCGCCCAGGGGATCGACGAGCGCGCCCGCGGGCGTCGCATAGAGTGCGTTCATGGTGAAGTCGCGCCGGGCCGCGTCGAGGGCGACCTCGGTCGTGAAGGCGACGACCGCCCGCCGGCCGTCGGTCGAGACGTCGCGGCGGAAGGTCGTGACCTCGTGGGGGATGCCATGGGCGACGACCGTGACGGTGCCATGGGCGATGCCCGTCGGCACGGGGTGGAAGCCCGCCGCGCGGGCCCGCGCCATGACCTCCTCCGGGAGGGCGTCGGTGGCGAGGTCGACGTCGGCGACCTCGAGCCCGAGGAGGCTGTTGCGCACGCAGCCGCCGACGAAGAGCGCCCGCCGGCCGGCCGCCGTCAGCATCCCGGCCACCGCCTGCGTCGCCCCGCGCGCGAGCCAGGCGCCGGCGACCCTCACGGCTGCATCCGCTCGGCCAGCACCCGCAGGATGCGCGCCGTCGCCCCCCAGATGTAGTAGGGCCCCCACGGCACCGCCCAGTAGCGCCGAAGCTCGCCCTGCCACAGCCGGCCCTCGATGCGGTAGTGGCCGGGGTCGGCGAGATGGGCGAGGGGGACGGCGAAGACCTCCTCGACCTCGGCAGGGTCGGGGACGGGCACGAAGGGGCCGTGGATGAGGCCGACGACGGGCGTCACCGCGAACCCCGTCACCGTCTCGTGACGGGGCAGGTGGCCGAGGATCTCGACCGTGCCGGGATCGAGGCCGATCTCCTCGCGGGCCTCGCGCAGGGCCGCCGCCTCGGGCCCGGCGTCGGCGCGGTCGAGCTTGCCGCCCGGCAGCGCGATCTGGCCGCCGTGGTGGCGCAGGCGGGCCGCCCGCGTCGTCAGCACGACCTCGGCCTGCGGCCCCGGCCGGATGCCGACGAGGACGGCGGCCGGCCGCAGCGCCCGCCCCTCCGGCGGCCGCGCCGAGGGGTTGAGGTCGAAGTCCGAGGTCGGCGCCGGCGCCTGCCCGAGCGCCCGCCGGAGCCCTCCCACGGGATCCTCGGGCATCACCCCGCCCCGCCGCCCGCGCCCTCGGCCTCGAAACCCAGCGTGCGGGGGTCGAACTCGTAATGGGCGCCGCAGAACTGGCAGTCGGCGGTGACGATGCCCGCGGGCGTCGTCATCGTCGCGATGTCCTTCGCCGAATAGATCGAGAGGCTGCGGCGCACGCGCTCGGCCGAGCAGGTGCAGCCGAAGCCGACCGCCCGGGGGGCGAAGACGCGCGGGCCCTCGTCGTGGAAGAGCCGCACGAGGAGGTCGGTCGGCTGCACCTCGGGGCCCGCGAGTTCGGCCGAAGTGGCGGTATCGAGAAGGAGGGTCGCGCGCCGCCAGTCCTCGGCCGCGGCGTCCCCGGCCAGGGCGTCGGCGGCCGCCGCGCCGCCCCCGGGGGCAGGGCCGGGCGCGCCCGCGCCCGCCGCGGCCGCTGCCGGCGGCATGCGCTGGAGCATGACCCCGCCCGCCCGCCACCCGCCCCCGGCGCCGAGGAAGCCCACCCGGAAGCGCGTCGGCAACTGCTCGGACTGGGCGAAATAGGTCTCGGCGGAGGCGGCGAGCGAGCCGCCGGCGAGCGCCGTGATCCCCTGGTAGGGCAGCGTGCCCTGGCCCTGGTCGATCGTCACCGCGAGATGGCCCGGCCCGATCTGGTCGAAGGGCGCCGCCGAGGGGTCGAGCCCGGGCCCGTCGAAGCCCGCCCAGGCCCGCAGCCGGGCCGCCGCCCCGTCCGCCTCGGGGGCGAAGTAGTCGGTCGCGATCAGGCGGATCGGCCCCTTGCCGCGGACTTGCAGCGAGAGCTTCCAGCGCAGCTTGACGGCCTGCCCGACGAGCGCGGTCAGGACCAGCGCCTCGGCCACCAGGGCCTCGACCGCAGGCGGGTAGGCGTGGCGGGCGAGGACGCGGCCGAGCGTGGATTCGAGCCGCGCCACCCGGCCGCGGAGGTCGGGGCGGTCGAGACGGAACGGCAGGACGGTATCGTCCCAGGCGATGCGGGCGCCGAGGGTCATCGGTCTTCCTTGAACATGGTGCGCCGGGCTTGCGTCTTATATAGGCGGCGGCGACGGTGGGCAAAGGGAGAGGGCATGATCCCGCGATTCGGCAACGCGCGGCAGCGGGGACGGCGCTACCGCCACCGCCCGGGGGCCTACGCGGTCGTCTGGCAGGAGGGGGCGGTGCTCCTCTCGCGCCAGGCCGGGCCGGTGCCGGAGTTCCAGCTGCCCGGCGGCGGCATCGAGGAGGGCGAGACGCCGCTCCGGGCGCTGCACCGCGAGGTCGCCGAGGAGACGGGCTGGCGCATCGCCGTCTCCCGCCGCCTCGGGGCCTTCCGCCGCTTTGCCTACATGCCCGACCACGACCTCTGGGCCGAAAAGCTCTGCACGGTCTTTCTCGCCCGCCCCGTCCGCCGCCTCGGCCCGCCGACCGAGCCCGGCTACAGCGCCGTCTGGATGCCGGCCGCGCGCGCGGCCGCGAGCGTCGCCAATCCCGGCGACCGCCAGTTCCTTCTCGGCCTGGCGCGCGGGCCGGCGGGCGGAAGGCGCTGACCGGCGCGGCGTGCCCCGGCCTCCCCCCGCCCGGCCGCGGCGAGCCGCGGCCCGGGCGCGAGGTGCCCGCCCGCTGCCGCCCGCCCGGCACCGTCAGGGGCAGGCCGGGGCGGGGGCGTCGAACTCGTAGAGGATGGCCGAGACGTCGTCCTCGAAATGGTCGCTGACGGCGTGGCGCGCGATCTCCCACAGGAGGTGGTCGAGGAAGGCCGGCCCGCGGCGGTCGGCATGGCGGCGGATGAGCGCCTCGAGCCCCTCCTCGCCGAGCAGGCGGCCGTCGGGGGCATGGCATTCGCTCCAGCCGTCGGAGAGGACGAGCAGCCGGTCGCCGGGGGCAAGGCGGGTCTCGACGCGCTCGAAGCGGGCGGCGGGAAAGAGCCCGACCGGCAGCCCCCCCTCGCCCAGCCGTTCGAGCCCGCCGTCGGCGCGGATGAGGATCGGGCTCGGATGTCCGGCCTGGACGAGCGCGAGCCCGCCGCTCCCGAGGTCGGCCTCGGCGTAGACGCAGGTCAGATACTGCTCGACCTGCACGACCTCGAGGAGGTGGCGGTTCAGGCGCTCGGCCACCTTCTCGGGCGGCCAGGGCGCGGGCGCGGGGTCGGCACCGAAGGCGAGGGCGACGCTGCCCTCGGGCGTGGCCGAGGAGAGCATGCCGGCGAGCCGCGCCGCCATCATCGCCGAGGCGACCCCGTGGCCGGCGACGTCGACCGAGAAGAAGGCGAGGCGGTCGCGACCGAGCGGCAGATAGCCGACGAGATCGCCGCTGACCTGCCCCGACGGTTGCAGGAGGAGCGAGAGGGCGGCGTTGCCGAAGCGGCGGTGCCGCTCGCGCACCAGCGACTGCTGGAGCTTGCGGGCCTCGACGAGGTCGCGGTCGAGGGCGGCATAGACCCCGCGCAGCTCGGCCAGCGTTGCCGCGAGGAGGCGGTTCTGCTCCTTGAGTTCGCGCTGCATGGCAAGGATGCGCTCGCCGGCGACGAGGCGGGCGCGGAGTTCGCCCGCATCGACGGGCTTGGTCAGGAAGTCGTCGGCCCCGGCATCGAGGCCGAGGGCGATCTCGTCGGCCTCGCTCTTCGAGGTGAGGAGGATGAAGTAGCCGTAGGACTCGCGCGGCAGGTCGCGGAAGGCCCGGCAGAAGGCGAGGCCCGTCATCCCCTCCATCATCCAGTCGCTGACGACGAGATCGACGGGGGCGCGGGCGGCGAGCGCGAGCGCCTCCTCGCCCGAGGCGGCCTCGAGCACCCCGTAGCCCCAGCGCCGGAGCGAGGTCGCGAGGATGCGCCGCTGCAGGCGGCTGTCGTCGACGACAAGGACGACCGGCATGGCCGCCGCCGCCCCGTCCGCCGCTGCCCCCGCCGCCCCTGCCGCCATCGCCATCCGTCCCGCCCCGGCCCTGCCCCGCCCCCTGCCTGACAGCCCGGTACTAATCCTTGGTGAAGAGGTAAGATTGGCGACGTTCGCGGGGCCGGCGGCGAGGAAGCGTTAAGCCTCGCCCGGCTAGCCTTCCCGCGGTGGGTGGAGGCTGACCGCATGGTTGGAGGGTGTGATGATCGACTGGGCGCGGGTGCGACGCCTTCGCGATGAGGTGGGAAGCGACGACTTCGGCGATGTCGTGGAACTGTTCCTGGAGGAGGGCGATGCCGTCGTGGCCCGGCTCCGCGCCGGCCCCGAGCCCGGGCGACTCGAGGCCGACCTCCATTTCCTGAAGGGCAGCGCCCTCAACCTCGGCTTCGCCGACCTCGCGGCGCACTGCCACGCGGGCGAGCAGCGGGCCGCCGCGGGCGATCCCGAGGGGGCGGGCGTCGCCCGTCTGGTCGCGGTCTACGACCGTTCGCGCGCCCTCGTCCTCGCCGAGGCGCCCGCGGTCCTCGGCCGCGCCGCGGCCGCCTGACCGCCCGTCGCGCCCGCGCCCCCGGGCACCCGCGTCCCCGCCCGGGCCCGGGGCCGGGCCGCGTGCCGCCGGGCCGTCGCCGCGGGACCGGGCTGCGCGCTTCCCCCGCGGCGGGGCGCGGGCCCGGGGTTGCGCCGGTCCCCGGAAGCCGCGGTGGCATGGCCGCGGTGGTCGGGCGCGGGCGCAGGCATGGGCTCGCGGGACGCGCCGGCGGGCGGGGCGCGGGGGGCGGGGCCGCGGCAGAAGGCGCCGGCGAGCAGGCCCGGGGCGCGCGCCGGCGGACGGGGCGCGGGGGCACTGCCGCAGCGGCCGGGCGCTGGGGCCGTGGCCCGGGATGCGCCGGCCGGCGGGTCGCGGGGGACATGGCCACGGTGGTCGGGCTCCGGCGCGGGCGCCGAGCCGCGGGGCGTCCC
>JADLCV010000003.1 GCA_020846995.1 Paracoccaceae bacterium
CTCGAGAAGGCTCTCGCCGCCGCCCCCGCCCCGCCGGACCAGGGGCCAGCGCAGTTCGGCCGCGAGCGTGGGGGTGAGGCGGGCGCGGCGGGCGGGATAGGCGCTGTCCTCGGCGACGGCGACAAGCTCGCCCGCCGCCACCGCCTGAAGGCGGGCGACGAGCCCGGGGCCGACGACCGCCGTCCGCTGCCAGTCGAGCCGGAGCCCGAGGCGCCCGGTGTCGCGGCCGGCGTGGTCGTCCCCGCTCGGGCGGAGGACGCCGAACGCCTGGAGGCGGAGGCCGAACGAGCCGCCGAGCCCGGGGGCGGCGACGCGGCGCTCCCAGAGCCCCTCGGCCGTCGCCGCGGGCAGGGTCCCGTTGCCCTCGCCGGGGCGCAGCGAGCGGAAGCCGAGGAGGCGGGCGCGGGCGATCCCGTCGCGGCGCACGCGCTCGAGGGTGATGCCGCTCGTCAGGCGGTCGCGGCGGCCGAGCCCGTAGTCGGCGAGATAGGTCGGGTCGCTCACCGCCTCGAGCCGGAGGTCGAGCCCCCAGCCGCGGGCGAGCGCGAAGCGGCCCGACCCGATCAGGTAGCCGCGCGTCTCGCCGGGCTTGAGGTCGTCCTGCGACACCGCCCCCTCGAGGGTGAAGCCGCCCGTCCGCCGCGCCTCGCGGTAGCGGAACTGGATCGTCCGCGTGCGGTCGGTCGAGAGGTAGGGGGTGAGGAGGAGGTCGCGGCTCGCCCCGAGGGTGATGAAGTAGGGGATGCGGATGCCGGTGCCGAGGGTCGAGGTCGAGCGGATCGAGGGCAAGAGGAAGCCCGTCGCCCGCCGCAGCGTGGGGTCGGGCATGCGCAGCCACGGCAGCCACAGGACCGGCACCCCGGCAAGGCGGAACTGGGCCGAGCGGAAGTGGAGCTGGCGGGCGGCCTCGTCGTGGACGACCTCGGCGGCGCGGATCTCCCAGAGCGGGACGGGGCTTCCGGCACAGACCCGGCAGGAGGTGGCGACGACGCGGCGGAGGCGGGCGTAGCGGCCCTGGGTGCGCAGGAGGTCGGCGGCGGCGAGCTGGAGCGTGCGGTCGAGGACGACGCGGGCGCCCGTCATCAGCCCCTCCGAGAGGTCGGGGGCGATCAGGGCCTGGTCGGCGAGGACGACGACGTCGGCGCCGCGGGTGAGCACGATCGGCCCCTCGATCGTCAGCCGGTCGGCGGCGCGGTCGTAGACGATGCGGCGGGCGCCGAGGCGGGCGTCGCCGTACATGACCTCGACGTTGCCCTCGGCGACGAGGAGCGTCCGGCTGGCGAGGAAGATGCGGTCGGCGATCAGGGTCGCGAGGCCGGCCGTCGCCGCCGCCGTCCGCCCGACCCCGAGGGCGAGGGCAAGGACGAGGGTGAGGGTGAGGAGGAGCGCGCCGGGCGCGCGGCGGCAGCCCATCACCCCTCCTCGAGATGGAGGAGGAGGCCGAGGGCGAGGAGGACGGCGGCGACGGGCGGGCTCCACGCCGCCACCGCGACCGGGATCTGGCCGTTCTCGCCCATCACCTGGGCGAAGTTGCGCAGGAAGAAGATCGCGAAGCCCGCCATCACCGCCATCAGCACCATGAGTCCGCGGTGGCCGGCGCGGGCGTGGCGCATGGTGAAGCCGGCCCCGACCAGCACCATCGCCGCCATGAGGAGGGGCAGGGCGAGCTCCATCTGCATCCACACGCGATGCTCGAGGGCGGCGAAGCCGGCCTGGTCGAGGCGGTCGATGAAGGCCCGGAGCTCCCAGATCGGGATCGCCGAGGGGGTGCCGAAGCTGTCGCGGATCTGGTCGGCGGTGAGGGTCGTCGCCACCTCGAGGCGGTCCTCGCGGGTGGCGTCGCGCTCGGGGTTGGGGCGGCCGAGGTCCCAGATCTTCGCGCCCCCGAGCACCCAGGCCCCGGGCACGAGCGTGGCCACCGCGGCGGCGATGCGGCGGCGGGGCCCGCCGGGGGCGCCGCCGGCGTCCGCGGGGGGCGGGAAGTCGGTCAGCGAGACCTCGCGCAGCACGGTGCCGTCGAGGTTGGCGCGGGCGGCGCGGATCACCCGTTGGCCCTCGGCGCTGCCCTCGCGGAGCCAGAGCCCCTCGCGGCTGACCGAGAGCACGCTGCCGCCGCCCTGCGAGAGCGCGTTCGAACGTGCCTCGTAGGCGCGCGAGGTCGCCGCGACGAGGGGGTTGAGGACGGCGACCGCGCCGGCGCCGAGGATCACCGCCGTCGCCACCGGGGCGGCGAGGCTTGCGAGCGCCGAGCGGCCAGCGGCACGGATGACGACCAGCTCGGAGGATCGCGAGAGGGCGAGGAAGAGCGCGATCGCGGCGAGGATCGTGATCAGGGGCAGGATCTGGTAGACCATCCCGGGGGTGTTGAGGAGGGCGAGCCCGGCCGTGCCGGCCAGCCCGACGCCCGCGCCGGCGAGGCGGCGGATCTGCTCGACCATGTCGATGAGGAAGACGATGACGACGAAGACGCCGAGGACGACGAGGAAGCTCGCGAGGAAGCGCCGGGCGAGGTAGAGGCTGAGGGTCATGCCGGCGCCTCCGCTGCCTGCGCCGCCGCGGCCGGGGGCGGCCGCCGCGGCCGGGCCGCGAGCCAGAGGAGCCCCGCCGCCGTCAGCCCCCCGGTGAGAAGCGGCAGGTAGGCGACCGGCCACGCCCGGGGGTCGGCGAGGGCGATGCCCTCGGCGGCGTTGGCGGCAAGCTGGACGAGGATGAGAAGGACGATGGCCGCAAGCACCTGGCGCCAGACCCCGAGCCGGCTGAAGGCCCCGACCATGAGCGTCGCCGCCCCGATGAGGGCGCCGACGGTGGCGAGGAAGGGATGGGCGAGGCGGGAATGGGCCTCGTGCAGCATCGCCGCCGGGGTGCTCCGGGTCTCGGCGACGAGCGCGGGGGTGGGCCACAGGAGCTCGGGGGTGGAAAGCTCGTCGATCGTCCGGCCCTCGCGCGGGCCGCCGTCGATGAGGGCGGCGATGTCGTAGGCGAAATCGGCGAAGCGGGTGACCGCGAGGCGGCCGTCGGCTGCGGCGAGCGTCTGCGACATGCCCTCGAGCATGACGAGCTTCTGGCGCTCGCCCGCCCGCACGAGCAGGGCGCTGCGGGCGGTGTAGGTCACCTCCACCCCCGCCTCGCGGCGATCCGAGAGGTAGAGGTCGCGCATCTCGCCCGCCGGCGAGATCTCGCGGATGTAGAGGGTGATGCCGGGCACGGGATGGAGGAAGGCGCCGGCCGAGAGGAAGCGCGCGGCGACGTTCTCGGCGATCTCGGCCCGGCGGTCGAGGAGGGCCGTGCGGCTTTCGGGCACGAGGAGGTGGTTGAGGACCGACAGGAGGAGGGCGACGACAAGGCCGAAGGCGAGGACCGGCCGGGCCAGCCGCCAGGGCGAGAGCCCGGCCGACTGCATGACGACCAGCTCGCTCTCCGCCGCCGCCCGCTGGACGACGTAGACCGCGGCGGCGAAGGCCGCGACCGGCAGGACGAGGCGGATGACGTTCGGCAGGGCGAGGACGGTGAGCTCGAAGAACACCCCCGCCGTCTGACCGTCGCCGACGATGCGGTCGAAAAGCTGGACCGCCCGGTTGACCCAGTAGACGCCGACCAGCACCAGCGCGAAGAAGCCGAACAGCGTCAGGAGCTGTCCGAGCAGGTATCGGTCCAGTCGCGACATCGCCGGCGCCCCTCCCCCCGGGTGGGAAGGCTAGGGCATCGGCCCGCGGGTTGGAAGCGCGATCCGCCGGGAGGAGGGGGAAGGGGCTCCTCCCCGCACCTTCGGGATGCCAGGGGAACGACTGACCGGGAGGCCGGGCCGGGGGCCCCGTTCCCCGCATGGCGACGCCCGCCCCGCGGAACCGCGCCGCCGCCTTCCTCCCGCCCGTGCGCGAGCACGGGCGTCCCCCCCCCCCCCGCGCCCCCCGCCCGCACCCCCCGGGAGGGCCCTGCCCGCGGCTCGGGGGAGAGGGGGAGCAAGCCGGTGCCGGTCCGGGGCGGGGCCACCCCGGCCTCGGGGCGACGTCCGTTCCTCCGAGCCCGGCCCGCCTTCCGCCCCGCTGCTCCCCCCGGAGCCGGCGGGGGCGGTTCCATCGCGGGGGAATCTGGCCTAGGCAGGGGCGAACGCCCCGGTCGCGAGGACCCCCGATGACGCCGCCCTCAGCCCTTCGCTTCGCTCCCCTCGATCTCGCGGGGATCGCCCTCCGGGGCGGGCGCATCGCCCTTCTCGCCGAGCCCGGGGCGGGCCCCGACGCCACCATCCGCCGCCTCGACCGGCTGGCGCGGGGGGCGATCCTGCGGGCGCTGGCGAGCCCGGCCTTCGCCGACCTCAAGACGGGCGAGATCCTCGAGCTGCGCTTTCCGGCCGGGCTTGCGGCCGAGGCCCTCCTCCTCGTCCGCCTCGGCCGCAGGGCCGGGGCGGGGGCGGCTCGGGCGGCCGGGGGGGCGATCGCGCTCGCCCGCGGCAAGGGCGATGTCCTCGTCCTCGCCGGCAGCCATCCGCGGGCGGCGGACCTCGCGACGGGCTTCGCGCTCGCCGCCTACGACTTCGCGGCCCGCCGCACGCGGCCCCTGCCCGCCGCCGGGGCGGTGACGGTGATGGCGGGCCGGCCCGAGGCGCTCGCGGCGGCATGGGCGCCCGCGGCCGCGGTCGCCGACGGCGTCCACTTCGCCCGCGACCTCGTCAACGAGCCCGCCAACATCCTCACCACGACCGCCTTCGCCGACCGCCTCGCGGCCCTGCGCGGGCTCGGCCTCGCCGTCGAGATCCTCGACGAGGCGGCCCTCGAGGCTCTCGGCATGCGCCTCCTCCTCGCCGTCGGCCGTGGCTCGACGAGCCCGGCGCGGGTCGTGGTGATGGAATGGACGGGGGCCGGAGGGGCCCCGCTCGCCGTCGTCGGCAAGGGCGTCGTCTTCGATTCCGGCGGCATCTCGATCAAGCCCGCGGCGGGCATGGAGGAGATGACGATGGACATGGGCGGGGCCGCGGTCACGGCCGGGCTGATGCGGGCGCTCGCGCTCCGCGGCGCGCGGGCCCATGTCGTCGGCCTCGTCGGGCTGGTCGAGAACATGCCCTCGGGCTCGGCCCAGCGGCCGGGCGACGTCGTCGCGAGCCTCAAGGGCGAGACCGTCGAGGTCGTCAACACCGATGCCGAGGGCCGGCTCGTGCTCGCCGACCTCCTCTGGTACGCCCAGGAGCGCTTCGCGCCCGCCGCCGTCATCGACCTCGCCACCCTGACGGGGGCGATCGTGGTCGCGCTCGGCCACGAGAACGCCGGCCTCTTCGCCAACGACGACGCGCTCGCGGGCGCCCTTCTCGCCGCCGCCGGCGCCGAGGGCGAGGGCCTCTGGCGGATGCCGCTCGGCGAGGGCTACGACAGGCTCCTGAAAAGCCGCATCGCCGACCTGAAGAACGTCGGCACCCGCGAGGGCGGCGCGGTCAGCGCCGCCTGCTTCCTGCAGCGCTTCCTGCGCCCCGGCACGCCCTGGGCCCATCTCGACATCGCCGGGGTGACGCTCGCCCGCGAGGCCGGGCCGCTCTGGCCCAAGGGGGCGACGGGCTGGGGGGTGCGCACGCTCGACCGGCTGGTGGGCGACCGCTTCGAGCGCGGCTGAGGCCGCGCCGGCGCGGGAGGGCGAGAATGGGCGAGGCCCGCTTCTACCGGCTGGTCCGCACCGCGCTCGACCGCATGGTGCGGGCGGTCGCCCTCCGCGCCGCCGCCGAGGGGATGCGGACCTGCGTCCGCGGCACCGACGCCGCCCGCCTCGCCTGGCTCGACGACCGCCTGTGGACCGACCCCGAGGACGAGTTCCTGCCCCACGGGCTCGCGGGCGGGCCGCGCGATGCCGACCAGCCGCTCCTCCTCGGCGGCGAGGGCGCCATCGCCAACGGCGCGGCGACGCTCGTCCTCATCGACGGCGCCCTCGCCCCGCCCGAGGAGGTGGCGGCGCTCGCCCGCGTCTGCGTGCTCTTCGACGGCCACAACCCGGACTCGGTCGCCTCCGCCCGCGGCCTCTGGCGCCGCTACACCGAGGCGGGCCTTGCGGCCGAGTTCTGGGACGATGCCGGGGGGACCTGGAGCCTCGTCGCGCGCCGGCCCTGAGGGACCGCCCACGACGGGGATTCCCCTCCCCGGGGCCGGGTGTTGCACGCCGTGCAGGGGGACCTTGGTCCGGCGCGGCGCGCGTCCGCGTCCGGCGCCGCCGCCCGGTCCCCGGACGCCGCCCCTCAGGGATGCCCCCCGGGGCGCAGACCGGCCCCCGGCGGCGAGGCCCGCCGCGACCGCCGCGAGGCCGCGGCCGGGATCGCCGTTGCCGGCCCTCCCGCTCCGGTGGACCGGCCCTCCCGGCCCGGCCCGGACGGGCCCTCAGTGGCCGCCGGGGGCGCCGACGAGGGCGCGGGCGAAGTCGAGCGGCTCGAAGGGGGCGAGGTCGTCGATCTGCTCGCCGACCCCGATGGCGTGGATCGGCAGCCCGAAGCGGTCGGCGAGGGCGACGAGGACGCCGCCCCGGGCGGTGCCGTCGAGCTTGGTCATGACGAGGCCGGTGACATCGGCGAGGCGCCGGAAGACCTCGACCTGGGCGAGCGCGTTCTGGCCCGTGGTGGCATCGAGGACGAGGAGCGTGCTCTGCGGCGCTTCGGCGTCGCGCTTGCGCAGGACGCGGACGATCTTGGCCAGTTCGGCCATCAGGTCGGCGCGGTTCTGGAGCCGCCCGGCGGTGTCGATGAGGAGGAGGTCGGCGCCCTCGGCCTCGGCCCGGACGAGGGCGTCATGGGCGAGGGCCGCGGGGTCGGAGCCCGGAGGGGCGGTCATCACCGGCACCCCGGCCCGCGCCCCCCAGATCTCGAGCTGCTCGACCGCGGCAGCGCGGAAGGTGTCGCCGGCGGCGATCACGACCTTCTTGCCGGCGGCGCGGAACTGGCTCGCGAGCTTGCCGATCGTCGTCGTCTTGCCCGAGCCGTTGACGCCGACGACGAGGACGACCTGCGGCCGGCGGGCATAGAGCGGCAGCGGACGGGCCACGGGGGCGAGGATGCGGGCCAGCTCGGCGGCGAGGATGTCCTTGATCTCGGCCGCCGAGAAGCGCCGGCCGAGGCGCCCGGCGGCGACGTTGGCGACGATCCGCCGGGAGGTTTCGACACCCATGTCGGCGGCGATCAGGATCTCCTCGAGATCCTCGAGCATGGCGTCGTCGAGGGCCCGGCGAGCGGGCTCTCCTGCCCCCCCGCCGCGCCCGAGGAGGCGGCCGACGAGGCCCGGGCGGTCGCCGGGGGCGGCGGATGGCAGGGTGGATGGCGCGGCGGCTTCCGGTGACCCGCCCGCCTCGCCCGCCGCGGCCACGGCCGCGTCGATGCCGGCGCCGATCCGCGCCGAGGACTTGAAGAGCCGCTCGCGCAGCTTGCCGAAGAACGACATCACCCCCTCCGTCCGGCCCCGCGGCACCCATACAAGGGGGGGCCGGGGATGGCGAGGGGCGCCCGCCGTCCCCTCCCCGGGGGAGAGCCGGGGCGGGAGCCGGTCGCGACGCCCCTCCAGTCGCGGTGGCGGGCCGTCGCGCGCTCCCGGCGGGACGGCAGGACAGGGCCGCCCGCGCCTCCCCTAGGGGCGGCGCCGGTGCGGTCCGGGCCCGCCCCCGGGGAGGCCGCGACGGGCCGGCCGCGCCGCCCCGGACAAGGACCTGGCACCGGGGGCGCCGGGCCTTTCCCCTTGGCGAGGGTCACGACGATGGGGCCGCCGTTCTCCGGGGAAGGTGGTGGCACCGGGTGCCGGGTGTTCCCCATCGGGGAGGGTAGCGGCGGACTGTCCGCGACTGCCCTTCCCCGGGAAGGCGATGACAGGAGGCGCCGCGCATGACCCCCCTTGCGCGAGGGCAGGGGCGGAGAGGCCGGGGCACTCCTTTCGGGAGCGGGCAGGGGGAAGGCCGGGGGCCGGGCCGCGGGGCGGGCAACGGAGCGTTGCCGGCGGGGCGGCTGGTCCTCGGCGGGCGCCCGGGGTAGGCTCGGGTCCATGTCCGCGACCCGCCGCTTCGCGCTCGCCACCCTCCTGCCGCTCCTGCCGCTCGGTGCCGGGGCCTTCCTCGGGGGCGCCTTCATCGTCGCTGCGGCGGGCTATTTCCTCGTCGCCGTCACCCTCGCCGACCGCCTCCTGCCCGAGGCCCCCGCGGCGGAGGGCGCCGACGCGGAGGGGGAGGGCGACCGCCTCCTCGCGCTGATCGGGTGCGCCCATCTCGGCCTCCTCGCCCTCACCCTCGCCGCCGCCGCCGGCGCGACCGGTCTCGGCCCGGCCGGGCGGGCGGGGATGGTCCTCGCCGCCGGGCTGTGGATGGGGCAGGTCGCCCATCCGGCCGCCCACGAGCTGATCCATCGCCGGCGGCGATGGCTCTTCCTGCTCGGCGCCGCGGTCTACACGAGCCTTCTCTACGGCCATCACGTCTCGGCCCACCGCCTCGTCCACCACCCCCACGTCGGCAGCGACGACGATCCCGCCACGGCGGTCGCGGGCGAGGGGTTCTATGCCTTTGCGCTGCGCGCCTGGACCGGCGCCTTCGCCGCCGGCCACGCCGCCGAGGCGGCCCGCGCCGCCCGCCGCGGCCGGCGCGGGCCCGGCCCCTATGGCGCCTATACCGCCGGCGCCGCGGCCTTCCTTCTCGCCGCCTGGCTCGCCTTCGGACCGGGCGGGCTTTTCGGCCACCTGATCCTCGCGGCCCTCGTCCAGACCCAGATCCTCCTTGGCGACTACGTCCAGCACTACGGCCTCGTCCGCGCCCGCCGGCCCGGGGGCGGGCTCGAGCCCGTGGGCCCCGCCCATTCCTGGGACGCGCCCGCCCCCTTCTCGGGTGCGGTGATGCTGAACGCCCCCCGCCATGCCGACCACCACGCCCACCCCGCCCGCCCCTTCGGGCAACTCGCCGCCGGCGCCGCCCCCCGGCTGCCCCATTCCCTGCCGGTGATGGCGGCGGTCGCGCTCGTCCCCCCGCTCTGGCGGCGGGTCATGCGGGCCCCGCTCGCAACCCTGGCGCGCGCCCGCCGGGCCCCGCCGGGGCCGCCCGCGGCGGGCTGAGGCGGGGGCGGGACCGTCCCGCTCCCCCCGCGCCCCGGGGGCGGGAATCGCTTCCGGCTTCCCTCCCATGCCTGCGGCGACGCCGTCGGGCCGGGAGGGGTCTTCCCCAGCCGGGTCCGTTCCGTTCCCCGCCGCCCGCGCCGGGGCGGGGGCGAGGTCACGCCGCGCCATGGCCCGGTCCCCGGGGCCGCGCGTCCGGTCCGTTCCGATCGCCCGCCCCCCCCGGGCCCCGGAGGGCCCGGCGCCGGCATCCCGCCGGGCCGCTCCCCCCCCCCCCCCCGTGCCTGCGGCAGTGCAGCCGGGCGGGGGGGACCCGCCCCATCCGGGTCCGTTCCGTTCCCCGCCGCCCGCGCCGGGGCGGGGGCGAGGTCACGCCGTGCCACGGTCCGGTCGCCGGGGCCGGGCCGCGCGTCCGGCCGGGTGCGATCGCCAAGGGCCTCACCCGAACTTCACTGGCGCCGGAGGCACCCCTGTGGCAGGCTGCGGGCCACTGCGCTGACGGAGGCTTTCCCATGCGCCGCCCGGCCCTTGCCCTCGCGCTTGCCCTCGGGCTTGCACTGCCGCCCGCGGCCGGGCGGGCGCTGACCGCGATGACGGCGGCGGAGTTCGACGCCTATTCGGTCGGCCGGACGCTCTTCTACGCCATCGACGGCATCGCCTACGGGGCCGAGCAGTATCTGCCCGGGCGCCGGGTCGTCTGGGCCTTCGTCGGCGAGGAATGCCGCGAGGGGATCTGGCACGAGGCCGGCGAGCGCATCTGCTTTGTCTACGACCACGACCCGACGCCGCAGTGCTGGACCTTCTATGCGACCCCTGACGGCCTCGCCGCGGTCTACGCGAACGACCCCGCGGGCGGACCCCTCGTCGAGGTCGGCCAGAGCAGCGAGCCCCTCGCCTGCCCCGGCCCCGCGGTCGGGGCGGGGCTCCGCATCCCCGCCGGGCCGGCGGCACGGGGCTCCGCGGCGCGGCTCCGGCCCGTCGCCCTCGGGAACTGACGGCGGCGCGAGCGCCCGCCCACGCCCCGGGACCGGCCCCGTCCGCCCCCGCCGGCCGGCGCGCCGGCGCGGGCCCCTGCCCGCGGAAGCGAGGGCGCGGGTCCCTGCGCGCGGATAGAAGGGCGCGAGACCATGCCGACGGGCGCGCCGGCGTGAGACCCTGCCGGCCGGCGCGCCGGCGCGGGCCCTGTCCGCGGATCGAAGGGCGCGGGATCCTGCCGGCGGGCGCGCCGGCGTGAGACCCTGCCGGCCGGCGCGCCGGCACCGGCCCCCGTTGGCGGCTCCGAGGGCGCGGGACCGGAGGGCAGCCTCCCCGCCCGCCGTGCGGGCCGGCGCGACGCCGGAGGGCCCGGGGTGCCGCGCCTCGCCGCCGGGGCCCCGCGACCCGGCCCGCCGGCCGCCCTGTCTGCCCC
>JADLCV010000004.1 GCA_020846995.1 Paracoccaceae bacterium
AGCTCGTTGAAGTGCGCCCAGGTCGCCCAGTGCGGCACGAGGTTGGAGTTGGCGATCAGGACCCGCGGCGCGTCGGCGTGGGTGCGGAAGATGCCGACCGGCTTGCCCGACTGGACAAGGAGGGTCTGGTCCTCCTCGAGGCGGCGCAGGCAGGCGACGATGCGGTCGAAATCCTCCCAGGTCCGTGCCGCCCGGCCGATGCCGCCGTAGACGACGAGCTCGTGGGGGTTCTCGGCCACGTCGGGGTGGAGGTTGTTCATCAGCATCCGCAGCGGCGCCTCGGTCTGCCAGCTCTTGGTGCTGATCGTGGGGCCGGTCGGGGGGAAGACGTCGCGGGCGTTGTGGCGGCGGGGGTCGGTCATGTCAGCGCCTCAGGGTCGGGGCCAGGTCGGCCAGCGTGGCAAGGATGCGGGCAAGGACCGGCCGCAGCCGGCCGGCCCGGTCGGGGTCGAGGGCGAAGGGCGGCGCCTCGGCAGCGAGGTGGGTGGATTGCGCGAGTTCCATCTGGATCGCGTGCAGCCCCGCCACCGGCCGGCCGTAGTGGCGCGTCGTCCAGCCGCCCCTGAAGCGGCCGTCGCGGACGTGGCTGTAGCCCGGCGCGGCGGCCGCGACCGCCTCCACCGCCGCCGCGAGTTCGGGCGCGCAGGAGGTGCCCCCGGCGGTGCCGATATTGAGGTCGGGCAGGACGCCGGGAAAGAGGAAGGGGATGCGCGAGCGGATCGAGTGGCAGTCGTAGAGGATCGCGACCCCGTGCACGGCCCGCACCCGCGCGAGTTCGGCCGCGAGCCGGGCGTGGTAGGGGGCATGGAAGCGGGCCATGCGGCGGGCGATCTCGTCGGCGTCTGGCGCCGCGCCCGCCTCCCAGATTGCCTCGCCGTCGAAGTCGGTGGTCGGGCAGAGGCCGGTCGTGTTCTGGCCCGGATAGAGGCTTTCGCCCGAGGGGGGGCGGTTCGCGTCGACGACATAGCGGTGGAAGGTCGCCCGCACCACCGTCGCCCCCTCGAGCAGGCCCGCATAGAGGCGTTCGATGTGCCAGTCGGTGTCGGCGAGGAGGCGGCCGCGGGGGTTGAGGCGGCGGGCGATGTCCAGAGGCACGAAGGTGCCGGCGTGGGGCATGCCGAGAACGACCGGCCCCGGGCCCACGATGACCTCGACGGGGGCGGGATCGGGGGCGGTCACGGGCGGAACGCCCCAAGGCCGGCGGCGGCGACGAGCGTGCCGTCGCGCACGAGGGCCGCCGCGCGGGCGAGGTCGGGGGCGAGCAGGCGATCCTCGCCGAGGGGCGGGACCGCGGCCCGGATCGCCGCGAGGACCGGCCGCAGGCGTGGCGAGGTGAGGAGGGGGGCGCGGAACTCCACCCCCTGGGCGGCGCAGAGCGCCTCGACGCCGAGGATGACGGCAAGGTTCTGCACCATCGTCCCCAGCCGCCGGGCCCCGTGCGCGGCCATGCTGACGTGGTCCTCCTGGTTGGCCGAGGTCGGCGTCGAATCGGTCGAGCAGGGGTTGGCGAGGTGCTTGTTCTCGCTCATCAGCGCCGCCGTCGTCACCTCGGCGATCATGAAGCCCGAGTTGAGCCCCGGCGCCGGCGTGAGGAAGGGCGGCAGGTCGTGGCTGAGGGCGGGATCGACCATCAGCGCCACCCGCCGCTGGGCAATGGCGCCGACCTCGGCCAGCGCGAGCGCGATCTGGTCGGCGGCGAAGGCCACCGGCTCGCCGTGGAAGTTGCCCCCCGAGAGGATCGCGTCGCCGATGACGAGGGGGTTGTCGGTGACGGCGTTGGCCTCGGTGACGAGGGTCGCGGCGGCAAAGCGCAGGAGGTCCACCGCCGCCCCCGCGACCTGGGGCTGGCAGCGGATGCAGTAGGGATCCTGGACGCGGCTGTCGCCCTCGCGATGGCTGTCGCGGATGGCCGAGTCCGCCATCAGCGCCCGCATGGCGCCGGCGACCTCGATCTGGCCGCGGTGGCCGCGGAGGGCATGGATCCCGGCATGGAGCGGGGCGTCCGAGCCCATGATCGCGTCGGTCGACAGGCAGGCGGTGACAAGGCTCGTCGTCGCGCAGCGCCAGCCCTCGAAGAGGGCCGCGAGCGCGAGCGCGGTCGAGAACTGGGTGCCGTTGATGAGCGCGAGTCCCTCCTTGGGGCCGAGCGCCACCGGGGCGAGCCCGGCCGCGGCGAGCGCCGCCGCCGCCGGCATCGTCCGGCCCTGCCAGCGGGCCTCGCCCTCGCCCAGCATCGCCGCCGTCATGTGGGCGAGCGGCGCGAGATCGCCCGAGGCCCCGACCGAGCCCTGCACCGGCACCACCGGCAGGACCCCGCGCGCGAGCATCGCCTCGATCCGGGCGATGACCTCCCAGCGCACGCCCGAGGCGCCGCGGCCGAGGCTGAGGAGCTTCAGCGCCATCATCAGCCGGGTGGTCGCCGGATCGAGCGCCGCGCCCGTCCCGGCGCAGTGGCTGAGGATGAGGTTGCGCTGAAGCGTGGCTGTGTCGGCGGCGGCGATCCGCACCGAGGCGAGCTTGCCGAAGCCCGTGTTGACGCCATAGACCGCGGCCCCGCCGGCCGCCGCCGCCGCCACCCGCGCCGACGCCGCCTCGACCGCTGCCCGGGCGGCGGGGTCGAGGCCGACCGGCCCCTCGCCGCGCCAGATCGTCTCGAGATCGGCGAGGGTCGCCGCGCCGGGGGTGAGGGTCAGCATGGGCGGCCTCCGAAGATGCGGGCATGGAGCGGGTTGAAGCCGATGCGGTAGGCGAGTTCGGCCGCACTCCCGGCGTCCCAGACGGCGAGGTCGGCGCGCAGGCCGGGCGCGATGCGCCCGCAGTCGGCCAGACCGAGCGCACGGGCGGCGTTGACCGTCACCCCGGCGAGCGCCTCGGCCGGGGTCAGGCGGAAGAAGGTGCAGGCCATGTTCATGGCCAGGAGCAGCGAGGTCAGGGGCGAGGTGCCGGGGTTGCAGTCGGTCGCGACCGCCATCGCCACGCCATGGTCGCGGAAGGCCGCGACCGGCGGCAGGCGCGTCTCGCGGAGGGCGTAGAAGGCGCCGGGGAGAAGCACCGCGACGGTGCCGGCGGCGGCCATGGCGGCGGCATCCGCGGCCGTCGCCCATTCGAGATGGTCGGCCGAGAGGGCCCCGAAGCGCGCCGCGAGCGTCGCCCCGCCCCGGTGGCTCAGCTGTTCGGCATGGAGCCTCACCGGCAGGCCGAGGGCGCGGGCGGTCGCGAAGACGCGGCCGATCTGGGCCGTATCGAAGGCGATGCCCTCGCAGAAGCCGTCGACGGCATCGACGAGCCCCTCGCCATGGGCGGCGCGGAGGGCGGGGATGCAGACCCCGTCGATGTAGGCATCGGCCGCCATCCCCGCCGGCACCGCATGGGCGCCAAGGAAGCTCGTGCTGACGCGGATCGGGCGGGCGCGGGCGATGGCACGGGCCGCGCGCAGCATCGCAAGCTCGGTCGCGATGTCGAGCCCGTAGCCCGACTTGACCTCGATCGTGGCGACGCCCTCGGCGATCAGCGCATCGATGCGGGGCAGGGCGGCGGCGACCAGCGCCGCCTCGCCCGCCGCGCGGGTCGCGGCGACGGTCGCGGCGATGCCGCCGCCGGCGCGCGCGATCGCCTCGTAGGAAGCGCCCTCGAGGCGGAGCTCGAACTCGTGGGCGCGGTGGCCGCCGTGGACGATGTGGGTGTGGCAGTCGATGGGCGCGGGGGTGACGAGGCGGCCTCCGAGGTCGTGGCGGGCCCAGCCCGCCATCGCCGCGGGCAGGTCGGCGAGCGCGCCCGCCCAGGCGATGCGCCCGCCCGCGATCGCCACCGCATCCCCCGCCTGCGGCGCGAGGCGGGCGTTGGTCAGGATCGTCGGCGCCTCGAACTCCATGCTTGATTCCTCCCACGCTGCCGTTATTATGTCTGCACATATTGCCCCTGTCAATCCGGAGGCGGCGATGGCGACGATCTGGGCCCGGCAGGCGCTCCTGCCCGGGGGCTGGGCGCGGGAGGTGACGGTGCGGCTCGCGGGCGACCGCATCGCCGAGGTCACGGCCGGCACCCCGGCCCCGGCGGGGGCGCGGGCGGCGGGGATCCTCCTGCCCGCGCCCGCGAACCTCCACAGCCACGCCTTCCAGCGGGCGATGGCGGGGTTGACCGAACGGCGCGGCGAGGGCGGGGAGGACAGCTTCTGGACCTGGCGGCGGCAGATGTTCGCCTTCCTCGACCGTCTCTCGCCCGACGACGTCGAGGCGATCGCGGCCTTCGCCTTCCTCGAGATGATCGCCGCGGGCCACGCCGCGGTGGCCGAGTTCCACTACCTCCACCATGCCCCGGGCGGGCGGCCCTATGCCGATCCGGCCGAGATGTCGGCCCGCATCGCCGCCGCCGCCGCCGCGACCGGCATCGGCCTGACGCTGCTTCCCGTGCTTTACATGCAGGGCGGCTGCGACGGCCGCCCGCTCGCCCGCGGGCAGGACCGCTTCGGCAACGATCTCGACCGCTTCGCCCGCCTCCTCGAGGGCGCCGAGGCGGTGGTGGCGGCGCTGCCCGGCGACTGCCGGACCGGGGTTGCGCCCCATTCGCTGCGCGCCGTCCCGCCCGCGGCGCTGGCCGCCGCGGCGGCGCTGAGGCCGGGGGCGCCCTTCCACATGCACCTCGCCGAGCAGACGGGCGAGGTCGTCGAGGTCGAGGCCGCCCTCGGGGCCCGCCCCGTCGCCTGGATCCTCGACCACGCCGCCGTCGACGGGCGCTGGTGCCTCGTCCACTGCACCCAGTCGGAGCGCGCCGAGACCCTCGCGCTCGCCGCCACGGGGGCCGTCGTCGGCCTCTGCCCGATCACCGAAAGCTCGCTCGGCGACGGCATCTTCGACGCCGTCGCCTACACCGCGGCGGGCGGCCGCTGGGGGGTGGGCAGCGACAGCAACATCCGCATCGCGCTCGCCGAGGAACTCAGGACGCTCGAATACTCGCAGCGCCTGCGCGACCGCACCCGCGCGGCCCTCGCCACCCCCGCCCGCTCGACCGGCAGGGTGCTTCTCGAGACGGCGGCGGCGGGCGGGGCCGGTGCGGCCGGCCGCGACGCCGGGATGATCGCGCCGGGGCGCCTCGCCGATCTCGTCGCCCTAAACGATTCCCACCCCGACATGGCCGGGCGCGCGGGCGACACGGCCCTCGACGCCTGGATCTTCGCCCGCGACGGGGGCCTCGTGCGCGATCTCTGGTCGGCCGGCCGCCACCTCCTGCGCGACGGCGTCCATCCCCGCGCGGCGGCGATCACCGCCGCCTACGCCGCCACCATGGCCCGTCTCCTCACCGGCTGACGTCGGTGCCCGGGACGCTGACCTGGCAGTGGATCGCGGCCGAGGCGCGCCGGCGCGTCGCCGTCCGCCAGTGGCCGCCCGGGAGCCGCATCCCCGACGAGGCCCAGCTTGCGGCCGAGTTCGGCTGTGCGCGGGCGACCGTCAACCGGGCCCTGCGCGAACTTGCCGCCGCGGGCCTTCTCGTCCGTCGCCGCCGGGCGGGAAGCTTCGTCGCCGAACTGCCGGTGCGGAAGGCGACCTTCGAGATCCAGGTGATCCGCCAGGAGATCGCCGCCCGCGGCCTGCGCCCCGGCTACCGCCTGCTCGAGGCGGCAAGCCTTCCCGTGCCGGCGCCGGTGCGGGACCTCCTCGGCCTTGCCCCGGGCACGCCCTTCCGCCATCTCCGCGCCCTCCATCTCGCCGACGATCGGCCCTTCTGCCTCGAGGACCGCTGGCTCAACCCCGCCACCCCGGGCCTCGAGGGGGTCGACTTCGCGGCCGTCAGCGCCAACGAGTGGCTGGTGCGCAACCGCCCCTTCTCGTCGGGGACGATCGCCTTCTTCGCGCTCGCCGCCGATCCGGGCCTCGCCGCCCTCCTCGACTGCCGGCCGGGCGAGGCGCTTTTCGCAGTCGAGCGGGCGACCTTCGCGGGCGCCGATCCGATCACCGCCGTGCGCCTGACCTACGGCCCCGGCCACCGCGTCACGGCCCCGATCTGAGGCGCGCGCCCGGCGCCGCCGCCGCGGCCTACGGCAAGGCCGCGAGCCGGCCCGCCTCGAGCCGCAGGACGCGGTCGAGCCGGGCCGCGAGGGCGAGGTTGTGGGTCGCGATCAGGGCCGCGAGCCCGGTCTCGCGCGCGAGCGCAAGGAGGAGGGCGAAGACCCGTTCGGAGGTGTCGGGGTCGAGGTTGCCGGTCGGCTCGTCGGCGAGGAGCAGGCGGGGTCCGTTGGCCAGCGCGCGGGCGATCGCCACCCGCTGCTGCTCGCCCCCCGAGAGCGCCGCCGGCCGGTGCCCGGCCCGCGCCGCCAGCCCCAGCCGGTCGAGGAGCGCATCCGCCCGCCGTCCTGCCGCGCCGGCCCCGGTGCCGTTCGCGCGCTGCGGCAGGATGACGTTTTCGCGGGCCGTGAACTCGGGCAGGAGGTGGTGGGCCTGGTAGACAAAGCCGATCGCCTCGCGCCGCGCCGCCGTGCGCAGGGCGTCGGGAGCGCGCCCGAGCGCCCGCCCGCCGATCCTGACCTCGCCGGCATCGGCCGTGTCGAGGAGCCCGGCGATGTGGAGGAGCGTCGATTTCCCCGCCCCCGAGGGCGCCACGAGTGCCGCAAGCTCGCCCGGGGCCAGCGCGAGGCTCGCGCCCCGCAGGACCGAGACCTCGCCCGGGGTGCCGCGCCCGTAGGCCTTCTCGACGTCGTCGAGCGCGAGCGCGGGCTCACTCATGGCGGAGCGCGTCGACGGGGTTCAGCCGCGCCGCCCGCCGGGCCGGGAAGAACGTCACGACGAACGACAGCCCGAGCGCGAGCGCGACCGCCTCGACGACGTCGGCGAGTCTCAGGTCGGCCGGCAGGGCGTAGATGCCGCGCACGCGCGGATCCCAGACGCCGCCGCCCGCGACCCAGTCGACGACGGCAAAGATGGGGTCGATCCAGATCGCGAAGGCGCAGCCGAGGACGACCCCCGCCGCCGTCCCCGCCAGCCCCGTCGCCGCGCCGCAGAGGAAGAAGACGCGCAGGATCGCGCCCTCGGTCAGGCCCATGGTGCGCAGGATGCCGATGTCGCGGCCCTTGTTCTTGACCAGCATGATGAGGCCCGAGACGATGTTCATGGCCGCGATCAGGACGAGGATCGAGAGGATCACGAACATGACGTTGTCCTCGACCTCGAGCGCGCGCAGGAAGGATCCGCTCGCGTCCCGCCAGGTCCAGAGGAGGGCGCGGCCGCCGCCCATCGCCGCCGCCAGCGCGGGGGCGTAGCCGTCCACGGCCTCGGGGTCGCGGACCATGACCTCGATCTCGTCGGCCGCCCCCTCGCGGTTGAAGAAGGACTGCGCCTGATCGAGCGGCATGTAGATGCGGGTGCGGTCGATGTCCCAGCGCCCGGCAGAGAAGACATAGGCGACCTCGTAGGCGTTGACCCGGGGCGAGGTGCCGAAGGCCGTGCGCACCCCGTCGGGCGAGATCAGCCGCAGGCTGTCGCCGACATCGACGCCAAGCTCGCGCGCCACCCCCTCGCCGATGGCGATGCCGCGGCCGAAGGCGGCCAGATCGCCCCGCGCCTCGGCCCCGCGGCCGACGCGGGGGATGGTCGCGAGATCCTCGGGCCGGATGCCGTAGACCTCGACCCCGGCGTGGCGGCCGGCGTGGCTTGCCATCACCTGCCCGCGGACCAGCGGCGCGGCCCGCGTCACCCCGGGGACGGCGCGGACACGATCGGCGAGGGCGGCGTAGTCGGTGATCGCCCGCGTCGTCCGCCCCTCGGGCGTGACGTAGACCGGGGAATAGAGCGTGACATGGGCGTTGGCGCCGAGGATCGTGTCGACGAACTCGGCCCGGAAGCCCGAGCGCACGGCCAGCGTGGCGATCAGGGCGAAGACGGCGAGCGTGATCCCGACGAGACTGATCCAGGTCATGACGCTGATGCCGCCCTCGGCCCGGCGGGCGCGCAGGTAGCGCCAGGCGATCAGCCACTCGACGGCGGCGAAGGGCGGCGGACGGCCGGGCATGGCGGGCTCCTCGGGGGCCCCCGGCGGCAGGCGGGGCCGGGCGAGACTGCGCGGGCCGGCGGGGGCGGGCAAGCCCCCGCCCGCTCACAGCGGGGCGAGCCGGCCGCCTGCGGCGCAAAGCGCGGCCACGCGCTCGACCGCCGCCGCGGGCGTCATCTCCTCGCTTTCGCCGCTCGGCCGGCTCGTCAGCTCGACCCGGCCGGCGGCAAGGCCGCGCGGGCCGACGGTGATCCGCCACGGCAGGCCGATGAGGTCCATGGTCGCGAACTTGGCGCCGGCCCGCTCGTCGCGGTCGTCGTAGAGCGCCTCGACCCCCTTCGCCGCCAGCGCCGCGTGCAGCCCCTCGCAGGCCGCATCGGCCGCCCCGTCGCCCTGGCGCAGGTTGACGATGCCGACCGGGAAGGGCGCCGCCGCGAGCGGCCAGACGATGCCGCGCTCGTCGTGGCTCGCCTCGATGATGGCGCCGGCCAGCCGGCTCACGCCGATGCCGTGGCTGCCCATGTGGACGGGCACGCGGTCGCCGCGGTCGTTGACGACGACCGCCCCCATCGGCTCGGAATACCTGGTGCCGAAATAGAAGATCTGGCCGACCTCGATCGCCTTGCCGACCTTGCGGTGGGCCTCGGGGATGGCGGCGAAGAGGGCGGCGTCGTGGGTCTCGTCGGTGCGGGCGTAGGGGGCCGTGAACTCGGCGCAGACCGCCGCCACCGCGGCCCGGTCGTCGAAGTCGATCGCCCGGGCGCCGAGCCGCAGGGCCGTCACCCGGTCGTCGTAGAAGACCTCGGATTCGCCCGTGTGGGCGAGGACGAGGAACTCGTGCGTGTCGTCGCCCCCGATCGGGCCCGAGGCCGCGCGCATCGGGATCGCCGTCAACCCCAGGCGCTCGTAGGTGCGCAGGTAGCTGACCATGTGGCGGTTGTAGGCGTGGAGCGCCGCCGCGCGGTCGATGTCGAAGTTGTAGCCGTCCTTCATCAGGAACTCGCGCCCGCGCATGACCCCGAAGCGGGGGCGGGTCTCGTCGCGGAACTTCCACTGGATGTGGTAGAGCGTGAGCGGCAGGTCGCGGTAGCTCGCGACATGGGCGCGGAAGATGTCGGTGATCATCTCCTCGTTGGTCGGCCCGTAGAGAAGCTCGCGGCCGTGGCGGTCGCGCAGGCGCAGCATCTCGGGCCCGTAGGCGTCGTAGCGGCCGGATTCGCGCCAGAGGTCGGCGGGCTGGAGCGTCGGCATCAGGACCGGGATGTGGCCGGCGCGCTGCTGTTCCTCGTGGACGACGGCCTCGATGCGCCGCAGCACCCTATAGCCGAGGGGCAGCCAGGAATAGATGCCGGCCGCCTGCTGGCGGATCATGCCGGCGCGCAGCATGAGGCGGTGCGAGACGATCTGCGCCTCGGCCGGGATTTCCTTGAGCACGGGCAGGAAGTAGCGGGAAAGGCGCATGGAGGGGTTCCGGGGGCTCGGGGCGGATGGCCCGTCCTTAGGCAATGCCGGGGCCTCCGGCAAGGGCGGGGAGCGGGCGGCCGACGCGGCCGGCGGCAGGCCCGTGCGTCAGGACGCGGGCGGGGCCGCGGCCGGCAGGAGGGCGAGCAGATCCTCGACGAAGAGGGCCGCGAACTGGGCCCGGCCCGACACCCCGGCCTTGGCGTAGATGCTCGCCAGCTGGGCCCGCACCGTGCCGGCGGCGGCCCCGCGAAGCCCGGCGATGTCGGCGACATCAAGCCCCTTGAGGGCGAAGAGCGCGACATCGGCCTCGGCCGGCGTCAGCCGCCAGTCGCGGAAGGCCTCCGTGATCACCTCGCCGAGGGCGCCCGCCGCCGCCCGGAGGGCGGCCTCCTGGCTGCGCAGGGCCTGGATCGTGCGCGCGAGTTCCACCGCCCCGAAGACGATGCCGAGGGCGAGGGCCAGCGTCACCCCGGCCTCGATCAGCGAATGGGCATCGCGGGCGCCGACGGCAAGGTCGGCGGCCACGTCGCCAAGGAAGAAGGCCGCCGCCAGCGCCTGGATGACGACGACGCCGGCGAGGATCGCGGGCCGCACCCGCGCCCCCGCGAGGCCCGGCCGGCGGGGTCTCACCGCGCCCGTCCGCGGGCGCCGAGAAGCATCGGCCGCAGGAGGTTGCGCCGCATCCCCCGGCTCTCGACCACGACCCCCGCGACATGCAGGGCGGCAAGGATGAGGAGGAGGTTGGCGGCGGTCTCGTGGACGTCCTCGACCATCTCCTCGTCCCTTTCGCCGAGGCGGGCGCCGCCCTCGAGGACGACCGACCACTCGCCGCGCCCGAAGGCCGCGTTGCGGTCGGCGGTTCCCCCCGGCCCGTCGGGCGCGAGCGCGATCCCGGTCAGGACGAGGACGGCGAGTGTCGCCCAGAGAGCATAGACCATAAGCGCCCCGGCCGGATTGTGCGAGGGGTAGGCCTTCGGCCGCCCGCCAAGGAGGTCGGCGAGATGGGCCAGCGCCCGCCGCGGCGAGGGCGGGAAGGCCCCGAAGCGGGCCTCGGGCGGGCCGACGAGACCCCAGACCAGCCGGAGCACGAGGAGCGCCCCGGCGACGTAGCCGATCCAGAGGTGAAGGGTGTCGGATTCGGCCGTGACCGTGGCATTGAGCAGCACGGCGGCGGCGATGCCCCAGTGGGTGAGCCGCACGATGGGGTCCCAGAGGGCGGGCGGGCCGCCCTCCGGAACCTCCGGCCCGGGGGCCGCAGGCGCGCTCATCTCAGTCGGCCTCGACCTTGGTCACGAGGCCCGAGGTCGGGTCGATGTAGATCTCCCAGCGCTTGCCGGTCGCGGTCTCGGTGCATTCCGCCTCGACCTTGGCCGTCTCGGCCTCGAACTCCGAGACCGGGCAGCCGGCCGCGGCGAGGGCCGCGGTCACCTCGGCCGGGGTCGTGCCGAGGCGGTCGCCGACGGCGGGAAGGGCGAGGGCCGCGACGGGCACCGCGACGGCGAGGGCGAGGCCCGCGAGAAGGTGCCGGGCCGGGGCGGGGAGGGCGGGGATGAGGGACATGGTCATTCTCCGTGATGG
>JADLCV010000005.1 GCA_020846995.1 Paracoccaceae bacterium
CGTTGAGGCAGGTGCCGCCGAGGGTCGCGCGGCCCTCGACGCAGGCGACGCGGAGGCCGAGCTGGGCAGCGCGGAGGGCGCAGACATAGCCGCCGGGGCCGGCGCCGATGACGATGAGGTCGAAGTCGGGCATGGGGGTCTCCGGTCTGGCGGGGCGGCGGCGGAAGGGCAAGGGGGGCGCCGCGCGCGCCCTCCGGTGCCGCGTCTCTACCCCGTCCCGCCGCCCGCGGCCAGAGCGGCCGCGCCCTGGGGGCGCGGGGCCCCTCCCGCGCGCCCTCCGCGCCCCGCTCACCCGGGGCCGGCGGCGGCGGCAAGCTTGGCCGCGAGCGTGCGGCTGCAGCGCCGGAGCGAATCGCGGATGCCCTGCGGGGCCGCCGCCCTGAGGCTCGTCGAGAGGCCGCAGATGCCGAGGGCGTGGCGCACGCTGCCGTCGGGGCCGAAGACCGGGACCGCGTAGCTCATCACCCCGGGGTCGAGCTCGCTGTCGCCCTCGGCGATGCCCCGGGCCCGCACCTCGGCAAGGTCGCGGCGGATCGCCTCCGGATCCGTGCGGGTGTGAAGGGTGAGGCGCGGCAGGGGCAGGGCCAGCATCCGCTCGACGACCTCCGCCGGCTGGAAGGCGAAAATCGCGCGGGCCGAAGTCGAGGCGTGGAAGGGCATGACGCGCCCCGGCTGCACGAAGGCCCGCTCGCCCCCGGTCGGGGTCGCCATCGCGACCGAGGTGACGCCGTCGCCCTCGAGGCGGGCGAGGAAGGCCGTCTCGGCATGGAGGCCGACAAGCTCGTCGAGTTCGGGCCCGGCGAGGTCGGCGAGCGTGGGCGGGCCGGCGGCAAGCTGGGCAAGGCGGCGGAGCCGCGGCCCGGCATGGTAGGTGCGGCTGCCCTCGGCCCGGGAGAGGAGGCCCGTCTCGCGCAGGCCGGCCACGAGGCGGTGGGTGCTGGCCGGCAGGAGGCCGGCCGCGGCCGCAAGCTCGGTCAGCGTCATCCCCCCGGGGGCGCCGGCGATCGCCTCGAGCAGGCGGACGTAGCGGGACAGCGGCGTGTCGACAGACATCGGTTTCCGGAAACAGCGAAAAGGATTGCGATTTCCGCAATTGATAGGGCGGGTGCCCTGGCGCTGTCAACCGCGCTGCGCGGCCGCCGCGCCGCGCCCGGCCCGGGCAAGGCGCGGTCCCGACCCGGGCGGCCGGGCGGCGCGGCCCGCGGGCGCGACGGGCCGAAGCGAATCGTTGACAGCGGCCTCGCGATTCGGCATGAATTGCGATAATCGCATAATGATTGCGAATATCAGAAATATCGGAGCACCCTTGGCGAGCTTCGCGGCCCCAGTCCCCGACGATGCCGCCGGCCGCCGCCGGCCGGCCCGCGCCGCCCGCGAGGTCGCGGCGACCGGCCGCCCCCCGCCGGCTGCGTCCGCGCCTGCTGCGTCCCCGCCCGCCCGCCTTCCGCCCCGCCGCGACATCATGTGCCCGCGCCGGCACGCGGGCGGCGTTGACGCGGGCCGGCACTTCATCGACCTCTGTCGGGCCGGCGGCGCGCCGGCCCCGGCCGCGGGCGGGGTGGTTGTCCGGGGCGGGGCTGCGCGCGCCCCGGGGCCCGCGGCGCCGGGCCCGCGCCACGCGGCCGCGCCCGTCGTCGCGCGCCGCTGAATCGGAGGACTGCCATGCATTCCGACTTCGATCTCCACCTTGCGGCTGACCTCGACGACGCGCTCGCCTCGCTTGCCCCCGCGGCGGGAGAGGCCGGCCGGCCGGCGGCGATGGCGCTTGCCGGGGGGACGAACCTCATCGTCGACCTCCGCGGCCGGCGGGCCCGCCCCCGCCGCCTCGTCGGCATCGGCCGCCTCGAGGGGCTGCGCTGGCTTCGCGTCGATGCCGGCGGCATCGCCATGGGTGCCCGCACGACCGTCACCGACCTCCTTGAATCGCCGGCCCTCGCGGCCGCCGCGCCGGCCCTGCACGGGGCCGCCCGCGTCTTCGCCGGCCAGATGGTGCGCAATGCCGCGACCGTCGGCGGCAACATCGCCTGCGGCTCGCCCGCGGCCGACCTCGTGCCGCCCCTGATGGCGCTCGATGCCGAGGTCGTGCTCGAGGGCCCGGCCGGGACGCGCCGGGTCGCGCTCGCCGACTTCTACACGGGCTACAAGGCCGACGTCCGCGCCGCGGGCGAGCTCATCACCGAGATCCGCTGCCCGCCGCGCCCGGCCGGTTCGGCCAACCTCTTCTACAAGCTCGCCCGCCGTCAGGGCGATGCCATCACCGTGGTGGGCGTGGCGGTCGCGCTCGAGGCCGCGGCCGGCCGCTGCCGGGCGGCACGGATCGCGCTCGGCGCGGTGGCGCCGGTCCCGCTCCGCGCCCGCGCCGCCGAGGCGCTGCTCGCGGGCGCGACCCTCGACGCCCCGGCGATCGCGCGGGCGGCGGAGAGCGCGGCGGCCGCGGCGAGCCCGATCGACGACATCCGCGCAACCGCCGGCTACCGGCGCGAGATGGTCGCGGTCCTGACGCGCCGGCTTCTGACGCGCGCCTGGCAGGCCATCGGCTGAGGGGAGAGAGAGATGTCGAACGAACGCAGGATCACCCTCGAGATCAACGGCGCCGCCGAGACGACGAGCGTGCCCGCCCACCGCACCCTGCTCGAGGCCCTCCGCGGCCTCGGCCATGTCGATGTCAAGTGCGGCTGCGAGAAGGGCGACTGCGGCGCCTGCGCGGTGCTCCTCGACGGCGTCGCCGTCGACAGCTGCCTGACGCTCGCCTGGCAGGCCGAGGGCCACGCCATCACCACCCTCGCCGGGCTCGGCACGCCCGAGCGGATGCACCCCCTCCAGCAGGCCTTCGCCGATCTCGGGGCGGCGCAGTGCGGCTACTGCACCCCGGGCATGATCATCGCCGCCGAATCGCTCCTGCGCCGGGTCCCCGACCCCTCCGAGGACGAGATCCGCGTCGCGCTGAGCGGCAATCTCTGCCGCTGCACCGGCTACACCAAGATCTTCGACGCCGTGGCCGCGGCCGCGGCGGTCATGTCGGGCAAGGGAGACGCGCGATGACGACGACCGACAGGACCCTCGCCGAACCGGCGCCGCGCGACACCAACGTCCGCTACAACCAGATCGGCAAGCCCCTGGTGCGCACCGATGCGCCCGGCAAGGTGACCGGCCGCACCCCCTATGCCGGCGACTACACCATGCCCAAGATGCTGCACGCCAAGGTGGTGCGGGCGGACCTCGCCAGCGCCCGGCTGAAGCGCATCGACGTCACCCGCGCCCGCGCCCTGCCGGGGGTGGCCTGCGTGCTGACCGCGGCCGACATGCCCGACCGCAACATCGCCACCGACATCCCCGGCCAGACCGGGCGCGACCGCCTGAAGACCGACCAGCAGGTCCTCGTGCGCGAGCGCGTCCGCTACTTCGGCGAGCCCCTGGCCCTGATCGCCGCCGAGAGCCGCGACGTCGCCGAGGCGGCCGCCCTCCTCGTCGAGGTCGAGCTCGAGCCCATTGCCGGCGTCTACGACCCCGAGGAGGCGCTGAAGCCCGGGGCGCCGATCGTCACCGCCCCCGACAACGTCGTCGCGACCTACCGGATCCGCCGCGGCGACGTCGAGGCGGGCTTTGCCGCGGCCGACGTCATCGTCGAGAACACCTACCGCACCCAGTTCCAGGAGCACGCCTTCCTCGAGCCCGAGGTCGGGCTCGCCTGGGTGGACGAGAACGGGGTCGTCAACATCCGCGTCTCGACCCAGGTCATCGAGCATTTCCGCGCCGTCGCCGATGCCCTCGGCCTGCCCCACAACAAGGTGCGCGTGCTCGGGGCCATGGTCGGGGGCGGCTTCGGCGGCAAGGAGGACGTGACGGTCGAGCTCTACCTCGCCATCCTCGCCATGCACACCCGCCGGCCGGTGCGGCTGGAATACAGCCGCGAGGATTCCTTCGTCGGCCACGGCAAGCGGCACCCCTTCAAGCTCGTCTACCGCACCGGCGTCACCCGCGACGGCCGCATCACCGCGCTCGACGTCCAGGCCCTGGCCGATTCGGGCGCCTACGTCTTCCTCAGCCCCTACGTCCTCCTCTACTGCGCGGTCAACGCCTCCGGCCCCTACCGGGTCGACAACCTCAACGTCTTCGCCCGCGCGGTCGCGACCAACAACATGTTCACCTCGGCCTTCCGCGGCTTCGGCGGCATGCAGGCCTGCGCCGCCTACGAGCAGCAGATGGACGAGGTGGCGGGCGCGATCGGCATGGACCGGCTCGAGTTCCGCCGCCGCAACCTCCTGCGGACCGGCGAGCCGATGGCGACGGGGTTCGTTCCGCCGAGCTCGATCTGGACCGAGAAATGCGCCGACCTCGCCTGGGAGGCGCTGGGCGAACAGACCCCCGACGACGGCCCGGTCAAGGTCGGCCGCGGCATCGCCTGCTACCAGCAGAGCTATGGCCGCCTCACCTTCCTCAAGGACACCTCCGAGGCCTGGGTCGGGGTCGAGATCGACGGCACCGTGACCGTGCGTTCGGGGGTGACCGACATCGGCGCCGGGCAGGCCTCGTCGCTCGCCCACATCGCCGCCGAGATCCTCGGCGTCACCCTGCCCAACGTCATCGTCTACAACAGCGATTCGCAGGTGACGCCGCTCGCCGGCACGACCACGGCGACGCGCGCGCTCTACATGACCGGAAACGCCGCCCGCCAGGCCGCCGCGGCACTGCGCGAGCGGCTGGTCGCGGTCGCGGCCGAGGTTCTCGGGGCCGCACCCGACGCGATCGAGCTCGCCTCGAACCGGGTCGCGGTGGCCGACGACCCCGCCCGCGGGATGAGCTTCGCCGAACTCGTCCGGCTCTGCGCGGCGCGCGGCGTGCACCGCTCCGAACTCGCGATCTTCCGCGCTCCCTTCACCTCGCCGCTCGACCCCGAGACCGGCCAGGGCCAGGCCCATCCCGACTACGTCTACGGTGCCCACGCCGTCGAGGTCGCCGTCGACACCGAGACGGGCGAGGTGCGGGTCCTGAAGTGCATCGCCGCCCACGACGTCGGCCAGTGCATCAACCGCGCCGCCGTCGAGGGCCAGATCGAGGGCGGCACCCAGAACGGGCTCGGCTATGCCCTGACCGAGGAAATGCTCTACCGCGAGGGCCGGCTCGTGACGCCCTCCTTCAGCGAATACCTGATGCCGACGGCGATGGACATGCCGCGGGTGCAGAGCATCATCCTCGAATCGCGGAGTGGCATCGGACCCTTCGGGGCCAAGGGGATCGGCGAGCCGGCGCTGACGCCGGTGGCGCCGGCGGTCGCCAACGCGGTCGCCGACGCGATCGGGGCGCGGGTCTTCGAGTATCCGATCACGCCCGAGCGCGTCGTCCGCGCCATCGCCGGCCGCGACCGCGCGGGCGCCGCCGCGGGCGGTTGAGGGGGCGGCGCCGGCCACGGGCCGCCGGCGCGGACGGGGCGCGCGCGGCGCGGGCGCCCGGGGAGGGGCATGCGGATCACGTTGCGCCAGCTCGAATACTTCCTGGCCACCGGCGAGACCGGCAGCATCCGCCTTGCCTCCGAGCGGGTCCGGATCGCGCCCTCGGCGATATCGGCCGCGATCGCCCGCCTCGAGACCGACCTCGGGGTGGCGCTCTTCCGGCGCGAGCAGGCGCAGTCGCTCGCGCTGACCGCCACCGGCCGCGCGCTTCTGGCCGAGGCGCGGGCGATCCTTGACCGCGTCGCCGAGTTGCCCGCCCGGGCGCGGGCGATCGACGGCGCCGGCCGCCGCCGGCTTGCGGTCGGCTTCTTCGTCGTCCTCGCGCCGATGCTGATGCCCGAGGTCACGCGCGGCTTCGCCGCCCGCCATCCCGGGCTGGGCATCGACCCCTGCGAGTGCGACCAGGCGGAGCTTCTCGACGGGATGCGGCAGGGCACGATCGAGGTCGCGATGACCTACGACCTCGGCCTGGCCGAAGGGATCGCCTTCGAGCCGCTGGCGACGCTGCCCGCCCATGTCATCGTCGCCGCCGACCACCCGCTCGCCGCCCGGCCCTCGCTCGGCCTGCCCGAACTCGCCCGCGAGCCCATGATCCTCCTCGACCTGCCGCTCAGCCGCGACTACTTCATGGCCCTCTTCCAGGGCCAGGGGCTCGAGCCGCGGGTCGCGCTCCGCACCCGCAGCCCCGAGCACCTGCGCGGGCTGGTCGCCAACGGCTTCGGCTATGCGATCGCCAACGCGCGGCCGCGGACGCTCGCCGCCCTCGACGGCCGCGGCCTTGCCCGCATTCCGCTCGAAGGCCCCTGCCGGTCGCTGCGGGTCGGCCTCGCGACCCCGGCGGGAATGCCGCAACGGGATGAACTCGCGGCCTTCGCGGCCTTCTGCCGTGAGCTTTTCGCGCCCCCCGCGATCCCCGGCATGGACCTCGCCGATCCGCTCCGGGTGGCGGCGCCGGCGGCAAGGCTCCTCCGCATCGCCTCCCCCGGCGGCCACGGCCCCGGCTGACGCGGGGCCCTCCCCCCGGGAAGGTCCGGCCCTTCCCCGCCCACCCGCGGCCCCGCGGCGCAGGGAGCGCGGCCCGGGCCCGCGCCTCACACCTCGGGGACGAGGACCTCGCGCTTGCCGACGTGGTTGGCCATGCTCACCACGCCCTCCCCCTCCATCTGCTCGACGAGGCGGGCCGCCTTGTTGTAGCCGATGCCGAGCTTGCGCTGGATGTAGCTCGTCGAGCACTTGCGGTCGCGGGCGACGATCGCCACCGCCTGGTCGTAGAGGCCCTCGTCGCCGCCCTCGCCGCCCGGCCCGACCGCCCCCTCGATCTCGCCCTCGCGCTCCTCGTCGGGGCTCTCGAGCACCCCGGCGACGTAGTCGGGCGGCCCATAGCTCTTGAGGTGGTTGACGATCTCCTCGACCTCCTCGTCGGAGACGAAGGGGCCGTGGACGCGGACGATGCGGGCGCCCCCGGCCATGTAGAGCATGTCGCCCTTGCCGAGAAGCTGCTCGGCGCCCATCTCGCCGAGGATCGTCCGGCTGTCGATCTTGCTCGTCACCTGGAAGCTGATGCGGGTCGGGAAGTTGGCCTTGATGGTGCCGGTGATGACATCGACCGAGGGCCGCTGAGTGGCCATGATGAGGTGGATGCCCGAGGCCCGCGCCATCTGCGCCAGCCGCTGGATGCAGGCCTCGATCTCCTTGCCGGCGACCATCATCAGGTCGGCCATCTCGTCGACGACGACGACGATGTAGGGAAGGGCGACGGGGGCGAACTCCTCGGTCTCGAACACGGGCTCTCCGGTGTCGTCGTCGAATCCGGTCTGGACCGTGCGCCGGAAAAGCTCGCCGCGCGCCAGCGCCTCGCGGACGCGGCCGTTGTGGCCCTCGATGTTGCGCACGCCCATCTTCGACATCTTGCGGTAGCGCTCCTCCATCTCGGAGACGACCCACTTGAGCGCCACCACCGCCTTGCGGGGATCGGTGACGACCGGGGCGAGGAGATGGGGGATGCCGTCGTAGACCGAAAGCTCGAGCATCTTGGGGTCGATCATGATCATCCGGCACTCGGCCGGCGCGAGCCGGTAGAGGAGCGACAGGATCATGGTGTTGATCGCCACCGACTTGCCCGAGCCGGTGGTGCCGGCGATCAGGAGGTGCGGCATGCGGGCGAGGTTCGCGACCACCGCCGCCCCGGCGATGTCCTTGCCGAGCGCGAGCGGCAGCCGCATCTGGCTGTCGCCGAAGTCGCGGGCGGCGAGGATCTCGCGCAGGAGCACGTCCTCGCGGTGGGCATTCGGCAGTTCGATGCCGATGACCGAGCGGCCGGGAACGGTCGAGACGCGGGCCGAGAGCGCCGACATCGACCGCGCGATGTCGTCGGCAAGGCCGATGACGCGGCTGGCCTTGAGGCCGGGGGCGGGCTCGAGTTCGTAAAGCGTGACGACCGGGCCGGGGCGGACCGAGACGATCTCGCCGCGGACGCCGTAATCCTCGAGGACGCTCTCGAGCATGCGCGCGTTCTCGGCCAGCGCGGCGTCGGAAAGCTGGCGGCGGACGACGCCGGCGGGGTTGGCGAGAAGGGTGAGCGGCGGGGGATCGTAGGCCGGGGCGGGATCGTCGAGGTGGAACTGCGGCTGGGCCTCGTCCTGGGCCCGCCGCGATGTCGAGAGCGGCCGCGACTGCGGCTGGACGACGCGGCGGGCGGCGGCGGAGAGGGGCGGGCGGAAGGCGGCGGCGAGGTCGGGCCAGTCGTCGGCCTCCCCGGCGTCCGCGGGTTCGGCGGCAAGGGCGGGCGGGGCCTCGCCCGCGGCCGCGGCCGGGGGCGCGGGCGGGAGGGCCGCGGGCGCCGGGGCGCCGGCCGACACCGCCGCCGGCGCGAAGGCCGCGGGCGCCGCGGGGATCGCCGCCGCTTCGCGCGGGGGCGCGTCGAGGCCCGGCCGGGGCCCGAAGACCGAGCGCGCGACCGCCGCCATCGCCGACAGCGGCAGGGCGAGCGGCGTGGGCAGGGCGGCCGGGGCCGGCGTCGCGTCAGGGGCCGCCGGCATGCGGGTGTCGGCGATCAGGGGCGGCGGCCTCCGGTCGCGGGCAAGCGGGGGCTCGCGGCGGGGGATGCCGGCCGCGGGCGCCGCCGGCCGGGCCGGGGCGCGCAGGGCCCGCAGGCGGATGAGGTCGCTGATGCGGGCCCGCAGCCGCGCCTCGGAGGGCGGCGCGACCCATTCCGCCTGTTCCGGCGGCACGGGCTGGACCAGTTCGGGCAGGGCCTCGGCCGGTGGCGGCGCGGCCTCGGCGGGGCTGTCGGCGGCCGCCCGGGAGGGGCGGATCACCGGCGGCACGCGCGAAAGATAGCCCGCCCCGCGCAGGAGCGTGCCCTCCGCCATCGCCGGAGCGGCCGCCGGGGGCGGGGCAGGGGCAGGGGCAGGATCGGCCGCGGCGGCCTCGGGGCGCAGGATGGCGGCGGCGCGAGAGGGCCGCTCCGGCGTCGGGGCGGCGGGCGCGGACGGGGCCGCGGCGGCACGGGCGGGACGCGGGACCGGCGCGAGGAGCGCGGGCGCGCCTGCCGGCGGGCGCCCGGCGGAGGGGCGGACGACCGGCGGCTCGGCCCGCGCCGCAACGAGGCGCAGCCCCCCGGCGGAAGGGGCCGCGGGGAGTGTTGCGGAGGAGGAGAAGACCGGCGGGGGCGCTGCGGGCCGGGCCGGCGCGGCGGCGGCGGCGCGGGCCGCGCGCCGCGCCGCGAGCGCCGCCGTCCCGGCCGCGACCCCGGCCGCAACCCCGGCCCGGCCGCCCCGGAAGAGGAGCCGCCCGCCGCGGCCGAAGAGCACGACCGCCCCGGCATAGAGGGCGACGAGGCAAACGAGGAGGAAGCGGGCGAGCCCGCCCGTCTCGCGCCGGTCGAGGCCGAGGACGAACAGGGCGAGCGCCACCAGCCCCGCGAGCACGAGAACCGAGACCACGCGCAGCCCGAAGCCCGCCGTCACCGGCGCCACGCCCAGGACGGCGCCGAGCACGGTGTCGCCGAAAAGCCCGCCGAGCCCGAAGGAATGCGGCCAGCCCTCGCCGGGCGCGAGCGTCGAGAGGAAGACCGCGGCGAGTGCCAGCGCGATCGGGGCGAAGACGCCGCGGGCGACCGCCCGCTCGTCGCCGCGATGAAGGACGAGCCTCGCCCCCCAGACGGCGAGAAGCGGCACGAGCCCCCAGGCGGCGAGGCCGGTGACGATCATCAGGGGTGCCGCGATCGAGGCCCCGGTGCGGCCGAGGAGGTTCGCGGCCGGCGCGTCGGTGGCGGCGAGCCAGCTTGAATCGTCGGGCCGGTAGGAGGCGAGCATCGCCGCCACCGCCGCCGCCGCGAGGAGCAGGACGAAGCCCGCCGCCTCGCGCCCGCGGCGGGCGAGCAGGGCCTGCGCCTGGGCGTTCAGGAACGGGTCGCGCTGCCGGATCTGGTAGGACGCCATGCTGTCACCTCAGCCGTAAAGGCAGTCGCGGATCCGCTCGAGGCCCCGGCACATGGCCGCGAGCGGCGCCACCATGGCCACCCGGATGTAGCCCGCGCCGGGGTTGGTGCCCCCGACCGTCCGCCCGAGATAGCCCCCGGGCAGCACCTTGACCCCGGTTTCGCGCCAGAGCCGCAGCGCCGCCGCCTCGCCGTCCGCGACCGGCAGCCAGAGAAAGAACCCCCCCGCGGGCGGGCGATAGCCGGGCACGCCGCCCAGGATCGCATCGGCCGCCAGGAACTTCTCGGCATATTGCGCCTGCGAGACGGCGACGTGGGCCTCGTCGGCCCAGATGCGCGCCGACACCGTCTGCACCGGCAGGGGCAGGGGCGCCCCGCCATAGGCGCGCAGCTTGCGCAGGGCGGCGATGCCGCGCGCGCCCCCGGCGACGAAGCCCGACCGCAGCCCCGGCAGGTTCGACCGCTTGGAGAGCGAGTTGAAGGCGAAGACCTGCTCGGGATCGGCCCCCGCCCGCGCCGCCGCCGCCAGCGCGCCGGGCGGGGGGGCATCGCGCCAGAGCTCCGAATAGCACTCGTCGGCAAGGATGCGGAAGCCGTGGCGGGCGGCGAGCCCGATCAGGTGGTCGAGATAGCCCGCGTCGGCGACCGCGCCCTGGGGGTTCGAGGGCGAGCAGAGGAAGGCGATCGAGGTCCGCTCCAGGACCTCGCCCGGCACGGCGGCGAAATCGGGCAGGAAGCCCGTCGCCGCGGTCGCCGGCAGGTAGACGGGCTCGGCCCCGACGGCGAGGGCGGCGACGGCATAGACCTGGTAGAAGGGGTTGGGGATGAGGACGGCCGGGCGGCGGCCGCGGCGGCGCTCGGGGCAGAGCGCCACGACGGCGGCGAAAAGACCCTCGCGGCTGCCGTTCAGCGCCATGATCCGCTCGGGCCCGAGGGGAAGGCCGTAGCGGCGGCCGTGCCAGGCGGCGATGGCGGCGAGAAGCGCGGCCGAGCCCTCGTTCGGCGGGTAGACCGCGAAGCCCGCGATCGCCTCGGCCATCGCCTCGGCGAGGAAGGGCGGGGGGGCGTGGCGGGGCTCGCCGATCGTCATCTCGACGACCTCGCCCCCGGGCGCATGGCCGCCGAGCAGCCGCCGCAGGCGCGGGAAGGCATACTCCGGCAGGTCGGAAAACCGCTCCGGTAGGTCCATCGGCTGCCTCAAACTCCGGGGTCTCGGACGCCCCGTTTGCGCCAGACTAGCGGCGGCCCTGCGGCCGGTCCATGATTTCGCCGCCGTTTCGGGCGCTTGCGCGGCAGAATTGTGGCAGGATTGCCGCGCGGCCGCGGGGCCCGCCCCGGGGGGCACGGCCCGGCCACACCGGCCGGGCGCCCGCGCCTCAGGCGAGCGCTTCCTCGGCCGCGGCGCCGAGCGCGAGCAGCGCCGCCTCGCCCATGGCCGGGCCCATGAGCATGACGCCGGTCATCGGCGGGCCGGCCGGAAGCGTCAGGGCCGGCAGCCCGAGGAGGTTCGCGATGCGGGTGTTGCGCAGCGCGAGAAGGTTCTCGGCGGCGAAATAGGCCTCGTCCGCGCGCGCGCGGGCGGCGTCCGGGGGCAGGCTCGCGGCCGTGGGCAGGATGACGGCATCGGCCCCCGCCACCCGCCCGGCCCAGGCCGCACGCAGGGCGAGAAGCTGCGTCCAGGCGAGCGCCCGCTCGCCCTCCGTCACCGCCGCGCCGCTGCGGAAGCGGCTGCGGATCGGGGGATACATCCGGTCGGGCGCGGCCTCGATCACCTTTCCCCAGATGCCCCAGGCCTCGGGCGCGAAGAGCGCGCCCGAGAGCGCGAGGGCATCCGCGACCTCGGGCGCCGGGAGGCGCTCGAGGCGGGCGCCGGCGGCGGCGAGGCGGGCGGTGGCGGTCTCGAAGGCCGCCGCCGGTTCGGGGCGAAGGTCGTCGAGCGCCACCGTCTCGAGGACGAGGAGGCGGCGGCCGGCGAGTCCGGCCGTTCCGGGGGCGAGGGCGGGGGCCGCGCCGCCGCCGAGGGCCGCGAGCAGGAGGGCCGCGTCCTCGACCGTGCGCGTCATCGGCCCGACGGTGTCGAAGGAGGGGGCGAGCGGCACCACGCCCTCGAGCGGGAGGAGGCCCGGGGTCGTCCGGAGCCCGACGATGCCGTTCCAGACCGCGGGCAGCCGCACCGAACCGCCGGTGTCCGAGCCGACCGCCGCCGGCGCGAGGCCGAGCGCGACCGCGACCCCCGACCCCGACGACGATCCCCCGGGCAGGCGCGCGGGGTCGAGGGCGTTGGGCGGCGTTGCCGTCATCGGGTTGAGCCCGAGGCCCGAGAAGGCGAGCTCGGTCATGTGCGTCTTGCCGAGGCAGACGAGGCCCACGGCGGTCGCCCGGGCGAGGACGCGGGCATCGGCGGCGGGGATGCGCCCGGCCAGAAGCCGGCTGCCGGCCTCGGTCGCGATGCCGGCGGTATCGAAGAGGTCCTTCCAGGCCAGGGGCACCCCGTCGAGGGGGCCCCGGCGCGCCCCCGCCCGGGCGCGCGAGCGCGCCGCCAGGGCCTCGCCCCGCGCCCGTTCGGGGGTCGTGCGGGCGTAGATGCGCGCGGCCTCCGGATGGGCGGCGATGGCGGCGAGGAAGCTCTCGGCGAGATCCACGGGATCGAGTCGCCCCGCGGCGATGGCGCGGCCCGCCGCCGCCGCGCCCAGCCCCAGCCCCGCCGCCATCGCCGCCCCCTTCACCGCCAACACGCCGGCCGGAGCCTAGAGCGGATCGCGGCCGGAGGGAACCGGCCCGCCGCCGCCGCCATCGCCGCCGCCGCGACCCCATGGCGGCGCATGGACAATCCCGGCCCGGCGGGCGAATCTTGCGCCATGACCGAAGCACGCCACGACGTCCTCATCTGCGGCGGCGGCCTCGCCGGGGGCAGCCTCGCCCTCGCCCTCGCCCGGGACGGGCTGCGGGTGGCGCTGATCGACGCCCTGCCGCACGCCCGCCGCACCGACCCCGCCTTCGACGGCCGCGCCTGGGCGCTCGCCCACGCCTCGGTGCGCCTGCTCGCGGCCCTCGGGGTCTGGGCGCGGGTGCAGGGCCGCAGCCAGCCGATCCTCGGCGTCCGCGCCACCGACGGGGGCGCGGGCGCCCCGCCCTCGCCCCTTGCCCTCGTCTTCGGCGACGAGCTCGAGGAGGGTCCGCTCGGGACCATGGTCGAGGACGGCGTCCTGCGCCCGGCCCTTCTCGCCGCGATCGCCGCCGAGCCGCGGATCGCCGACATCGCCGGCGCCCGCGTCACGGCCCAGGCCGCCGGCCCGGCCGCGGCCACGGTCACGCTCGCCTCGGGCGAGCGCCTCGCCGCCCCCCTCGTGGTCGGCGCCGACGGTCGCGACAGCGGCACCGCCGCCCGCGCCGGGATAAGCCGCCGCGGCGCCCGCTACGGCCAGACCGCGATCACCTGCACGATCACCCACGAGTTCCCCCATGGCGGCATCGCCCACCAGCGCTTCCTGCCAGCGGGGCCGCTCGCCGTCCTGCCCCTGCCCGGCCACCGCTCGGCGATCGTCTGGAGCGAGGCCGACACCGCCGCCGCGGCCCTTCTCGCCCTTCCCGATGCGGCCTTCCTCGCCGCCCTCGCCCCGCGCCTACCGGCCACGCTCGGGCGCATCGGGCTCGAGGGGCGGCGGGCGGCTCATCCCCTCGTCCTCTCGCTCGCCGAGGCCATGATCGGCCCGCGGCTCGCCCTTGTCGGCGATGCCGCCCACGCCGTCCACCCGGTCGCCGGGCAAGGGCTGAACCTCGGCCTGCGCGACGTCGCCGCCCTCGCCGACGTGCTCGCGGCCGCCCGCCGCCGCGGCGAGGACCCCGGCAGCCCCGGCGTCCTTTCCCGCTACGCCCGCTGGCGGGGCTTCGACACCGTCGCCATGGCGGCCGCGACCGACCTTTTCGTGCGCGCCTTCTCGAACGACCTGCCGGGCCTTGCCGGGCTGCGCCGGCTGGGCATGGCCGCCGTCACCGCCATCGGCCCCCTCCGGCGGGCGGTCGCGCGCGAGGCGGCGGGCCTCGCGGGCGACCTTCCCTCCCTCATGCGCGAGCCTCCCCCTGAGGGCGGCCGCGAGGGCGGCTGAGGGGCGGGGCCGCTGGTCTTGCGTGCCAGACGGTCGGTGCCGTCAGGCACGCACCACGCGCCCTTGATTTGGCAGGCCGATTCACCCGACGCTTGGGATCCGAGCGTTGGGATCGGACCACTAGCGCACGAGGATGGCGCGGAAGTCGTTGACGTTGGTTCCCGTCGGCCCGGGTTCGAAGAGGTCGCCGAGGGCGGCAAAGGCCGCCCAGGAATTGTTCGCGGCGAGGAGGGCCGAGGGGTCGAGGCCGCGGGCCCGGAGCCGGGCGAGCGTGCCCCCGTCGGCGAAGGCGCCGGCGTTGGTCTCGCTTCCGTCGATGCCGTCGGTGTCGGCGGCGAGGGCCGCGAAGGGCAGGCCCGCGGCGGCGAGGGCCAGCGCGAGCGCGAACTCGCCGTTGCGGCCGCCGCGGCCCTCGCCCCGCAGCGTCACCGTCGTCTCGCCCCCCGAGAGGATCGCGACCGGCCGCGCGAAGGGGCGGTTCCGCAGCACGACCTCGCGCAGGATCGCGGCGTGGACGCGCGCGACCTCGCGCGCCTCGCCCTCGACGGCATCCGACAGGATCGCCGGGACAAGGCCCGCGCCCCGTGCCGCCGCCGCCGCGGCCTCGAGCGAGCGGCCGGCCGAGGCGATCACGCGCACCTCGCCGGCGGCGAAGTCCGCATCCCCGGGGTCGGGCGCCGGCGCCCCGCCGGCGGCGAGGAAGGCCGCGACCGCCGGAGGCAGGGCCACACCCCAGGCCCGGGCGAGGGCGAGGGCCTCGGCCGGGCTGCCCGCGGAGGGCACCGTCGGCCCCGAGGCGACCTCGGCCGCATCGTCGCCGGGGACGTCCGAGACGACCAGCGTGAGCAGGCGCGCCGGCCGCGCGGCAAGGGCGAGGCGCCCGCCCTTGATCGTGCTGACCTGCCGGCGGATCCGGTTCATGACCCCGATCGGGGCCCCGGAGGCGAGGAGGGCGCGGTTCAGGGCCTGCTCGTCGGCGAGACCGAGGGGGGCGGGCGGGGCCGGGAGGAGCGCCGAGCCCCCGCCCGCGATCAGCGCCACGACGAGGTCGTCCGGCCCGAGCCCGGCGACGGCGGCGAGGAGCGCCGCGCTCGCCGCCAGCCCGGCGGCATCGGGGACGGGATGGCCGGCCTCGAGGACGCGGATGCGGCGGGTCGGGCAGCCGTGGCCGTGGCGGGTGACGACGACGCCCTCGACCGGCCCGGGCCACAGCCCCTCGAAGGCGCGGGCCAGCTGCGCCGCCCCCTTGCCGGCGCCGACGACGACGGTGCGGCCGGCCGGGGGGGCGGGCAGGTGGGGGGCGAGCGCGGCCGCGGGCGCGGCCGCGCCCACCGCCTCGGCGTAAAGGCGCGCCAGCAGGGCGCGATCCTCTCCGCGCATCGTCAGCGAGGCGGCGTCAGGCATGCGCGAACCCTTCCGGCCGGGGCCCCGAGCCTGCCCTCCGCGGGCCGGCTTGACAAGCCCGCGGCGCCGCGGGAATAGGGCCGCCGACCCGCAACCGGGCGTTCCGTAGACGCCAGACCGACGAGGAGAGCCCCTGCCATGGCCGACATCACCCTGACCTTTCCCGACGGCGCGGCGCGCAGCTTTCCCCCCGGCATCACCGCCGCCGAGGTCGCCCAGTCGATCTCGAAGTCGCTCGCGCGGCGGGCGATCTCGGCCCGGCTCGACGGCGCCCACTGGGATCTCCAGTGGCCGATCGCGGCCGATGCGGCCATCGCCATCCACACCCTCGAGGACGAGGGCCCGGCGCTCGAACTGATCCGCCACGACCTCGCCCACATCATGGCGCGGGCGGTGCAGGAGCTCTGGCCCGAGGTCAGGGTCACGATCGGACCCGTCATCAAGGACGGCTGGTTCTACGATTTCGACCGCGAGGCCCCCTTCACCCCCGACGACCTCGGCGCGATCGAGAAGCGGATGCGCGAGATCATCGCCCTCCGCGACCCCGTGCGGACCGAGGTCTGGGACCGCGCCCGCGCCATCGCCCACTACCGGGCGGCGGGCGAGCCCTTCAAGGTCGAGCTCGTCGAGGCGATCCCCGCGGGCGAGCCCATCCGCATGTACTGGCACGGCCCCTGGCAGGATCTCTGCCGCGGCCCCCACCTCCAGCACACGGGCCAGGTCCCGCCCGATGCCTTCCGGCTGATGAGCGTCGCCGGCGCCTACTGGCGGGGCGACCCGCGCAACCGCCAGTTGCAGCGCATCTACGGCGTCGCCTTCCGCAGCCGCGAGGCGCTCAAGGCCCATCTGACCCTGCTCGAGGAGGCGGCGCGGCGCGACCACCGCCGGCTTGGCCGCGAGATGGAACTCTTCCACTTTCAGGAAGAGGCGCCGGGGATGGTCTTCTGGCACCCCAACGGCTGGACCGTCTGGCGCACGCTCGAGGACTACATGCGCCGCCGCCTGCGCGCCGCCGGCTACCGCGAGATCCGCACCCCCCAGGTCGTCGACCGCAAGCTCTGGGAGGCCTCGGGCCACTGGGACAACTACCGCGCCAACATGTTCCTCACCGAGATCGACGAGGACCATGCCAACGAGAAGCGGACCAACGCGCTCAAGCCCATGAACTGCCCCTGCCACGTCCAGGTCTTCAACCAGGGGATGAAGAGCTACCGCGACCTGCCGCTCCGGCTGGCCGAGTTCGGCGCCTGCCACCGCTACGAGCCCCACGGCGCCCTCCACGGGCTGATGCGGGTGCGCGGCTTCACCCAGGACGACGCCCACATCTTCTGCACCGAGGCCCAGATCGAGGGCGAGTGCGCGGCCTTCATCGGGCTGCTGTCGTCGATCTACCGCGACCTCGGCTTTGCCCGCTTCGACATCAAGCTCTCGACCCGGCCGGAGGTGCGCGCCGGCACCGACGCGACCTGGGACCGGGCCGAGGGGGCGCTCGAGCAGGCCATCCGCAAGGTCACCGACGCCTTCGTCGTCGACCCCGGCGAAGGCGCCTTCTACGGGCCGAAGCTCGACTTCCGGCTGACCGACGCCATCGGCCGCGAATGGCAGTGCGGCACCTTCCAGTGCGACTTCGTGCTGCCCGAGCGGCTCGGGGCCGAATACGTCGGCGCCGACGGCGCCCGCCACCGGCCGGTGATGCTGCACCGCGCGATCCTCGGCAGCTTCGAGCGCTTCATCGGTATCCTGCTCGAGAACTACGCCGGCCGCCTGCCCTTCTGGCTGGCGCCGGTGCAGGCGGTGGTGGCGCCGATCGTCTCCGAGGCCGACGACTTCGCCCGCTCGGTCGCCGCCGCCCTCCTTGCCCGCGGGGTGCGGGCCACGACCGACCTCCGCAACGAGAAGATCGGCTACAAGGTGCGCGAGCACTCGCTGGCCAAGGTGCCGGTGATCCTCGCCGTCGGCCGCGACGAGATCGCGGCCGGGACGGTCGCGCTGCGCCGGCTGGGCGAGGAGGGGACGGAGTCCCTCGCCCTCGCCGCGGCCGTCGCCCGCCTTGCCGCCGAGGCGACCCCGCCCGACCTGCGCCCGGCCTGAGCCCCGCGGGGCCCGGCGGGGCCCGCTCAGTGCGGGTCGGGCCGGCGGGCCAGCAGCGCGAGGAGGCCGCCGAGCCCGCACATGACGATCGGGAACATGGTGAAGACGCCGAAGCCGAAGGCGTGATACATCCCCGCCGCCGCGCCGAGCATGAGGATGCCGCCGGCAAGGTTCGCCGACCGCGCCATGGCCCCGCCGGCGATCGCGAGGACGGGGGCGAGGAGGCTCACGAGGCGGACGAGGGCGGGATCGTTGACCGGGATGCCGGAGCGGGCGAGTTCCTCGTAGCGGGCGAGAAGCTCGGTGTAGCCGTAGCTGAAGAAGCCGACGACCATCCCCCAGAGCCCGCCGATCACACCCAGCACCAGCGCCGCGTTGCGCATCCGCCCCCTCCCCCTGCCCGCTGCCGTTCCATAGCCCCGCGCCGCCCCCGCGGAAAGGCCCCGATGCCCGACGGGGCCGGCTTGTCCGTTGCTTTTTTCATGCGTTCAGGCATTCTTGTGCGTGTGGGACCAGCCTTTCCGCGACCGCCTCCTGATTCAGGCTGCCGGAACCCCGGAAGACCTGTCTGCACGTCCCGGGCGCTTGGTGCCCCGGGGAACTGTTCATGGGAGAGGCGGCATGCCGACCGGCACCGTTAAGTGGTTCAACTCAACCAAGGGGTATGGCTTCATCGCGCCGGATGGCGGCGGCAAGGACGTCTTCGTCCACATCTCGGCCGTCGAGCGGGCCGGGCTGACGGGGCTGAACGACAACCAGAAGGTCAGCTACGAGTTGCAGTCGGGCCGCGACGGGCGCGCCTCGGCCTCCGACCTCAAGCTTCTCTGACGGCCGCGGCGACCGGCCCTGCCCCGCGGCCCCCGCGCCGCGGGGCCTTGCCGTTCCGGCCCCTGC
>JADLCV010000006.1 GCA_020846995.1 Paracoccaceae bacterium
GACCTGGGTCATCGACACGACGACGCTCGGCGCGGCCGAGTCGGCGGTGGGGCGGATCATGGCCGCGGCCCGGGCGCGGCAGGGGGTGGAGGATGCGTGAGGTCGTGCTCGACACCGAGACGACGGGGCTTGAACCCGGCGAGGGTCACCGCATCGTCGAGATCGGCGCCGTCGAGCTCCTGAACCACCTGCCGACGGGGGTGACCTTCCAGGCCTACCTCAATCCCGAGCGGCCCATGCCGCCCGAGGCGCAGGCGGTGCACGGCCTCTCCGACGCCTTCCTCGCCGACAAGCCGCGCTTTCGCGAGGCGGCGGCGGGGTTCCTTGCCTTTCTCGGCGAGGCCCGGCTGGTCATCCACAACGCGGCGTTCGACCTCCGTTTCCTCAACGCCGAACTCGCCCCCCTCGGCCAGCCCGCGCTCGCGTTGGAGCGCGTGACCGACACGCTCGCGCTCGCGCGGGCCCGTTTCCCGGGCGCGCCGGCCTCGCTCGACGCGCTCTGCCGACGCTTCGGCATCGACAACTCGGGCCGGTCGCTGCACGGCGCCCTGCTCGACTGCCAGCTTCTCGCCGAGGTCTACCTGGAACTCGTGGGAGGCCGCCAGCCGGGGCTCGGGCTCGACGGCCGGGCGGCGGAGGACGCCGGGCCGGCCGCCGCGGCGCCGCGCGCGGCCCGCCCGCGCCCGCTCGCCCCCCGGCAGACGGCGGCCGAGGCCGCGGCCCACGCCGCGCTCGTCGCCGAACTCGGCCCCTCGTCGCTCTGGCCGGGCTACGACTGAGGGCTCAGGAGGTCACGGGCTTGGCCGCCGGCTGGGTGGCGCGGCGGGCGAGTTCCTGGCGGTAGAGCGCGACGAAATCCACGAGATCGAGGTTGAAGGGCGGAAAGCCCCCGTCGCGCGTCATGTCGGAGATGATGCGCCGCGCGAAGGGAAAGAGGAGGCGCGGGCACTCGATCATCAGGAAGGGATGAAGCTGGGCCTCGGGCAGGCCCTCGACATGGAAGATGCCGCCGTAGTCGAGTTCGAGGTGAAAGAGGCGCTCGCCCTTGACCTTGTTCGTCGACGAGACGGTGAACTTGGTCACGACCTCGAACTGGTGCTCGACGCTGCGCTTGCGGGCGTCGAGCGCGACCTGGACCTGGATCTCGGGCTGCACGTCGCCGCCCTGCAGGCCCTTCTGGGCGACGAGGTTCTCGAAGGAGAGGTCGCGGATGAACTGGCCCAGCACCTGCATGCGGACGGCCCCCGGCGGCGCCGCGGGTGCCGCTGCCGGCTGCGGCCGTTCGCCGCCGTTCGGGTTCTCGGCCATCGCTGCGTCCTCCTGTCCCCTGCGCGCGGCCGTCTCTAGCAGGTCGGCCGTGCCCCCTCAATGGCGCGGGCGCCCGGGAAGGGTCGGGCGCCCGGGGGCGGGCGTCGTGATGTCGGTGAACTCGCCTTCGATCACATCTTCGCGCGCGCCCGGGCCCGGGCCGGCGCGGCCCGCGACGAGGTGCCGGGCGAGGGCGCGCAGCATCGCCGCCCGCACCGGCGGCAGCAGGAGGAGAAGGCCGAGCGTGTCGGTCAGGACCCCGGGCGCGAGCAGGAGGAGGCCCGCGAGCATGATCGCCGCCCCGTGGGCGACCGGTGCCAGCGGCTGGTGCAGGCCCGCGGCGGCGGCGCGCAGGCCCGCCCCCGTGCGCAGGCCCTGACGGCGGATGACCGAGGCGCCGAGCACCCCCGTCCCGACCACGATCGCGAGCACCGGCCAGAGGCCGATCCAGCCGCCGATCTCGACGAGGAGCGCGATCTCGACGATCGGGAAGAGAAGGAGAAGAAGGAAAAGCCGCATCGCCGCCCGTCCGGCCCCGGGGCTCCGGTGGACTTGCCGGGGTCGCCGTCCTACATAGGCAGGGGCACCGACCTTGGCCAAGGCCCCGCCGATCGAGGACGAGATGAGTTCCGCTGTCATTCAGCTCCTGGTGCTTGCGGCGATCGCGGTGTTCCTCATCCTCCGGCTGCGGAGCGTGCTCGGCACCCGCGAGGGCTTCGAGAAGCCGCCACTGCCCCTGCCGGGCGAGAGCCCGGCGCGCGGCCGGCGCGAGTTCGAGGTCATCGAGGGCGGGGTCGACGCCGACATCACCGACCACGTCAAGGACGGCAGCAAGGCCGCCAAGGCGCTGGCGGCGATGAAGGCGGCCGAACCCTCATTCCGCGTCGGCGAGTTCCTGCACGGCGCCCGGCAGGCCTACGAAATGATCCTCATGGCCTTCGAGAAGGGCGATCTCGACTCCGTGCTCCCCTACCTCTCCCGCGACGTCTACGAGAGCTTTCACGTCGTCGTCGAGACCCGCGAGCGCGAGGGACTGACGGTCCAGGCGAGCTTTCTCGGCGTGCGCGAACTGGCGCTGGTCGATGCGACCTTCAACCGCGAGACCTCGGATGCCGAGGTCACGATCCGCTTCGTGGGCGAATTGATCTCGGCCGTGCGCGACCGCAACGGCTCGGTCGTCGAGGGCGACGCCAACGAGATCAAGCGCCAGCGCGATGTCTGGACGTTTGCCCGCCGGATGGGCAGCGACGATCCCAACTGGCAGCTGGTGGCGACGGGCGAGTGACGTCCGAAGGGGGCCGCGGGACGGGCCTGCCCCGATGACGCGGCGGCGCCGGCTCCTGAGCCCCGAGGACGCGCAGCTCTGGGAGCGGCTCGCGGCGACGGTGCGGCCGCTGCACCCGTCGCTGCCGGCCGCGCTCGCCCTCACGCTCGCGCCGGCGCCGCTGCCGTCGCTTCCGCCCCCGGCGGGCGGCCCCGCCCTCCTGCCCTTCCGCATCGGCGAGCGGGCGGCAGGCGAGACCGCGACGCGCGTCCTGCCGGCGACCGAGGTGCCGCCGCCCGCGCTCGACCGCCGCCGGCTCGCGCGCCTCGCCCGCGGCGGCGCCCGGCCCGAGGCACGGCTCGACCTCCACGGCCTGACGGTGGCCGAGGCCGAGCCGGCACTCACCCGCTTCGTCCTTCGCTCGCAGGCCGAGGGGCGCCGGCTTGTGCTCGTCATCACCGGCAAGGGCCGAGCCGGCGGGGACGGGGCCCTCGCCGTGCCCGGGCGCCCGGGCCTCCTGCGCCGGCAGGTCCCGGTCTGGCTCTCGACCCCGCCGCTCGCGCTGGCGGTGACCGGGATCGCCGAGGCGCATCTGCGCCACGGCGGCGCCGGCGCCTTCTACGTCGGCCTGCGCCGGCCGCGGCCAGGGGGTTAGCCGGCGTTCTCGGCGAGGGTCTCGAACGGAAAGAGAATGATCCGCGTCGCCCGCCGCACGGTCAGGATGGTTCCCGGCAGAAGCCCCGGCCGCGCCCGGGGATCGCGATCGAAGGCCGCGCTGACGTCGCCGAGGACCGACAGAAGGCGGATCAGCGCCGGCGAATCGCCCAGCGCGAAGTGCCCGATCCCGCTCGAGAAGGCCGAGACGTCGAGCACCGTCACCTCGTAGTCGGAAAGCGCGCCGACATCGGCGAGGGTGCCGAGCCTTTCGCTCTGGCCGGTGAGGAGGGCCGAGATCGCAAGCGCCCGGTCGCGTTGCGAGGTGAAGATGAAGAACGGCCGCGGCAACCGTCCGATGCGGTCGGCCTGGGCGCGGAAGACGTCGACGTCGAGGTCGGGCGAGATCAGGACGACCCCGCCGATGCGGTCGAGGACGTCGCGGCGCCCGCCGATGGCAAGCTGGCGCAGCGTCTCCATCGCCACCGCCGAGCCCAGCGAATGGGCGACGACGATGATGCGGTCGGGTCGCGCGGACGCGACCTCGGCGAGGAGCGCCTCGAGCCCGTCGCGGGCGATGAGGGCCGAATCGCGGTCGTAGGCGTAGACGAGCGGCTTGCCCGCCGAGGGCCAGGCGAAATGGACCGGGACGCCCGGCAGGTCGTAGTCCTGGGCAAGCTGGGCGAGGCGATAGATCCCCTCGGCGTAGCGGGTGTTGTAGCCGTGGATGTAGACGACGGCATCGCGGCGCCCGGCCGGCAGGGCGGCGAGCGCGGTGCCGAGCTCCCGCCGGAACGCGGCCGCATCGGCGAAGGGCCGGGCGGCGACGGTCACGAACTCGCGCGCGGGGTCGGGGGTGGTGCCGGGACGCGGCCAGACGACGCCCCCGGGCTCGCGCAGGGGCGGGATGGCGATGTCGTAGCGGCCGTAACGGGCGACCCCGCCGCGGGCGGCGCCGAAACCGTCGGGCCCGGGCTCGACCGCGCGCGTCGTGCCGACGAAGACCGCGCGCGTGACCGCGACCTCCGCCGCCGCCGGCATGAGGGTGATGACCCCGCGTGGCGCACAGGCGGCGAGGAGGAGGACGAGACAGACGCCCGGAATCCACCGCGCCATGCCGGCACCCCCGAGGGAATCGCTGTCGGCAAGCCTACACCGGCCGCGGCCGGCCCGTCAGAGCACGTAGCGGCTGAGGTCGGCCGAACGCGCGAGATCGCCAAGATGGGTCTCGACGAAGGCCGCATCGACCGTCACCGTCTCGCCGCCGCGGTCGGGCGCGGTGAAGGACAATTCCTCGAACACCCGTTCCATGACCGTGTAGAGGCGGCGGGCGCCGATGTTCTCGACCCCGCGGTTGACCTCGGCGGCGATGCGGGCGAGTGCGGCGACCCCGTCGGGGGTGAAGCCGACGGTGACCCCCTCGGTCGCCATCAGGGCCGCATACTGGCGCGTCAGGGCGTTGTCGGTCTCGGTCAGGATGCGCACGAAATCAGCCTCGGTCAGGGCCCTCAGCTCGACCCGGATCGGCAGCCGGCCCTGCAGTTCGGGCAGGAGGTCCGAGGGCTTGGCGATGTGGAAGGCGCCCGAGGCGATGAAGAGGATGTGGTCGGTCCGCACCGGCCCGTGGCGGGTCGAGACGGTCGTGCCCTCGATCAGCGGCAGGAGGTCGCGCTGCACGCCCTCGCGGCTGACGTCGGCGCCGCGGGTCTCGGCGCGGGCGCAGATCTTGTCGATCTCGTCGAGAAAGACGATGCCGTTCTCCTGCACCGCCTCGAGGGCCGCGGCCTTCACCGCCTCGTCGTCGAGAAGCTTGTCGGCCTCCTCGGCAACGAGGATTTCGTGGCTCTCGGCAACCGTCAGGCGCTTGTGCGCGCTGCGCCCGCCGAAGGCCTTCCCGATGAGGTCCTGGAGGCCCTGCATCTGCATCTCCATCCCCGGCCCGCCCATGGCCATGGCCGGGAACGGCAGCCCGCCGGGCTGGGCGAGGTCAAGCTCGATGACGGTGTCGTCAAGCTCGCCCGCGCGCAGGCGCCGGCGGAAGAGCTCGCGTGTGCCCTCGCGCGCGTCGCGGCCCGCCAGCGCCGCGATGACACGGTCCTCGGCGGCCGCCTGGGCGCGCGCCCGCACCTCCTCGCGCATTCGCGCCCGCGTCTCGATCATCGCCCCGTCGACGAGGTCGCGGACGATCTGGTCAACGTCGCGGCCGACATAGCCGACCTCGGTGAACTTGGTCGCCTCGACCTTGAGGAAGGGCGCCCGGGCAAGACGGGCGAGGCGGCGGGCGATCTCGGTCTTGCCGACGCCGGTCGGGCCGATCATGAGGATGTTCTTGGGATGGACCTCGTCGCGGATGTCGGCCGCAAGCTGCCGGCGCCGCCAGCGGTTGCGCAGCGCCACCGCCACCGCCCGCTTGGCCTCGCGCTGGCCGATGATGAAGCGGTCGAGTTCGGAGACGATCTCGCGGGGGGTGAGGGTGGTCATGGATGCGGTCCTTCGCGGTGCCCCGTGTCCGGGGAGGGGCGGGCAGGAAGTCGGGGGCGAGGGCGCGGTAGCCGCGACCCGGCCGGACGGGCGGCCGCGCCCGCCCCGGCCACCTCCCGCGGGTCAGGCGCGGCTGATCCGTTCCACCGTCAGGTTGGTGTTGGTGTAGACGCAGATGTCGGCGGCGATGGCCATGGCCTTGCGGGCGATGGTCTCGGCCGGAAGGTCGGTCTCGGCGAGGAGCGCGCGGGCGGCGGCGAGCGCGAACATCCCGCCCGAACCGATGGCGGCGGCGTCATGCTCGGGCGCAAGCACGTCGCCGGCGCCGGTGACGACGTAGATCTCGGCCCCGTCGGTGACGATCAGCATCGCCTCGAGGTTGCGCAGGACGCGGTCGGTCCGCCAGTCCTTGGCCAGTTCGACGCAGGCGCGCTGGATCTGGCCGGGGGCGGCCTCGAGCTTCTTCTCCAGCCGCTCGAGAAGCGCGAAGGCATCCGCGGTCGAGCCGGCGAAGCCCGCGACGACTTCGGAGCCGCCGGGCGCGAGGCGGCGCAGCTTGCGCGCCGTGCCCTTGATGACGGTCGCCCCGAGGCTCACCTGGCCGTCGCCCGCGACCACGATCTCGCCGTCGCGGCGGACGGCGAGGATGGTGGTGCCGTGCCAGGGGCCTTCGGACATGGCCGCGCCGGCCTTCATATGGCGCTGTCGATCCAGCTCTTGAGGCTCGCCTTGGGGGCGGCGCCAACCTTGTTCGAGACGACCTTGCCGCCCTTGAACAGGAACAGCGCCGGAATGCCGCGCACGCCCATCTGGGCCGGGGTGCCCGGGTTCTCGTCGACGTTGACCTTGGCGATCTTCAGCCGGCCCTGGTATTCGGTCGCGAGTTCCTCGAGCGCCGGACCGATCATCCGGCAGGGGGCGCACCATTCGGCCCAGAAGTCGACGACGACGGGAACGGGCGAGTTGCGCACCTCGGCGTCGAAGGTGGCATCGGTGACGGCGACGGTGGCCATGCTCTGCTCCTGGCTGCGGGACCGGGCGAACCTATGGACGCACCCCGCGGGCGTCAAGGCGCGGCCCGGCGCAGGGCGGCCATGACCAGCGCGGGGGGCAGGGGCACAAGTTGCGCCGTCCGCGTCCAGAGCAGCGCGGTCTCGATCCGCCGGCCGGGAAAGATCTGCGCCAGCGCGGCGGCATAGGCGCCCATCTGGCGCAGGTATCCCTCGGGCACGTCCTCGGCGCGGTCGGGGACCGGCGCGCCCGACTTGAAGTCGATGGCAAGCACGCGGTCGGAGGCGATGAGGAGGCGGTCGATCTGGCCGGCGATGCGCCGGCCGCCGAGTTCGGGGAGGGCCGCCGTCACCGGCACCTCGGCGAGCGCGTCGGCGGCGAAGAGAGGGGCGAGCGCGGGAGCGGCGAGGACGGCCGCCGCCTCGGCGAGGATGCCGGGGATGTCGGCGGCCGGCGGGGCATCCTCGGCCGCGGCGAGAAGGTCGGCCGCGCGCCCCTCGCGCCCCTCGGCCGGCCAGGCGGGCAGATGCTCGAGGAGAAGATGCAGGGCGCGGCCGCGCCGGCGGGCGGCCTCGTCGCCCGCCCCCTCCCCGCCCGCTCCGGCCTCGGGGCCGCCGAGGGCCGAGGGGGCGAGCGGGGCGACCGCGGGGGTGGCCGGGGCGGGCGGCAGCCGGGCCCAGTCGGGCAGCGCGGGCAGGGGATCGGCCGGCGCCGGGGCCGCGGCCGCCGCGGCGGGCCAGGGCAGGAAGGCATGGCGCAGCCCCGGTCCGGCGGGGGTCGCGAGCGTCTCGGCCCCGGCGGCCTCGATCCCGCGGGCGACGCGGTCGTGCCAGGAGCCGGCGTCGGCCTTGCCCGCGGCGGCGACGATCAGCCAGCTCTGGGCCCGCGTCATGGCGACGTAGAGAAGCCGCCCGGCCTCGGCCGCGTCGCGGTCGGTGGCCGCCTCCTGGGCCGCGGCAAGGGGAGGGGGCGCCTCGTCGCGGGCCATCCGGGCGAGGGCGCCGGCCGCGGTCGCGAGGATTGCGGGGCCCTGCGGGGCCGGGCGGGAGGCGCTGTCGGGAAGGATGACGAGCGGCGCCTCGAGGCCCTTGGCGCCGTGGACGGTCATCACCCGGACGAGGTCGCCCGCGCCGTCGAGCTGGCGCTTGACCTCGAGATCGTCGGTTTCCATCCAGCGCAGGAAGCCCGTCAGGCTCGGCACCTCGGTGCGCTCGTAGGCGAGCGCCTGGGCGAGGAAGGCGTCGATGCCGTCCTCGGCCTCTGGGCCGAGGCGGGCGATGAGCCGCGCCCGGCCGTCGTGGCCGACAAGCGCGCGCTCGAGAAGGTCGTAGGGCCGCTCGAAATCGGCCCGGGCGCGCATCGCGTCGAGGAAGGCGAGCGTGGCCGGGTGCCGGGTGCGGGCCGCGCGCAGAGCCTGCCAGAGCGTCGCCCGCTCCGGCCGCGGGGCAGCGAGCGCCTCGAGCGCCGCCTCGCTCCAGCCGCAGAGCGGCGAGCGCAGGAGCGCGGCGAGGGCGAGGTCGTCCTCGGGCAGGGCGAGGAAGGAGAGGAGGGCGGCGAGGTCCTTCACCGCCAGTTCCGCCCCGACCCGCAGCCGGTCGGCGCCGGCGATGGGCAGGCCCAGCGCCTTGCAGGCCCGGATCAGCTCGGCAAAAAGCACCGAGCGGCGGCGGACCAGCACCATGACGTCGCCGGCGCGGAGCGGCCGCACCCCGTCGCGGGCAGCCAGGGGCGTGCCGATCAGCCGGCCGATCTCGCCCGCCACCATGCGGGCGAGAAGCGTCTCGGGATGGTCGGCTTCGACGCGGTCGACGGGATCGTCCCAGGGCAGGTTGGCCGCGCGCTCGGGCGCCGGCACCAGCGGCCAGAGATCGACCCGCCCCGGCAGGTCGCCGCGGAAGGCGAGATGCCGGACCTCGCCGCCGAGGCCGGCACCGCGGCGTTCGTCGAAGGTCAGGTCGACGACGGCGAGGATCGCCGGCGAGGAGCGGAAGGAGTAGTCGAGCGAAAGCTCGACCAGCGGCCGCGGCGCCCCGGCGAGGCGGGCGCGGAAGCGGGCGCGGGTGGCGTCGAAGGCGGCAAGGTCGGCGCCCTGGAAGGAATAGATCGACTGCTTGCGGTCACCGACGACGAACAGGCTGCGGCCGCCGCCGCGACCGCCCTCGCCCGCCGTCATCTCTTCGGCAAGGCTCTCGATCAAGGACCATTGCAGGGGACTCGTGTCCTGGGCCTCGTCGATCAGAATGTGGTCGATGCCGCCGTCAAGCCGCCAGAGCACCCAGGCGGCCCGTCCGGGGTCGGCCAGAAGGTCCGCGGCGCCGAGGATGAGGTCGTCGAAGTCGAGCCAGCCGCGGGCCGCCTTGGCGGCGGCGTAGGCCGCAAGGAAGGGGCCGGCGAAGCGGTGGAGCGCGGCCGTGCGGGCCGCCGCCGCGAGCGCGAGGCGGAGCGGGCGGGCCGCCTCGATGCGGGCCATGAGCGCCTCGAGCGGGCCGCAGAGCGGGCCGAGCGCCTCGCGCGTCTCCCGGGTCGGGAAGGCGCCGAGCTTGGCCGCGAAGGGCGCCTTGGTCTTCGCGCCATAGAGGAACGGGCCCTCGAGCGCCGCGACCGCCGCGACCGACGGCACCCAGGGGAGGAGCATGCGGAGCGTCTCGGCCGCCTTCGCGTCGCTCGTCGTGCCGGCCGCGAGGTGAGGCAGGAGGCCGGCGACAAGCGGCCCCTCGGCGCCGTCGAAGGCGCGGGCGAGGAGCGCGGCCTCGTCGAAGCCCGCGGGCAGGCCCATGGCCGCGCGGGCACGGGCGAGGTCGAGCCCGGGGCGGAAGTCGCGGCGGGCGCCGGCGACGGCCTCGAGCCGCTCGGCCACCTCGGCGCCGCCCCCGAGGAGGGCGAGCGCGTCGAGCGCGCCGGGATCGCTCTCGGCCAGCCCCTCGAGGACCTCGGCCCGGAGCAGGCGGCCCGCGCGCTCGTCGAGTTCCGTGAAGGCCGGGCTGACGCCGGCCTCGAGCGGGAAGCGGCGCAGGAGGCCGGCCGCGAAGGCGTGGATGGTCTGGATCCGCAGGCCCCCCGGGGTCTCGACCGCCTGCGCGAAAAGCCGCCGGGCGGCGGCGAGCCGGGCCGCCGGAAGCTCCCCCTCGACGCCCAGACGTGCGAGATCGTCGCCAAGCGGCCCGTCGTCGCCCATGGCCCAGCCGCCGAGGCGGGCAAAAAGGCGGTTCTGCATCTCGCCCGCCGCCGCCTTGGTGTAGGTCAGGCACAGGATGCGCTCGGGCGCCACCCCCTCGACGAGCAGGCGGGCGACGCGGTCGATCAGCACTTTGGTCTTGCCCGACCCGGCATTGGCCGCGAGCCACACCGAGGCGCCGGGATCGGCGGCCTGGCGCTGGCGCAGGTCGGGGTGGGAGGCGGTCATGGCGCGGCCGCCGGCGCCGGGGGGTCGGAGGGTTCCCACTCGCCGAAGCGGGCGAGATGGTCGTAGTCGCCGGCGAAGCCCTCGCGCTTGACGGCGCGCCGCGACAGATAGGGCCGCTCGTCCGGCCAGTAGGCGGAAAGGAGGCGCACGAGCCCCGCCCAGACGCGGGCGGTCGTCCCGGGGGCAAGCTCGGCCGTGCGCACGTCCGCCTCGCCGCGCAGGCCGATGTGGGTGATGCGGGCGACCGGCGCGGCGGCCACGCCGGCGAAGGCGCCGCGCTCGGCCATCGCCGCCTCGACCGGCAGCTGGCGGTCGAAGAATTCCATCTCGGGGCCCGTGGGCAGGGCGCCGCTCTTGTAGTCGATGATGTGGAGGCGGCCGTCGGGAAGACCGTCGATGCGGTCGGCCCGCCCCCGCAGGCGCACCCCCGGCGGATCGACGACGATCTCGCCCTTCGCCTCGAGCGCGACCGCCCGCCCCGGGAGGGCGCCGAGGCGGGCGACGAGGCGGGGGGCGACGGCCGCGAACTGGGCCCGCCACAGGCGGCGGGCGGCGGGCCAGGCGACCTCGCGGGCGAGGTCCTCCTCGGCCAGCGCGACCAGCCGGGCGGCGGCGGCCGCAGCCTCCTCGGCCGCCGGACGGCCGGCAAGGAAGCGGGCCATGACCCCGTGCAGGATCTCGCCCCGCAAGCCGGCATCGGCGCCGGGGCCGAGCGCGTCGAGCGGGTCGAGGCGTAGGACATGGCGGGCATAGATCGCGTAGGGGTCGCGGATCAGGGTCTGGATCTCGGTCACCCGCAGCCGGCTCGGGCGAAGCGCGAGCGGGGGCCGCGGGGCCGGGCGGGTGGTGCGCGGCACCGCCGCGCCGGGGTGTTCGAGGGCGCGCGCGAGGGCGAGGGCGCGGGCCCCGCGGGCCCGCATCGCCGCGAGTGCGGCGTCCCCTCCCGCCAGCCCCGCCATCAGCGTCACGAGACGGTTCAGCCAGCGGGCGGGAACGGTCTCGGCCTCGGCATCGCGGACGGCGCGGCTCAGGACCGCCTGCGGCGCCGCCACCGCCTGCTGGAAGTCGTGGGCCGCGAGCCCGATCTGCCGCTCGGGCGGGAGGAGACCCGCCTTCTGCCGCATCGGCCGGCTGAGCCAGGGGTCGGGCGGAAGCGTCGCCGGCCAGCTTCCCTCGTTCAGCCCGCCGAGGAGGACGAGATCGACCCCGCCCACCCGGGCCTCGATCGTGCCCCGGATCATCACCCGGGGATCGACGCCCCTGGCCTCGCGCACCGCCCGGCCGGCGAGGACGGCCTCGAGCAGGGCGGAATACTCCGCGGCCGTCAGCGCCGGGCCGGCGGCGGCCTCGCGGGCGAGCGCCTCGATCGCCGCCCGCGCCTCGGCCCCCGCCTCCTCCTCCCAGAGAAGGCCCGCCCCGCGCGCCCCGGCCCCGGCGGCGAGCCCCTCGGCCAGCCGCAGGTGGCAGGCGAGACGGTCGGCGAGGGGGGCGGGGCCGCCCTCCCCGACCCCGGCGAGCAGCCCCTCGACCCAGGCGGCCCAGGCCCGGCGGGGGCCGTCCCCGCCCGCCCAGCGGGCGAGGTCGGCGGCGTCGGGATAGGCGGGCCCGCGCCGGCGCAGCCAGAGTTCGAGGTCGCGGGTGTGGAGGAGATGGGGCCCGCGGCCGTCCCCGCCATGGGCGAGCGGGTGCTTGAGGGCGGCAAGGAGCGCCGCCGCCGCCACCGGCCGGCCGCAAAGCGCCGCCGTCTCGCGCAGGAGCCGGCCGGGCGGCGACTGCGCCAGGGGTTCGCCGGCGCTGTCGTCGGCGCGGATGCCCCAGCGCAGGAGCGCGGCCGCGACCTGGCGGCCAAGCCCGCGGTCGGGGGTGACGAGCGCGACCCGCCGCCCCTCGCCGGCCGCCTCGCGCATGAGGACCGCGAGCGCCGTCGCCTCGGCCCGCGGCGAGGGCGCCTCGATGAGCGCGAGCCCCGCGCTCGCGGCACCGAGATCGCCGAGCCCCGGCCCCTCGGCCCGCCAGGCGTCGGTGACCGGCGCGGGGCGGAGCGCGAGCGACACGAGCCGGTTTCTCGCCGCGTCGGGCGGGCCTGCGTCGACCCAGGGCGCAACCTCGGCCGGGCTGATGCCGAGGCGGTCGAGCAGGCGGCGGAAGCGGGTCTGGGGATGGTCCTCGGCGCCCGCCCCGGCGGCGAGCGCGGCCCAGGTCGCGGGTGGCATCGCGTCGTCGAAGCCCGGCAGCACCACTGCCCCCTGCGGCAGCCGGGCGACGGCCGCGATCAGCGCCGCCGTCGTCCCCCGCGAGCCCGTCGAGCCGGCGACGATCACGGCCCCGGCGGGCGGCGCCGCCGCCCAGCCGGCGGCGAGCGCGGCCACGGCCTGCGCCTGGCGGGCGCCGGGGTCGGGGGCGGCGGCCGGCCCCTCTGCGAGGTAGTCCGCGACGATGCCGAGGAAGGCCTGCGCGCGCTGCCAGTGGCGGGCGTGGCCGCCGGAGTCGAGGGCGGCGAGGGTGGCGGGGGCGACGCCTTCCTCGGCCATCTCGTCGATCAGCGCGGCAAGGCTCTCGGCGAGCGCGAAGGCGGCCGCCGGCGGGCCGAGGTCGGGGCTCGCGGCGAGGGCCGCGCGCGTCAGCCGGGCGAGCTCGAGGAGCCGGCGCAGCCGCGGGGCGGCCGGGGCCAGCCCGCCCGCCGCCGCCGCCCCGGGGTCGGTGACCAGGCGCAGCCGCGGCAGGAGTCGCGCCCCCTCCCCGGCGAGTGCCGCGGCGACCGCCCGCCGCATGCGGCCGCTGTTGAGGTAGACCTCGGCGCGGGCGAGGTCCTCGGGCGGGCGATCCGCGAAGCGCGCCACGAGCCCGCGGGCGAAGGCGCGGGCGAAGTCGACCCCCGGCGGCAGGGCGAAAAGCGGTCCCTCAGCCATACTCGCCCCCGCCCGCGATGAGGGCCTCGGCGGCGGCGAGGCCCGCGGGCGTGCCGACGTCGCACCAGCCGCCCGGGTGGAGAAGCCCGAAGGCCGTGCCGCGGGCGATCAGCCCGTCCCAGACCGCGTTGAGCGAGAAGGCGCGCCCGGGATGGGCGGCGACGGGGGCGGCGGCGATCGCCTGGGCGCCCGTGTAGACGAAGGGACCGGCGCGGGTAAGGCGGCCGTCGGCGGCCAGCGCGAAGTCGCCGGCGCCGCCGTGGCCGCGGGCGCGGGCGGCCGGGACGAGAAGGAGGAGCGCCTCGGCCCCCCCCGCCGCCGCCCCGGGCCAGGCCGCGGCGAGGGCCGCGAGCGGGTTTCTTCCGGTGAAGACGGCATCGGCGTTGAGCGTCAGGACGGCGGCGCCGCCGAGGGCGGGGAGTGCCGCCTTGAGCCCGCCGCCGGTCTCGAGGATCTCGGGCTCGTGGGCGATGCGGACCTCGGGCCGGTTGGCGAGATGGGCGGCGATGGCGGCCGCCCGGTAGTGGGTGTTGACGACGACGCGGCCGATCCCCGCCGCGCTCGCGAGGGCGAGGGCGTGATCGAGGAGCGGCCGGCCGGCGACCGGAAGCATGGGCTTCGGCCGGTGGGCGACGAGCGCCCCCATGCGGGTCCCGAAACCCGCGGCGAAGACCATCAGCGCCGGGTGGGGCTCGGGCATCGCGCGACGATCCGGGAAAGGCGCCCGGGGTCCGGTTCGGGCAGGGTCGCGGCCACCACCGCGCGCAGTTCGGCCAGCGCCGGATGGGCGAGGTCGGCCGCGAGGTGGCCCCAGACGCGCGGGATCAGCGTCACATACTGGGGCTTGCCGTGAAGCATGGCGAGGCGGGCGAAGACCCCGAGGATGCGCAGGTTGCGCTGGGCGGCAAGGGCCGCGCAGGCGGCCGCGAAAGATTTGTCGGTGAGGCCCGCGGCGGCGGCGTAGCGCGCCCGCATCGCCGGGGCGAGGCCCGGGGCGAGGTCGCGGCGGGCATCCTCGAGGAGCGAGACGAGATCGTAGCCCGGATGCCCGGCCCGTGCGTCCTGGAAGTCGAGGAGCCCGACCCGCGCCGGTCCCCGTCGCGCGGGCAGCCAGATGAGGTTCTCGGCGTGGACGTCGCGGAGCGCGAGCACCGGCCGCCCGGGGGCGAGGGTGGCGAGCGCCCGCTCGGTCGCGGCGGCGAGGGCGGCGGCGGCGGCGCTCTCCGCGGCGGCGCCGGTCGCGCCCGTCCGGTACCACTCGGCGGCGAGCCCGGCGAGCCGGCCCATGGTCCCGGGGTCGTAGGCGGCGATGCCGGCCGGCGGGGGGTGGCGGTGGAGGTGGACGAGCGTGTCGACGGCGGCCTCGTAGAGCGCGGGCTCGGCTGCCGGGTCCTGCACGCAGAGGCGTGCGAAGAGGTCGTCGCCGAGGTCCTCGAGGAGGAGGAAGCCCGCCTCCCGGTCCTCGGCGAGGATGGCGGGCGGCGAGAGGCCGAGGCCGGAGAGGTGGCGGGCGATGGCGAGGAAGGGGCGGACGTCCTCGCCGCTCGCGGGGTCGGCGTCCATGAGGACCGCGCCCGCCCCCGAGGCGCGGGCGAGGCGCTCGTAGCGGCGCGGCGAGGCGTCCCCGGCGAGCGGCCGGCGCGTGGCCCCGCCCCAGCCCGCGGCGGCAAGGAAGGCCGCGGCCAGGGCCGCCCGGTCGGGGCCGGGGGCGCTCACCGGCCCTCGATCGCGGCCGCCGCGGCGGCGAGCGCGGCGAGGAGGCGGGCGTGGCGAGGGTGGGGGGCGGCGAGCGCGGCGATCCGGCCCTCCCCTTCGCCCGCAGGGCGGTCGGCGAGGACGAGGCGGAGGGCGTCGGCCGGGGCGAGGGGGCCCAGCCGGTCGGGCCATTCGACGAGGCAGAGGACGGCGCCGAAGGCCTCGGCAAGGCCCAGTTCCGCGACCTCGGCGGGGCCCGCGAGGCGGTAGAGGTCGGCATGCCAGATGCCGGCGGCGCCGTCCTCGTAGGTCTGCACGAGGGTGAAGCTCGGCGAGGGCACGTCCTCGGGCGCGAGCCCCGCGGCGGCCCGGCGGGCCCCGATGAGCGCCCGCGCGAGATCGGTCTTGCCGCTGCCGAGGGGTCCCTCGAGGAGGAGGACGTCGCCCGGCCCGAGCCGCGGGGCGAGCCAGGCGCCGAGCCGCTGCGTCGCCCCGGCATCGGGAAGGCAGAGGGTGACCGCGTCGGCCGCCCTCGCGGCGGCCGCAGTCGCCTCCCCGCCCTCGCCCGCCGCCACCGCCCGGCCTTCCCGCCCCTCCGCTGCCGGCCTGCCGGCCCGCCCCGCCGCCGTCCCGCCGGCCGCGACCGGCGCGGCGGCGCCGGCGTCCGGGCCCGGGGTGGTGCCTTCCGCCCCGGTCGCCGCGACCCCGCCGGCCGCCACCGCCCGGCCGTTCCCGGCCGCGGCCGCGGCCGGCGTCGCGACGCGCGCGGGCGCCGCCGGCGGGCGGAGGGGCGGGAGCGCGGGAGGGGCTTCGGCCATGGTGGCGCGAGCATTGCCGGAGCCCCGGCGCGGGCGCAAGCCTGCGGCCGCGACGGCGGCCGGGCCACCCCTGCCGGGTCCGGCGGGCGGGCCCCAGCCGGGGTTCGCGCGGGCGCCGGTGCCGCGGTCCCGGACCGCAACCGGCCCGGCGCCCGCGACGCCGCCGCGGCCGCGACGAGGCCCGCCGCCGGCGACGCGGCGCCCGCGCAGGCCCGGCCCGCGGGCGGACCTCCCGGCCCCGGCCGAAGTCGGCCCCCGTGCCGGCGCCGGTGCCGGTGGATCCGCCGCGGCAGGGGCCCGTCAGGCGAGGGCGCGCAGCGATGCCGCGGTGGCGGCGCCGTCGGCGTCGGCGGCGGCGGCGGCGAGCGGGCGGAAGAGGGCAAGCGTCGCGCCCCCCGGCAGGGCCGCGAGCCGCAACTCGATGCGGCGGCCGTCGAGGAGCGTCGCCTCGCCCGTCTCGGCCGGCCGCGCGCCCGGCGTGGCGACGAAGCGGCGCGCCGCCGCCCAGAGCGACGTCGGCCGGGCCATCGCCTGCCAGGCGCGCGTCGCCTCGGCGATGCCGATCTGGCCGAGCGAGCGGCCGGGGTCGCTGCCCCAGAGGCGGGCATAGGCATCGTTGGTGAGGACGAGGACCCCGGTCGGCGAGAACACCGCCACCGCCCGGTCGAGGACGTCGAGCACGGCCTGGGCGGTGTCGATCTCGGCCCGGAAGCGGCGGGTGAGGGTGATCTCGGCCGAGATGTCCTCGATCAGGAAGGCGACCGCGCCGTCGGGATGGGGCCGGCCGGTGACGCGGTAGGTCTGGCCCGAGGGCAGCGTCCAGTTCTCCTCGTGGTGGCCGGCGGCGGCCGCGGTCTCGAGCGTCGTAATGCGCTCGCGCCAGCTCCGGTAATCGCGCGGCTCGGGGATGCGGCGCTTGTCGCGGAGCCCGTCGAGGAAGGCGGCAAGGCTCGGCCGGGTGGCGAGGAACTCCGGCGCGAGCGCGGTGAGTTCGGCGAGGGCGGGGTTGAAGAGCATGAGCTCGCGCCGGCGATCGAAGACCGCGAGCCCGATCGGGAGGTCGGCGAAGGTCTTGGTCAGGGTCTGGACGAAGTCGCGCAGGGCCGTCTCGGCCTGGACGGCGCTGTCGGCGGGCAGGCCGAAGTGGAGCTGCTCGGGCCCGAGCGGCAGGCTGTGGAGGTCGAACCAGCGCACCCGGCCCTCGGCGCCGGTGCGCACCCGCGCCCGCCGCCGGGCCGAGGCGGCCTGCGCCTCGGTCGGCGCCGCCTCGAAGAGGCGCGGCAGGGGCCAGGTCAGGACCTCGGCGGCGACGTCGCGCTCGGCCGCGAGCATGAGGTAGGCGCGGTTGGCCCAGGTCACCGCCCCGTCGGCGGTCTGGCGCCAGACGAGGAGGGGGGCTTCCTCGACGGTGGCGCGGAGTTCGGCCAGCTCGCGCTCCATCAGCCGGTGGCTGGCATGGTCGAGGGTCACGCTGCGGGGCCCGGCGGGGCCGCCGGCGAGGGTGACGCGGAGGATGGCTCCCTGCCGCTCGGCCTCGAGCCCGAAGGGCTCCTCGCCCGTGGCGGCGTGTTCGACCCGGCCCTCGGCCTCGAGGCGGGCAAGGGCGGTCTCGAGCCCCGGCAGGCGGCCCTGGAGGTAGCCGCGAAGGCGCGGCCAGGGGGCGCCGACCTCGGGCAGGAGGGCGAGGAGCGCCCGCGCCGGGGGGGTGGCATCGGCGATCTCGTCGCCCTCGAAGAGGAAGACCGCGGGCTCCGGTCCCGGGTCGGCGAGGGCGGGCGCGGGCTCTCGCCGCGGCGGCAGGGCCCAGAGGACGACGACGCCGACCCCTGCCGCCGCGATGCAGCTTGCCGCGAGCGCCACCGCCATCAGCCAGGGAAACGCCATCGCCCGCGCCTTCTGCCATGGTCCGGCCCCCGGGGGCCGCTGGCAGGAGCCTCGCCGGCAATGGTTAAGCCGCGGTTAAGGCAGGCGGAAGCGCTCCTCAGGCGAGGATCGGGCGGTTGGCGGCGAGGGCCTCGGCGGGGTCGGGGCTGATGCGCGCCCGCGGCCAGACCACCTCGACGACGGCGCCCGAGCGGTCCTCGCGCTCGGCCTCGGTCAGGAAGGGGTCGGCGCCGTTGCGGAAACGCAGCCGCGCCCCGGTCCGCTCGAGCAGCGTCTTGGCGATGAAGAGGCCGAGGCCCATGCCCTCGTATTCCGGCCGGCGGGCATCGGGGGCGGCGCGGCGGCTGCGGGTGAAGGGATCGCCGAGCCGCCCGATCACCTGCGGCGGAAAACCCTCGCCGTCGTCGACGATGCGGACGACGATCTCGGTCGCGCTCCACTCGGCATCGACCCAGACCTCGCTGCGGGCGAAATCGACGGCGTTCTGGACGAGGTTGCGGAGCCCGTGGATGATCTCGGGGGCGCGCCGGACGAGGGGCTGGCGGGCCTCGCCGCCGGGGCCGAGGGTGTCGAAGTGGAGGGTCTTGCCGCGGCCGGCGTGGGGCTCGGCGGCCTCGCGCACGACGGCCCCGAGGGGGGCGTGGCGGAGGTGCGAATCGTCCTTTCCGGCCCGGCCCATCGAGCGCAGGATGTCGCGGCAGCGGTCGGCCTGGCCGCGGATGAGCTCGGCGTCCTCGCGCAAGGCCGGTCGGTCGCCGAGTTCGCTCGCCATCTCGGTCGAGACAAGCTTGATCGTCGCGAGGGGCGTGCCGAGTTCGTGGGCGGCGGCGGCGACGACCCCGCCGAGGTCGGTGAGCTTCTGCTCGCGGGCGAGCGCCATCTGGGTGGCGAGGAGGGCCTCGGCCATCGACCGCATCTCGACCGAGACACGGCGCGAGTAGATGCCGAGAAAGCCGATGCCGATGACGATCGCGAGCCAGTTGCCGAAGGCGATCAGGGGCGGAACGGCGAGGACCTCGCCGTCCGAGAAGCGCAGGGGCAGGCGGAAGAAGGCAAGAAGGCTGACGAGGGCGACGGCGATGGCGCCGAGAAGGACGGTCGAGCGCAGGGTGAGGATGGTGGCCGAGATCGTCACCGGGGCGACGATGAGGAGGGCGAAGGGGTTGGAGAGCCCGCCGGTGAGATAGAGGAGGAGCGCGAGCTGGGCGACGTCGATCAGGAGCGTGAGCAGCGCCTCGACCTCAGAGAGCCGCTTGTTGGGGGGAAAGGCGAAGACGGCGATGAGGTTGGCGACGACGGCGGCGGCGACGGCGAGGTAGGCGAGCCCGAGCGGCAGGTCGAGGCCGTAGAAGCGGTGGGCCGCGGTGATCGCCACGAGCTGGCCCGCGACCGCGAGCCAGCGCAGGAGGATGAGGGTCCGCAGGCGGATCCAGTCGCTCGGGGTGTCGCGGGCCGAAGGGCCGAGGAGGGGCGGGGACATGGCCGATCCTGCCTGGGCGGCGGGTCCAAGTGTCACAGGGGCGCGCCGCCCCATTGTTAGACGGCCCGCTTTCCCCGATCAATCGCCGGGCCCGGGGCGGGGGCGCGCGCGTCCGCCCCGGGCGGGGTGCCGGCCCCCGGGGGGCCGGGTGCGGGGGGCCGATGACGGACCGGACGTTGATGCGGCTTTATGCGGGCTCGGCGGCGGCGCTGGTGGCGGTGCTGCTGGGCGGGCTTCTCTTTCTCGTCCTCACCGGGCGGGCCGAGGACCGCTTTGCCGCCTGTCGCGAGTCGGCGGTGGCGGGCGGGGCAACGATCGGGGGGCCCTTCACGCTCGTCGACCAGACCGGCCGGACGGTCACCGACGCCGAGGTGCTGGCGGCGCCCTCGCTCGTCTACTTCGGCTATACCTTCTGCCCCGACGTCTGCCCGATGGACATGGCCCGCAACGTCGCCGCGGCCGACCTCCTCGGCGGGCGCGGGCTGAAGACGACCCCGGTCTTCATCTCGGTCGATCCCGGGCGCGACACCCCCGCGAGGCTGGCCGACTGGGCGGAGTTCCTCGGCGGGGGCGTCGTCGCCCTGACCGGGACCGAGGCGCAGGTCGGCGAGGCCGTCCGCGCCTACCGCGCCTTCGCCAAGGTCCACGAGGACACCGGCGACGGGCTCTATGTCGTCGACCACAGCACCTTCACCTATCTCACCCTGCCCGGGCACGGCTTTGTCGAGGTCTTCCGGCGCGAGGCGACGCCCGAGGGCATGGCCGACGCGGTGGCCTGCTTCATCGGCGCATCCTGAAGCGCGCCGCCCCGGAGGGCCGGCTCCGGTTTGACCATCGCTGCCGTCCGGCCTAGATTCGGCCGGGACGTGGCGGAGGGGGAAGCCCGCATGGCCGACGATCAGGTCGCCGACCTCGGCGAGGACCGCTCGCTTCTGCTCGTGGACGACGACGAGGCCTTTCTCAAGCGGCTGGCGCGGGCGATGGAGAAGCGCGGCTTCGCCGTCGAGACCGCCGGCAGCGTCGGCGAGGGCAAGGCCGCGGCCGCGGCCCGGCCGCCCGCCCATGCCGTCGTCGACCTCCGGCTCGAGGACGGGAACGGCCTCGATGTCGTCGAGGCGCTCCGCCTGCGCCGGCCCGACTGCCGGATCGTCGTGCTGACCGGTTACGGGGCGATCGCGACCGCGGTCGCGGCGGTCAAGATCGGCGCCACCGACTACCTCTCCAAGCCCGCCGATGCCGACGACATCGTCAACGCCCTGCTCGCGCGCGGCCACGACCTGCCGGCGCCGCCCGAGAACCCGATGTCGGCCGACCGCGTCCGCTGGGAGCACATCCAGCGCGTCTACGAGCTCTGCGAGCGCAACGTCAGCGAGACGGCGCGGCGGCTCAACATGCACCGCCGCACCCTCCAGCGCATCCTCGCCAAGCGCAGCCCGCGCTGAGGGCGGGCCCGCGGCGGCGGGCCTCAGGCAACCCCCGCCTCGGCCCGCCAGGCGGCGGCCTCGTCCAGCCACTCGCGGGCATAGTCGACGTGCTGCCAGGTCTCGAACCAGGGCCCGCCGCGGGTATGGTGGACGGCCTGCGGGTAGCCCGTCGCGGGCTTCGCATACCAGCCCTCGAGCCAGTTCCAGCCCATGGGAAGGGCCCCGATCTCCTCGTCGCGGGCCCATTGCATGCGGTGCAGGAAGGCGCCGCTCTCGCGGTTCACGACCTCGGGGGTGAGCCTGCGGGTCGCGGGATGGTCGCAGTTGTAGAGCATGAACGACGACCAGTTCTTGCGCGGATAGGGCGACTGCGGGATGCCGTCCATCTTGCTCGTCTCCTGCGGCCGGTAGTCGTGCTGGACGCAGAGGACGGCGTATTTCGGATCCATGCTGGCCTGCAGCTCGGCGATGTCGCCGAAGAAGATGAAGTCGCAGTCGACGAAGACCGCCCAGCCCCGGTAGCCGGCGAGATGGGGCACGAGAAAGCGGGTGTAGGTGAACTCGGTCGAGGCGAGGGGGTCGATCGGCCGGGTGTAGAGGCCCTGGGCGACGAGGTCGGCGAGGCGGATCGGAATCACCTCGACGGGGATCGAGGCATGGCGGAGGAGCGACCGGCGCGCCACCTGATAGGCGATGTCCTCGCGCGAATCCCAGCCGATGTAGACACGGAACGGGGCCATCCTGCCCTCCTCTCTCTCTCGGGTTTGCGTCGCGGGCCTTCTTGGGCCCCGGCGCCGCCGGGGGCAAGGGGGGCAGGCCTCGCGCCGGCGCCCCTTGCCCCCGGGCGGCGCCGCCTCAGGGCCGGAGGCGGCGGGGACCGGCCAGAAGCGCCGCGACGGCCGCCGCGGCGCGGTCGAGCGCGGCCTGCGCGGCCGCCGCGGCCGCCGCCGCCGCCGCCACCCGAGGGGCGCGGAAGTCCGCATCCTGCGCCGCCACCACGGCCCGGGCCAGCCCGGCCGCGTCGTCGACCGCAAGCGTCGCCCCCGCCGCCTCGAGCGCGGCGTAGCTCTCGGCGAAGTTGCCGAGGTTCGGCCCGTGCAGCACGACCGCCCCGAGGGCGATTGCCTCCCAGGGGTTCTTGCCGGTCAGGACGCGGCCCTCGACGGGCAGCGAATGGCCCATGAAGGCGACCGGCGCGAGGCGGAACCAGAGCCCCATGTCGCCGATCGTGTCGGCGAGGTAGACGGCGGTCGCCGGGCCGGGGGGCTCGCCGCGGCTGCGGCGGGCGAGGAGGGGGGCATCGAAGCGGGCCCGCGCCTCGGCCTCGGTCGCGTCGGCGAGGTCGGGCTGGCGGGGGGCGAGGATCAGGAGCAGGTCGGGGAGCCGCTCGCGCGCCGCCGCATGGGCGTCGAGGATCTGCGCCTCCTCGAGCCGGTGGGTCGAGCCCGCGACCCAGCGCGGCCGGCCGTCGAGGAGGGTCTCGAGCCGGGCCCGCTCCTCGGCCCGGTCGGGGAGCGGGGCCGAGGCGGTCTTGAGGACGCCCATGTGCTCGAGCCGGCCGGCGGGAGCGCCGAGGGCGACGAAGCGGTCCCGGCTCGCCTCGTTCTGCATCAGGATGCGGTCGAAGAGGGCGTAGACGCCGCGGTAGAGCGCCGGCAGACGCTTGCGCCGCCGGAAGCCGCGGTTGGTGACGCGGGCGTTGATGAGCAGCATGGGAATGCCGCGGGCATGGGTCTCGGTCAGCGTCAGGGGCCAGAGGTCGCGCTCGCTGACGATCGCGGCGTCGGGGCGCCAGTGGTCGAGGAAGGCCGCGACCGGCCCCGGCGCGTCGGCGGGCGCGAACTGGTGGATGACGCGCGCGGGCAGGCCGGCCTTGGCCAGCGCCTCGGCCGAGGTCCGGGTGATCGTGGTCAGGAGGAAATGCGCCCCCGCCATCTCCTCGCCGAGCCGCTGGAGGAGGGTGAGAAGGGCGAGGCTCTCGCCGACGCTGACGGCGTGGAACCACAGGAGCGTGCCCGCCGGGCGCGGCCGCCCGGGCCGGCCGAGCTTCTCGGCGACCCGCGCGGGATCCTCCTTGCCGGCCCGCGTGCGGCGGGCGAGCGCAAGCCGCCAGAAGGGCCCCGAGAGGCGCGCCGCCCCGAGGTAGGCCGCGAGCAGGGGCGCCCGCGGCCGCCCCGGCCCTGCCGGCCCCCGCCCCGCTCCCGCCATCCCCCGGCCCTCCCCGCCGCCGCCCGCCCTGCCCCGCCCCCTAGCGCATCGCCGGGGCGAAGGGAATCGCCCCCTCGGGCGCGCCCCCCGGGGGAAGGGGGCCCGCGGGCCCCGGGGGGGCTCATGTCAGCCGGCGTAGGGCAGCATCCGCCCCAGCACGCGACCGCCGAGGACGTGGACGTGGAGGTGCTGCACCTCCTGGATGCCGGCCTCGCCGGCATTGGCGATCAGCCGGTAGCCGCCGCCCGCCGCCCCCGGGGCCAGCCCCTGCATGGCGCAGACGCGGCCGATGGCGCGGGCGAAGTCGGCGATCTCGGCGTCGCTCGCCGCGGCGGTGAAGTGGTCGAAGGTGACGTAGGGCCCCTTGGGGATGACGAGGACATGCTCGGGCGCCTGCGGGCGGATGTCGCGGAAGGCGAGCGAATGCTCGGTCTCGAGGATGCGGGTGCAGGAAATCTCGCCCCTCAGGATGCGGGCGAAGATGTTGTCGCGGTCGTAGGCGTAGGGCATGGGCGTCCTTTCCTTTCAGTCATGAAACAGGCCTTCGGCCTCGATGATGCCGCGCGCCGTCGCCTCGGCGATGCCGAGGAAGGCGGCCAGGGCGGCGGTGTTCTGCTCGGCCGGAGCTGATTCGTAGAGGCGGTGGACATGGGCGAAGCCCGCGTCGCGGATCTGCTCGCTCTCGAAGCGGATGTCGTAGCGGAGCGTCGGCAGCAGGCGGGCGACGGTCGAGGCCGGCGTCTCCCACCCCGCGAGGCCGACGCGGCGGGCGTGACCGATGAGGTAGTCGTCGGAGAAGGCGCACTGCACCTCGAGCAGCCGCGAGGTCGCCTTGTCGGCGTAGAAGTCGTTCAGAAGCTCGATGTTGGCGGTGTCGAGGCACATCACCAGCCGGTTGCCGCCGAACCAGTCGAAGAGCAGCCGCATCAGCGCCCGGCGGTGGCGGGTGCGCTTCTCGATCGTGGTCTGGATGCCGCCGAGGTCGGGCAGCGGCGTCGTCTCCTCGTTGAAGAGGTAGTCGACCGCCGGCAGCCCGGTCGCGCGCCGGATGCGCTCGGCAAGCCGCTTGGCGACGTGCCATTTCTTGCAGGCGATGATGAGCAGTTCGCGCTCGCGGCCGAGCGAGCCCTCGGTCTCCCAGAAGCGGGGGGCAAAGCGGCGCCCGATGCGGCCGCGGCCGGTCAGGAAGCCGTGCAGCCGCCGCCCCTCGTCGGAGATGCGGAAGGTCGCGCCGCGGGTCGCGTAAAGCTCGCCGAGCCGCTCCTTGAGTTCGGCCGCCTCGGGCGAGATCTTGCGGGCGAACAGGAAATCCTGCGAGAGTAGGAGGTCGTGGTGGTCGTTGTAGAAGGTAACCGGCATGCCGTAGTCGCTGAAGAGGAGGAAGGTGGGCGTGCGCCGGCGGATCTCGACGTCGGGCACGAGATGGGGCACGAGGGTCTGGAAGAAGGTCTCGTCGGGAATCCAGGTGGTGCGGAAGAAGGCCGCGATGTCGGGCCGCCCGGCCACGAAGTCGAGGATCGCCGAAAGCGTGGCGCGCCGCAGGCACCACCACTGCGAGCCGATCATGACGTCGATGTCCTCGGGGATGCGCCGCCTCAGCCCCAGCCGCCGCTGCGCCTCGAGGCTCGCGTAGAAAAGCCGCTTGTGGCGCCGCTCATTGAGGTAGTGGCGGAAGATCAGCCGCTCCTCCCGCATCCCGGTCTTGATCCAGCCCGAGTTGAAGAAGTCGAAGCTTTCGATGTGGTCGGCGTCGCTGCGGTCGAGCCAGGCGTGGATGTATTCGGCCGACTTGATCGGCATGCAGTCGCCCGAGATCATGTAGACGTGGGTCGCCGCGGGAAAGGCCGCAAGCGCCGCGCGCACCGCCTCGAGCGTCGCCGCGACGAGCGACCACTCGCCCCAGCCGCAGCGGATGCGCCGGGCCGCGAAGGTGACGCGGTCGTTTGCCGCCAGCCCCTTGCGGATCGTCTCGAACTGGGCCGCCGGGGCGTTGGCGTCGAAGTGGATGGCGACGACGTCGCCCGCCGCGGTCAGCCGCCGGGCCTGGGCGACGACGCCCTCGGGGTCGCGGTGGGCAAGCAGGACATAGGCGATGCGGGCCATGGCTCCCATCCCGGGGAGGGGTCCCGGCCACTTCAGGACTACCCCGATCCGGCATTGAAGTGACAGGATTTCTTTGCTGTTGTCGACAGGGGCGGGCGAGGGCGGCGGGGGGTGAGGCGATGGGCTTTCCGGGCACGTGGATGACCGAGAGCGCGAGCATGGTTTACCGGGTGGTGCCGAAATGCGCCTGCTCGACCATCGGCCAGGTGATGCACTTCTCCGACCACGGCCGCTTCTACGACGGCGACATCCACGACGCCGACCGCGGCCTGCACAAATGGTCGCAGGAAGCGAGCCAGGCCCTGATTGAGGCCACCGTCCGCGACCACCGCGCCTTTGCCTTCACCGCCGTCAGGAACCCCTACAGCCGCATCCTGTCGTCGTTCTTCGACAAGATCTGCGGCATCCAGCGCAACGGCCGGCGCTACCGCGGCAACCTCGTGCCGCTGCTTGCCCAGCGCTACGGCGTCGCCACCGGCACGCCCGAGGCGAACTTCGAGGATTTCGACCAGGTCGCGAGCTTCCGCCGCTTTCTCCTCTTCGCCCGCGACACCATCCGCTGGAAAAAGCCGATGGAGCCCGACATCCACTGGTCGGCGATGTCCTCGCACATCGCGACCTTCATCGCCAACGGCGGCCGCTACGACCACGTCTTTGCCATCGAGCGGTTCGCGGAAGGGATGCAGGCGGTGCTCGACCGGGTGGCGACCCCGGTCCGGGTGGACCTCGCGGCCATCCCCCGCTTCAACGAGAGCGAAGGCCACGGGCCCAGGCGCGCCCATCCCGTCGACGCCTATTTCGACGACCTCTCCCGCCATCTCATGTGGGAAGTCTACCGCCGCGACTTCCAGCTTTTCCGCTACGATTTCGACAACCCCGCGAACCCCCTCCCGGCCGGGCCGGTCGATCTCCGCGAGCTCCACCTCAAGCTGGCCGAGTAGGGGGGCGGGGCCCCGGCCCCGGCCGCGGGTCAGGCGAGCCCCTCGATGCGGAAGAGCGCGCGCAGGTCGGCCTCGGGGCGGGCGCCGATGTGGCCGATGACCTCGGCCGCGGCGACGATGCCCATGCGGAGGCAGATGGCGAGGTCGCGGCCGCCGGCGAGCCCGGCGAGGAAGCCGGCCGCGAACTGGTCGCCGGCGCCGGTCGCGTCCACGGGCACGACCGCGCGCACCGGCACCTCGACGCGCTGGCCGCCGGCGATGGCGATGACGCTCGCCCCCGAGCGGGTGCAGACGACGAGCGGGCAGGCGGCGGCGGCGGCGGCGAGCGCGTCCTCGAGGTCGTTGGCCTCGTAGAGCGAGACCCATTCCGACTGGTTGCCGATGACATAGTCCATCTCGGCGCCGACGAGGCGGCGGAAGTCGGCGCGGTGGCGATCGACGCAGAAGGGGTCGGAGAGGGCGATGCCGGCCCGCCCGCCGGCCCCCCGGCAGGCGCGGGCGGCCTTGAGGAAGGCGGCCTTGCCCTTGTCCTTGTCGAAGAGGTAGCCCTCGAGGAAGACGATCTCGGAGGCGGCCATCACGCCCTCGTCGACGTCGCCGGGGGCGACCTCGGCCGAGATGCCGAGGTAGGTGTTCATCGACCGCTCGCCGTCGGGGGTGACGAAGATCATCGACCGCGAGGTCGGCAGACCGCCGTCGGCGACCGGGCGGTTGGGGAAGGCGGTGCCGAGCCGCTCGGTGTCGGCGGCGAAGAAGCGGCCGAGATCGTCGTCGGCGACGCGCCCGACGAAGACCGTGGCGAGCCCGATGTTGCCAAGCCCGGCGAGGGTGTTGGCGACCGACCCGCCGGCGGCGCTGCGGCGCGAGCGCATGGCAGCGTAGAGCGTCTCGGCACGGACGCGCTCGACCAGCGTCATGATGCCCTTGCGGATGCCGTGGTCGGCAAGGAAGCCGTCCTCGACCGGGCAGATGACATCGACGACGGCGTTGCCGATGCCGGCGACCTTGTAGCGTTTCACGCGGTCTTTCCTTCCCAGGGGCAGAGATCGTTGATCGGGCAGCCGGGGCAGTCCGGCTTGCGGGCGGTGCAGGTGTAGCGGCCGTGCAGGATCAGCCAGTGGTGGGCATCAAGCTGGAAGGGGGCGGGGACGTTGTCCTCGAGCGCGCGCTCGACCGCCGCGGGCGTCGTCCCGGGGGCGATGCCGGTGCGGTTGGCGACGCGCAGGACGTGGGTGTCGACCGCCTGCGCCGGCAGCCGCCACCAGACGTTGAGGACGACGTTCGCGGTCTTGCGCCCGACGCCGGGCAGCGCCTGGAGGGCGGCCCGCGACGACGGCACCTCGCCCCCGTGGCGTTCGACGAGGATGCGCGAGAGGGCGATGACGTTCCTCGCCTTGGTGCGAAAGAGGCCGACGGTGCGGATGTGGCCGGCGAGCGCCTCCTCGCCCAGCGCGAGCATCCTCGCGGGCGTGTCGGCGACGGCGAAGAGGCCGCGGGTGGCGGCGTTGACCGAGCGGTCGGTCGCCTGCGCCGAGAGCACGACGGCGACGAGCAGGGTGAAGGCGCTCCGGTGCTCGAGTTCGCCCCGCGGCGCCGGCCGGGCGGCCCGCAGCCGGGCGAAGACGGCCGCAAGGGCATCGTGGTCAAGCTGTCCCGTCACCGTCGCCCTGGGCCGGGTCCGCCCGTCGCGGGCCATGGGTGGGGAGGTCATCCCGCCCCCCCGAGAAGCGTGAGCCAGGCCCAGGCGGTGACGATCGAGCCGGCGGTGGCGACGAGAACCGAGGCTGCGGCGACGCGCTTGGCGACGCCGTAGAGGCTCGCGAAGACGTAGCCGTTGATCCCGGGCGCCATGGCGGCGGTGACGACGGCCGAGCGGAAGGAGGCCTCGGACAGGCCGAGGGCGCGGCCGAAGCCCCAGGCGAGCGCGGGATGGAGGAGGAGCGAGACGGCGCAGACCCAGGCGATGGTGCGGAGGTCGCCCTCGGGGCGGTAGCGGCAGAGGATGCCGCCGAGCCCGAAGAGCGCCGTCGGCAGCGCCGCCCGCACCATGAGGTCGAGCGCGCTCCACACCGGCCCGGGCAGCGGCAGCCCGGCGAGGTTGACGGCGAGCCCGCCGCCGATCGCCAGGACGAGGATGTTGCGGAACATCGCCCGCGCGACCCGCCAGGGCAGGCCCGCGAGGGCCCCGCGGGCGCGGACGACCTCCATCGCCGTCACCCCGAGGCCGTAGCAGAAGGGGGCATGGACGGCGAGGATCGCATAGTTGCCGGCGAGGGCCGCGGGGCCGTAGGCACGTTCCATGATCGGCAGGCCGAGCATGATCGAGTTCGAGAAGAGGCAGACGAAGCCGATCGCGACCGCATCCTCCCACGGCCGGGCAAAGACGAGCCGGGCCCCGAGAAGCCCGGCGAGGAAGGAGAACGTCGCCGCCGAGTAGTAGGCGGCGATGAGGCGGGGGTCGAAGCCCTGGCCGAGGTCGAGCCGGGCGAGCGCGGCAAAGAGCAGGCAGGGGATCGCGAACTGGAGCGTGAAGGTCATCAGCCCGTCGACGGCGGCGGGCGTGAACCAGCCCCTGCGGGCGGCGCCGTAGCCCGCGCCGATGACGAGGAAGACCGGCAGGATGGTGCCGACGAGGGCCTGCACGGGGTCCTACTCCTCGATCCGGAACGCCATCCCGTCATGGGCGGGGATGACGTGGGCGGGGGTCTCGGCGAGAAGCGTGTCGTGGTCGAGGTCGATGTGCAGGTTGGTGAGGATCGCCCGGGCCGGGCGGGCGCGGGCGATCCACTCGAGCGTCAGGGCGAGATGGGCGTGGGTCGGGTGGGGCGTGCGCCGCAGGGCATCGACGATGAGGACCTCGAGCCCCTCGAGGAGGGGCCAGGCATCGGCGGGGATGGCGACGACGTCGGGCAGGTAGGCGATGGGCCCGATGCGGAAGCCGAGCGCATCGGTCGGCCCGTGGCTGACGCGGAACGGCAGGAAACCGACCGGCCCGCCCGCCCCCGTCACCGTCACCGGCCCGCGGATCGCGTGGAGGTCGAGGATCGGCGGGTAGGGCGAGCCCTCGGGCTGGACGAAGGCATAGCCGAAGCGGGCGAGGAGCGCGTCCTGGGTCGGCCCGTCGGCCCACACCGGCAGCCGCCGGCGCATGTTGAAGACGACCTGGCGGAGGTCGTCGAGGCCGTGGACGTGGTCGGCATGGGCGTGGGTGTAGACGACGCCGTCAAGCTCGCCCACCCCGGCGGCAAGGAGCTGGTCACGCATGTCGGGCGAGGTATCGACGAGCACCCGGGTGAGGCCGCTCGCCCCCTCGCGGGTGACGAGGAGCGAGCAGCGGCTGCGCCGGTTGAGCGGGTTGGCGGGATCGCAGGCCCCCCAGTGGCCGCCGATCCGCGGCACCCCGCCCGAGGAGCCGCAGCCGAGGATGCGGAAGACGGTCGCGGCCATCAGGCGCGCGGCCGCGCCGCGCGGGCGAAGAGGCGGTCGAAGTTCCGCGAGGTGAGGGCGGCGAACTCGCCGTAGTCGAGGCCGAGCAGGGCCGCGCCGACGCGGGCGGTGTGGACGACATGGGCGGGCTCGTTCCGCCGGCCGCGGTGGGGCGGGGGGGCGAGGTAGGGGGCGTCGGTCTCGACGAGAAGGCGCTCGGGCGGGGCGGCGGCGAGGATCGCCCGCAGCGCCTCCGACTTCGGGAAGGCGGCGATCCCCGACATCGAGAGGTAGAAGCCGAGGCCGAGCGCCGTCTCGGCGAGCGCGGGGCCCGAGGAATAGCAGTGCATGACGGCCGCGAAGGGGCCGGCGGCATGTTCCTCGGACAGGATGCGGGCCATGTCGGCATCGGCGTCGCGGGCGTGGATGACGAGCGGCAGGCCGGTCGCGCGGGCGGCGGCGATGTGGTTGCGCAGCGACGCCTGCTGGGCGTCGCGGCTTTCGGGGGTGTAGTGGTAGTCGAGCCCGGATTCGCCGATGGCGACCATGAGGGGGTCGCGGGCGAGGCGGGCGAGTTCCTCCGCCGCCGCCGGCGGGCCCGCGGCGGCATTCATGGGGTGGGTGCCGGCGGCATAGAAGACGCCGGGATGGTCGCGGGCGATGGCCGCCACCCGCGGCACGTCCTGAAGGCGGGTGGCGATGGTCAGGATGCGCGTGACGCCGGCGGCGGCGGCGCGGGCGATGACCGCCCCGACCTCGCCCGCGAAGTCGGGGACGTCGAGATGACAGTGGCTGTCGACGATCTCGGGCGGGGGGGCGTCGTCTCTGGCGGGCATGGCCGGGGCTGCCGGGGCGCGGATGGACCGGACGGCGGGCTTACCGGGCGGCGCCCTCGTTCAGTGCCAGGAGCATATCGACCAGAAGCGCGGCGGGGTCAAGGTTGACCGCCCGCCCGGCCCGGGCGCGGGCGAGAAACGCGGGCGGTCGCGCCGCCCAGGCACGGGCGGCGGCGACGTCGGGGGCGAGGCGGGCGAGGATCCGGGCCTCGCCCGGCGCCGCCTCGGCCGCCGGCGGACGGCCCGTGGCCCCGGTCCGGGCGAGGCGGGCGAGGAAGGTCTCGACGAGGTCAAGCACGAGCTCGAAGGCCCGGGGATCGCGGCCCGCGGTCTCGGCCAGCGCCAGCGCGGCCGGCCGGTCAAGGCGGGGCATGCCGGCGAAAAGCGCGACGATGCGGCCGTAGAGCGCGAGCCCCTCGCCCGCCGTCAGCGCCACCGCCGCCCCCGCCGAGCCTCGGGAAAGCTCGACCAGCGCGGCCATCTCCGCCGGTGGCTCCACCCCGGCGCCGGCGAGCGCGCGGGCGAGGTCGGCGGAGCCGAGGGGGGCGCAGCGCAGGACCCGGCAGCGCGAGCGGATGGTCGGCAGGAGCGCCGCCGGCTGGTGGCTGACCAGGAGGAGGACGGCGCCCTCGGGCGGTTCCTCGAGGATCTTGAGGAGGGCGTTGGCGGCCGCCGGGTTGAGGTCGTCGGCGGCGTCGACGATCACGACCCGGCGGCCGCCATCGGCGGCCGAGAGGGCAAGGAAGCGCAGGAGCTCGCGCACCTCGTCGACGGTGATGACAGCCCGCAGGCGGCCGCGGTCGTCGTCCCAGCCGCGGCGGAGGAGCTTCAGCCGCGGCTCGGTCAGGGCGGCGACGCGGCGGGCCGTGGGATGGTCGGGGGCGACGTCGAGCGAGAGGGGCGGCGGCGGCGGCGCGAGGAGGCCGCGATCGTCGCCCGCGGCGGGCGCGGCGAGGAGGAAGCGGGCGATGCGCCAGGCGAGCGTCGCCTTGCCCACCCCCCGCGGTCCGGTGATGAGCCAGCCGTGCGGGAGCCGGCCCCCGGCATGGGCGGCGAGGAACGCGGCCTCGGCCGGGCCCTGCCCGTGAAGCGCGGGGGCGTGGCGGGGATGGGGGGTGCCCTCGGCGCGGTCGGCCTCGGCCCCGGCCTCGCCCCCGGCGCCCGTGCTCATGCCAGCGCCCGGCCGACGAGGGCGAGGATGTCGGCCGCCACCTCGCCCTCGGGCCGGGCTCCGTCGATCGTGCGGATGCGCCCGGGGTGGGCGGCGGCGAGGGCGAGGAAGCCCGCCCGCAGCGCCGTCTGGAAGGCCGCGCCGCGGCCCTCGAAACGCTGCTCGGCGCCGCCGCGGGCCCGGCCGCGGGCGAGGGCGAGGGCGGGGTCCATGTCGATGAGGACGGTGAGGTCGGGCTCGCGGGCGATGAAGGCCGCGTGCAGCCGCTCGATCTCGGCCGCCAGGTCGGGGCGGGCGAGACCCTGGTAGACGCGGGTCGAATCGGCGAAGCGGTCGGACAGCACGAGGGCGCCGCGGGCCAGCGCCGGCAGGATGGTGCGCTCGAGATGGTCGCGGCGGGCGGCGGTGAAGAGCAGGACCTCGGTCTCGGCCGACCAGCGCCGGCCCTCGCCCTCGACGAGAAGGCGCCGGATCTCCTCGGCCCCGGGCGAGCCGCCGGGCTCGCGCGTGGTCAGGACCTCGTGCCCCGCGGCCCGGAGGGCGGCGGCGAGAAGGCGGATCTGGGTCGACTTGCCGGCCCCGTCGACGCCCTCGAGGCTGAGGAAGTGCCCCCGCCCCTCGCGCCGGCGCGGCAGGGCGCTCATGCCGGGCGCCGCCGGCGCTGGCCCCCGCCCCGGCGCGCCCGGCCGGCGGCGGGCGCCGCCATCGCCTAGAGCCCCGCCGCCGGGGCGGCAAGGCGGTCGTAGAGGACCGCGATCGCCGTCCGCAGGCGGACGATGAGGCCGCCGCGCGCGACCCCGGCCTCGGCAAAGAGCGGGAAGCGGCGCTCGGGCAGGTCGGGGGCGGTGACGACAAGCTCGGCGAGCGGCTGGCCGGCCGCGACCGGCGCCGCCACCGGGCCGCGGAAGACCACCCGCGCCTCGACCGCGTCCCGGGCGAGCGCCGGCAGCACCACCCGGACGGGTTCGGCCGCGACGAGGCCGACGGTCGGGGCGGCGCCCATCCACACCGGCACCTCGGCCACCCGGCGCCCGGCCGGCGCCACCTCCCGCTCGACGAACTGGCGGAAGGCCCAGTTGATGACCTTCTCGGCCTCCTCGCGCCGGGCGCGGTCGTCGGCGAGCCCGGCGATGGCGAAGATGACCCGCCGGCCGCCCTGCACGGCCGAGCCGACGAGGCCGAAGCCGGCCTCGGCGGTGTGGCCCGTCTTCAGCCCGTCGGCGCCAAGCCCGAGCGCGAGCAGGGGGTTGCGGTTGAAGCGGTTCTCCGGGGCGCGGCCCTTGTAGGCGAATTCGGTCTCGGCAAAGAGCCGGTAGAGGTCGGGGTGGTCGCGCACCATGAGCTCGGCGATGCGGACGAGATCGCGCATCGCCATCCGGTGCTCGGGGTGGGGCCAGCCCGAGGCGTTGACGAGATGGGTCCCGGTGAGCCCGAGCGCGGCGGCGCGCTCGTTCATCAGCCGGGCGAAGGCCGCCTCGGTCCCCCCGAGCCCCTCGGCGACGACGACGCTCGCGTCGTTGCCCGAGTTGACGATGATGCCGAGGACGAGGTCGTGTGCCGTCGGCCGGTCGCGCTCGTCGAGGAACATGGTCGAGCCGCCCATGGCCTTGGCCCGGCTCGAGACCGCGAAGGGCGTGTCGGGGGCCACCCGGCCGTCGTCGATGGCCTCGAAGAGCATGAGGAGCGTCATCAGCTTCGACATCGAGGCCGGCGGCACCGGCACCTCGCCGTTCTTGTCGAGGAGGACGGTGCCGGTCGTGTAGTCGAGGACGTAGGCGGCGGTGGCGCGCGTCTCGAAGGCGCGGACGGGCAGGGCGAGGAGCACGGCAAGGCCGAGGGCGAGGGCAGGCCGGATGGGCGCTGGCGTCATGCGGCGGTCTCCGTCGGGCCGGTCGCCCTAGCGGGCGACGAAATAGGCATCCTGGTAGCCGAGCGCCCGCACCCGGGCGAGGAGCGCCGCGCGCGCCTCGGCCCCCTCGGCCGGGCCGACGACGACCCGCCAGAAGGTCTTGCCGCGGCTTTCCTCGCGGCGGATGGCGGCGGCAAGACCCGCCGCCTCCATCGCGCCCCCGGCGCGGCGGGCATTGGCCTCGACACTGAAGAGGCCGATCTGGAGGAACTGCCCCCCGGTCGTGGCGGCGGCAGGGGCGGGGGCGGCGGCAGGGGCGGGGGCGGGAGGGGGGGCGGCCGCGGCGACGGGCGGCGCGGCCGCAGCGGGTGGCGCGGACGCGGCGGGCGGGGGGGGCGCCTCCGGCGGCAGGGCCGGGGCATCGAGCGGGGCGGTCCCGACCGCGGCCGGCGCGAGCGTCGCCGTGGGGTCGGGCGCGGGGGTCTCGGGGGCCTCCTCGCGCCTGAGCGCCACCACCTCGAGTTCGGCCGGCGCCCCGGCGATGAGGCCGAGGGCCGCGGCGGCGTCGGAGGAGACCTGGAGCACGGGCCCGGGGTTCTCGCGCTCGCGCCGGAAGAGGGCCCCGATGACGAAGGCGCCGGAGACGGGGTTGCGGATGATGACGCGCTCGGGGTCCCTGATCCCGGGATAGGCGACCCAGACCCCGCCGAGCGAGGGCCGCCCGTCCCAGAGCCCGGGCTCGACGACGCGGAAGACCTCGGGCGCCTCGACGTCGTGCTCGACGATGCGGACCCCGGCCGGGGTGTCGTCCGCGGCGGCGGCCGCCGCCCCCTCGCCGCCGAGGCCGAAGGGAAGCCGCGCGCCCTCGCCGCAGCCCCCGAGCGCCGTCGCGGCAAGCCCCAGAAACCCCAGCGCCCTGACCATACCGATCCGCATGATTGCCCCCTGCAAGGCCCCTCTGCGGGCGCCGCCGGGGCTGTCCCCCCCGCTCCGGCGCCCCTGCTCGCGCGGGGCGGACTCTAGCCGGTCCCGGTGCCGAAAGGAAGCGCGCCGGGCGGGCGGGCGCGGCCGGCGGCGGTCACACGCCGTTGAGCGGGGCTAGAGCCGGTAGAGGCGGGTGGCGGTGTCGTGGAGGACGGCGCGGCGGTCGGCGGCGGCGAGCCGGGCGAGGGCGGCAAGATGGGCGTCGAGCAGGCGGCGGTAATCCGTCCACAGCTTCTCGATCGGGAAGTTCGAGCCCCAGGCGCAGCGCTCCGGGCCGAAGGCGTCGAGCGCCACGGCGGTGACCTCGGCGATCAGGGCCGGGTCGACGGCGTGGACGAAGGTGCCGAGGGCCGAGAGCTTGGTCGCGACGTTGGGGCAGGCGGCGAGGGCCGCGAGCCCCGTCCGCCACTCCGCCCGGCCGGCGGCCGAAGGGTCCTCGGGCATGCCCGCGTGCATGAGCACGAACTGGACCCCGGGCAGGGCGCGGGCGAGCGAGACGGCCGCGGCCACCTGGGAGGCGAAGACCTGAAGCTCGAAGACGAGGCCGAGGGCGGGGAGGCGGGCGAGATTCGCCCGCAGCATCGGGTCGAGGGCGAGGTCGGGGCGGGCGGCGAAGCGATACTGGGGATTGGCGTGCCAGTGAAGCTGCTGGCGGACGCCGCGCACGCCCGGAACGGCGGCGAGGGCGGCGAGGCGGTCGGCGCAGTCGGGCGCGAGAAGGTCGGCGAAGGCGACGGTGGCGTGGGGAAAGCCGTGGGCGGCGGCGACGGACGCGACCCAGCGCGCCTCCTCGAGCCCCCGCCCGGGGGCCCAGTTGGCCTGGACGTAGACCGAGCGCACGACGCCCGTGCCGGCGATGTCGGCGAGATACTCGGCGATGGCGTAGTCGCGCCGCAGGGGGCCGTAGCGGCCGAAGATGCGCGGCTGCTCGGGGCCGAGAAGCCAGGGCAGGTCGGCCTGCCGCCAGATGTGGTGGTGGGCATCGACGATCGCGGTCATTCCCGGCGGGCTCCCCTGCAGCGCGGGACGAAGCCTGCCGTCCCTCTCCCTCCGGAGCAAGCCCTGCCCCTTGCCGGCCGGCCGCCGGGCGGGCAGGGTCGCGGCCGGCGGCGCGGAGCGGGGGGATGGACGATGCCGGTGACGATCTTCGACGACCGCGCCTGTGTCCTCGGCGAGGGGGCGCTCTGGCATCCCGGCCGGAGCCGGCTCTACTGGTTCGACATCGACCGCCGCCGGCTCCTTGGCCGCGATGACGCCGGGCCGCGCGAATGGGCCTTCGCCGAGCAGGTCAGCGCCGCCGGCTGGATCGACGACGGCCGCCTCCTCGTCGCCTCGGAAACGGCACTCCTCGACTTCGACCTTGCCCGCGGGGCGGGCCGCAGGCTCGCGGCGCTCGACGCCGGGAACCCGGCCACGCGCTCGAACGACGGCCGCGCCGATCCCCGCGGGGGGTTCTGGATCGGCACCATGGGCAAGGGGGGCGCGCGCGGGCTGGGCGCGATCTGGCGCTGGCACCGGGGCGAGCTGCGGCGGCTCTTCGCGCCGGTCTCGATCCCCAACGCCATCTGCTTCGACCCCGCCGGCGGCTGGGCCCAGTTCGCCGACACCGCCACCGGCGCGGTCATGCGGGTGGCGCTCGACGGCGCCGGCTGGCCCCGCGGCGAGCCCGTGGTCTTCCTCGATCTCGCGCCCCTGGGGCTGAAACCCGACGGGGCCGTCGTCGATGCCGGGGGCGCGACCTGGATCGCGCTCTGGGGCGGCGGGGGTGTGGGCGTCTGGGGGCCGGACGGGAGCCCGCGCGCCCGCATCGCCCTGCCGGCCCTGCAGGTGACCTGTCCGGCCTTCGGGGGCGCGGGGATGGCAACACTTTATGCCACCTCGGCCCGCGTCGGCCTCGGCGACCGGGCCGGGCCCCGCGACGGCGCGACCTTCGCGATCGCGGGCTGCGGGCCCGGCCTGCCCGAGCCGCGGGTCGAGGCGGCGCCGCCGGTGGAGGCGGACGGGGCGGCGTGCGCCTCCTGACGCTCAACGTCCAGAACCTGCGCCTGCGCCGCGATGCGGCCGGGCGGCCGCGGCTCGACGGGGCCCGCGACGGCGACGCCGGGGAGGGGGAGGGCGCCCTCGACCTCGCCGACCGGCGGCTCACGGCCGGGCTCGTCGCCGGGGCGGCGGCCGATGTCGTCTGCCTCCAGGAGGTGTTCGACCGCGCCACGCTCGACTTCTTCGCCGACCATTTCCTCGCCCCGGCCGGCGCCACCGGCTACCGTCACCGCGTCTGCCGCGAGGGCAACGACGGGCGCGGGCGCAACCTCGCCCTTCTGTCGCGGCTGGCGCTTGCCCGTGTCGCGAGCCACGCCGCCGCCACGCCCGCGGGCCTGGGCCTCGTCCCGCCGCCGGGCCTGCACGCCGACCGGCCGCTTTTCCGGCGCGACTGCCTCGTGGCCGAGGCGGGCGGGCTCGTCCTCTTCGCCGTCCACCTCAAGGCCCCCTGGCCCGATCCCGCCCGCGCCCGGGCGGTGCGGCGGCTCGAGGCCGAGGCCGTGCGCCGGCTGGTCGAGCGGCGCTTCGCCGATCCCGCGCAGGGGCTGTGGCTGATCCTCGGCGACCTCAACGAGTCCGCCGGGGCGGGGGAGGAGGGCGCGGGGGCGGGAGGGGAGGGCGAGGGCCCGGCGGTCGCGCCGCTCCTTCCGCCCTTCGCGGTCGATCTCCTCGGCCGCCTGCCGCGCAGGGAGCGCTGGACCTTCCACCTCGCGGGGGAGGAGGGCGAGGGGGGCTACGGCTGCCCCGACGGGCTCCTCGCCTCGCCGGCCCTCGCCCGCCGCTATCCCGCGGCCGTGCCCGAGGTCCTGCGCATGGGCCTCGCCCGCGCCGCCCGCCGCCACGCCGGCCCGCGCCTTGCGGGCGTCGGCGAGGAGCGGCCGCACGCGAGCGACCACGCCGGGGTCGCGATCAGCTTTCCCGGCCTCTGACGGCCGCCGCGCCCGGCCTCACACCCCGAGGCACCAGCCGAGGATCGCCTTCTGGGCGTGGAGGCGGTTCTCGGCCTCGTCCCAGACGACCGAGGCGGGCCCGTCCATCACCGCGTTGGTGACCTCCTCGCCGCGGTGGGCGGGCAGGCAGTGCATGAACAGCGCCCCCGGCGCTGCCACCGCCATCAGGCGCTCGTTGACCTGGTAGGGACGCAGGAGGTTGTGGCGCCGCTCGCGCGCCGACTGGCTGTCGTGCATCGACACCCAGGTGTCGGTGACGACGAGGTCGGCGCCGGCGACCGCGACCATGGGGTCGCGCTCGATCGCGATGCGGCGGCCGGCGGCGCGGGCGAAGCGCACCGGCCCGTCGGCGGGGTCGAGCAGGGCCGGGCCGGTGAAGGTGAGATCGAAGCCGAACTGCCCGGCCGCGTGCAGCCACGAGGCGCAGACGTTGTTGCCGTCGCCCGCCCACACCACCCGGCGGCCGGCGACCGCGCCGCGGTGCTCCTCCCAGGTCATGACGTCGGCCATGATCTGGCAGGGGTGGGACTGGTTCGTGAGGCCGTTGACGACCGGCACCGTCGCATGTTCGGCCATCTCGGCCAGGACCGCCTCGTCGAAGGTGCGCAGCATGATGGCGTCGACGTAGCGGGAAAGCACGCGGGCGGTGTCGGCGATGGTCTCGCCATGGCCAAGCTGCATCTCGCTGCCCGAGAGCACCATCGTCTGCCCGCCCATCTGGCGGATGCCGACGTCGAAGGAGACGCGGGTGCGGGTCGAGGGCTTCTCGAAGATCAGGGCCACGATCCGCCCGGAGAGCGGCTGGAGGTCGTCGGGCGCGCCCCGGGGACGGCCGGCGCGGGCGGCCTTCAGCGCCCGGGCGCGGTCGACGATGGCGCGCAGGGCGAGGGCGTCGGTGGTGTGGAGGTCGAGGAAATGGGGCATGGCGGGCGGCGGATCGGGGGCGGGGCCGGGCGTCAGGCGGCGGCGGCGGCAAGGCGCCCGGCGGCGCGGTCGAGGCGGGCGACCCCCTCGGCGATCTCGTCGTCGGCGATCGTCAGCGGCGGCAGCAGGCGGACGACGTTGTCGCCGCCGAGGACCGTCAGGACCCCCTCGGCGTGGCCGGCGGCGACGACGTCGGTGTTGGGCCGGCGGCACTTCAGCCCGAGCATCAGCCCCTGGCCGCGGACGGCCTCGAAGACCCCCGGATGGGCGGCGACGAGCCCCTCGAGGCGCTGGCGGAAGAGGCCCGCCTTGCGCCGGACCTCGGCGAGAAAGCCCTCGTCGGCGACGATGTCCATGACCGCGAGCCCGACGGCGCAGGCGAGCGGGTTGCCGCCGTAGGTCGAGCCGTGGCTGCCCGCCGTCATCGCCGCCGAGGCGGCGGCCGTCGCGAGCAGCGCCCCGAGCGGGAAGCCGCCGCCGATGCCCTTGGCGACCATCATGATGTCGGGCCGGATCCCGGCCCATTCATGGGCGAAGAGACGGCCCGTCCGGCCCATGCCGCACTGGACCTCGTCGAGGACGAGGAGCGCCCCGGTCGCGTCGCAGGCGGCCCGGAGGCCGCGCAGGAAGGCGTCTGGCAGGGGCCGGATGCCGCCCTCGCCCTGCACCGGCTCGACCATCACGGCCGCCGTGCGGTCGCTCAGCGCCGCCTTGAGCGCGGCCTCGTCGCCCCAGGGCAGGTGGCGGAAGCCCGGCATCAGGGGGCCGAAGCCCGCGGCGAGCTTGGCGCCCCCGGCGGCGGCGATGGCGCCCGTCGAACGGCCGTGGAAGGCGCCCTCGAAGGCGAGGATCTCGATGCGGTCGGGGTCGCCCCGGGCGACCCAGTGGCGGCGGACCATCTTGATCGCGAGTTCGGCCGCCTCGGTCCCCGAGTTGGTGAAGAAGACGGTGTCGGCGAAGGTCGCATCGACGAGCCGGCGGGCCAGCCGCTCCTGCTCCTCGATGCGGTAGAGGTTCGAGACGTGCCAGAGCCGGCCGGCCTGCGCCGTCAGCGCCGCGACGAGCGCGGGGTTGGCATGGCCGAGGGCGTTGACCGCGATCCCCGCCCCGAGGTCGAGGAAGCGGCGGCCGTCCGCCTCGACGAGCCAGGCGCCCTCACCGCGCACGAAGGTGAGGGGCGAGCGGTTGTAGGTCGGCAGGACGGCAGAGGTCATGCGTCGGGCTCCCTCGGGGGCTGGGCCGGTCCGGGCGGGCCGGCGGGGGGACGGTGCGCCAGGCACCGGGACGAGTCAACGGAAGGGGAAGGGTCGGGATCGTGCCGCCAAGGATCCCGCCCCCGGGGGCGGGGCGCGGCAGGGGGGGTCAGACGCCTCGGCGTCGCCCGAAGTGGCGCAGGGACGGGCACATGGGGAGTTGCCTAGCGCGGAACGCCCGGCCTGTAAAGCGGCCCCCGGCGGGCGTCGGCCCGCCGCCCCCGACCGCCGCCGTCATCCCCGCGCCCGCGGCCGCGCCGGCCGCGGCCATGGCGACCGCCCCCGTCCCCGGGCCCGGCCGGGAAGCGCGCGGCGCCGGGTCGCGACCCCCGGCCGGGGCCGGGCCGGCACGGCCGGGGCGCCGCCGTCAGGCCCCGCCGAGGGAGGCGCCGGGGTCGGCCATGGGGCCCGCCCCGTCCCCGGGCCCGGCCCGAGGCCCGGGGCGCCGCCGTCAGACCCGGGCGAGGGCCGCCGTGATGTCGGCCATCAGGTCGCCCTCGTCCTCGAGCCCGACCGAGAAGCGCACGAGGCCCGGGGTGATGCCGAGGGCGAGCCGCGCCGCCTCGCCCAGCCGCTGGTGGGTGGTGGTCGCGGGATGGGTGACGATCGAGCGGCTGTCGCCGAGGTTGTTCGAGATCGTGGCGATGCGAAGCCCGTCGAGGAAGCGGAAGGCCCCCTCCTTGCCGCCCGCGACCTCGAGGCCGAAGACGGTGCCGCCGGCCTCCATCTGGCGGCGGGCGAGGGCGTGCTGGGGGTGCGAGGGCAGGTGCGGGTAAAGCACCCGGACGACCGCGGGGTGGCCCTCGAGCGCACGGGCGAGGCCGAGCGCGGCCGCCGCCTGGGCCCGCACGCGAAGGTCGAGCGTCTCGAGCCCCTTCAGCATCAGCCAGGCGGTGAAGGGGCTCATGGCCCCGCCGGTGTGCTTGAGCCAGGGCTCGGCGGTCTTGCGCACGAAGGCGCGGCTGCCGCAGATCACCCCGCCGAGGGCCCGGCCCTGGCCGTCGACGTGCTTGGTCGTCGAGTAGACGACGACATCGACGCCGAGCCGCTGGGTGTCGGTGAAGAGTGGCGTGGCAAAGACGTTGTCGACGACGACGAGGGCGCCCGCGGCGCGGGCGATGGCGGCGACGGCGGCGATGTCGATGACCTCGAGCGTGGGGTTGGACACCGATTCGAAGAAGACCGCCCGGGTGCCCGGGCGCACCGCCCGCCGCCACTGGTCAAGGTTGGTGCCGTCGACCAGCGCGGTCGTGACCCCGAAGCGGGGCAGGATGTCCTCGACGACGTAGAGGCAGGAGCCGAAGAGCGCCCGCGACGACACGACATGGTCGCCCGCCTTCAGCATCGACAGGAGCGCGCCGCTGACCGCGGCCATGCCCGAGGCGGTGGCGAAGGCGTCCTCGGTGCCCTCGACCGCCGCCATGCGGTCCTCGAACATGCGCACGGTGGGGTTGCCGTGGCGGGCGTAGACGAACTCGTCCGGCCCGGCGGCGATGAAGCGGGCCTCGGCCTCCTCGGCGGTCGCGTAGGCGAAGCCCTGGGTGAGGAAGATCGCCTCGGCCATCTCGCCATACTGGCTGCGCCGCGTCCCGGCGTGGACCAGCCGCGTCCGCCGGCTGTAGCTCTCGGTCATCGCTTGCCCCTTCGCTTCCCCGCGCCCGCCGCCGGCCGGGCGGTGGCGGCGGCCTTCCTAGGCCAGATCGGGCGGCAGGGGAACCGGCCGGGGCGGGGCGGGGCGCCGGTGCCGCGAAACCTCCCCGCCGCCTCCCCAATCCCGCCGCGATCGGGGGCGAGAAGGGCGGCATGGCAGAGGAAGCCAGCCCGGGTGCCGCGGCAACATAGCCCCCACCCAGCCCGCGGCGCCCGGGCGAAAGACCCGGCGGCCCCCGCCCGGATGGTCCGGGCGGGGGGCCGCCGCACCGCCCCCGGGGCGGCGGCGGTCAGGGCACGGGCGTCCACAGCACCGCCTCGAGCCGCGGGGCGGCGGTCGCGAGCATCACCAGCCGGTCGAAGCCGAGCGCGATCCCCGCCGCCTGCGGCATGACGGCGAGGGCCGCGAGGAAATCCTCGTCAAGGGGATAGCGCTCACCCCAGACGCGGGCCTTCTCGTCCATCTCGGCCGCGAAGCGGCGGCGCTGCTCGGCCGCGTCGGTCAGCTCGCCGAAGCCGTTGGCGAGCTCCACCCCGCAGGCATAAAGCTCGAACCGCTCGGCCAGGCGGGCGTCGTCGGGGGCGCGGCGGGCAAGCGCCGCCTCGGCCGCGGGATAGCGGTCGAGGATCGTCGGCCGGCCGATGCCGAGGCGCGGCTCGACCCGCTCGACGAGGATCCGCGAGAGCATGTCCGACCAGCCGTCGTCGGCCGCGGTGCGGATGCCGGCGGCGGCACAGCGGGCGGCGAGGGCGGCCGCCTCGGGCGTGCCGTCGGGGCCGAGGGTGGCGAGGAGGTCGATGCCCGCATGGGCCTCGACCGCGGCCGCGAGGGTCACCCGCTCGGGTGCCGCGAAGGGGTCGCAGTCGCGGTCGCGCCAGCGGAGAAGCCCGGTCCCCGCCGCCGCGGCCGCCCGCGCGAGGAGGGCCGCGCAGTCCGCCATCAGCCGCGCGTAGGGCTCGCCCGCGCGATACCACTCGAGCATCGTGAACTCGGGATGGTGGAGCGGCCCGCGCTCGCGGTTGCGCCAGACATGGGCGAAGGCGAAGATGCGCGTCTCGCCGGCGGCGAGAAGCTTCTTCATCGCGAACTCCGGGCTCGTGTGCAGGAAGCGCGGCCGGACGGTTCCGTCGGGGCCCGTGGCCGCGGTCGCGAAGGCGTGGAGATGGGCCTCGTTGCCCGGGCTCACGGCCAGCGCCGCGGGATCGACCTCGACGAAGCCGCGCCCCTCGAACCACTCCCCGAGGGCCCGGCGGATGCGGTTCCGCGCGAGGAGGAGCGGGCGGCGGTCGGCGTGGACGGCGGGCGCCCACCAGGGCGAGGACGGCAGGGGCAAGGGCGAACCTTCGGACTGGCGATTCGGTGCCGGATGCGCTAGCTCGCGGCCACCGGCCCGGCCCTAGGCCCGGCCGCCGCTGCAAGCAAGGATGTCCGATTCGTGAAAGTGATCGCCTCGAGCCTCCGCAAGGGCAACGTCGTCGACATGGACGGCCGCCTCTACGTCGTCCTCTCGGCCCAGAACTTCCACCCCGGCAAGGGCACGCCGGTGACCCAGGTCGAGATGCGGCGCATCTCCGACGGGGTGAAGGTCTCGGAACGCTGGAAGACGACCGAGCAGGTCGAGCGGGCGACGGTCGACGAGCGCGAATACGACTACCTTTATGCCGACGCCGAGGGCTACCACTTCATGCAGCCCGAGACCTACGACCAGGTGGTGGTCGGTGCCGACATCGTCGGCGACGGCAAGGTCTACCTCCAGGAGGGGATGCGCTGCTGGCTGAAGACCCACGAGGGCGTGCCGATCGCCATCGAGTATCCCCAGAAGATCACCGTCGAGGTCACCGAGACCGAGCCGGTGGTGAAGGGGCAGACGGCAAGCTCGTCCTACAAGCCGGCGATGACCTCGAACGGACTGCGCATCATGGTGCCGCCGCACATCGACGTCGGCACCCGCGTCGTCATCAGCACCGACGACAACAGCTATGTCGAGCGCGCCAAGGACTGACGGCCGGCGCCGCGGCGCAGCAGGAACCTTGACGGACGGGGCCCCGCCGCGCTAGCAGCCTGCGATGCGATCCGGCGCCGCGCGCCGGTCAGGGTCAGGGGTCGGCGATGGACAGCATCCACATCAGGACGCATGCCGGGCGTGCGGCGGTGGAGTTGCGCCGGCGCATCCTTGCCGGTGTCCTGCCGGGCGGGACGCGGCTTTTCGAGGTGACGGTCGCCGAGTCGCTCGCCATCTCGCGCACCCCGGTGCGCGAGGCCATGGGCCGGCTGGCCGAGGAGGGGCTGCTCGAGCGGCTGGCCGGCGGCGGCTTCGCGGTGCGAAGCTTCTCGATCGCCGACGTCGTCGACGCGATCGAACTCCGGGCCGTGCTCGAGGGGACGGCGGCGCGGCTGGCGGCCGAGCGGGGCGTGCCCGGGCCGCGCCTCGAGGCGATCGGCGCCCTCGTCGCGCGGCTCGACCGCAGCCTCGGCGACGGTTTCGAGCGGCTCGACTTCGACGCCTTCGTCGAGGTCAATGGCGAGTTCCACGACGCCCTCGCCGCGCTCGCCGGAAGCGACATCCTGCGCCGCGAACTGGCGCGGACGATCCGGCTTCCCTTCGCCTCCCATTCCTCGCACCTCGCCGCTCCCGCCGAGGCGCAGGCGACGTGGGCGATGCTGCATTTCGCGCAGGAGCAGCACCGCAACATCGTCGCCGCCATCGCCGCCCGCGAGGGCGCGCGCGCCGAGGCGATTGCGCGCGAGCACGCGCGGGTGCCGCGCCGCCGTATCGAGGCCCTCGTCTCCGGCGGGCCCGAGGCGGCCGGCCATTTCCCCGGCCTCGCCCTCGTCGTCGACGAGGCGCTGCCGGCCTGCGGGCCGCCCTGCCGCGACGTCGCCTGACGGGCGCCGCCGGCAGCCCCGGCCGGGGCCTCGGGGGGACCTTTCGCTGCACCGCAGAAATCTTTTCCGGCGCTGACGCAAATCGCACCTGGATGTCGCTTTCGGACCGGGCCGCGAGGCGCCCGGGGGCTATGCGCACGGGCGGCGGACGCGCCGGTGCGGTCGCCCGATTCGGCCCTGGGGCCGCCCGCGACAAGGACATCCGCCATGGCGCTTCTGAGCTTTCTCCGCCCCCGTCCGGCCGCCGCCGGCACGCCGCCGGGGGTGGCGCGGGACCTCCTCGAGGGCGTCTCGATCGAGGTCATGCCGCGCACGGCGGCCAAGGTGGCCGACTTCCGCGCCCTCCTGCCGCGCGGCACCCGCGTCTATGTCGCCCATCTCGACGGCACCCCGATCGACGACATGGTGGCGACGGCGCGGCGGCTGACCGACGAGGGCTTCCGGGCCATGCCGCACGTCCCCGCCCGTCTCGTCGCCGACCGCGCCATGCTGGCGACCTGGCTCTCCCGCTACCGCGACGAGGCCGGCGTCGACCAGGCGCTCGTCCTCGCGGGCGGCATCGCCCGGCCGCATGGCGCCTTCGCCTCGTCGATGGACCTCCTCGGGACGGGGCTCTTCGACCGCCACGGCTTCACCCGCCTGCACGTCGCCGGCCATCCCGAGGGCAACCGCGACATCGACCCCGACGGCGGCAGCCGGGCCGTCGATGCCGCGCTCGCCTGGAAGCAGGACCTCGCCCGCCGCAGCGGGGCCGATATGGCGATCGTCACCCAGTTCGCCTTCGATGCCGCCCCGGTCATCGCCTGGGCCGGGCGCCTCCGGGCGGCGGGCATCGGCCTGCCCATCCATCTCGGCGTCGCCGGCCCGGCCAAGCTCCAGACCCTCATCAGGTTCGCCGTCGCCTGCGGCGTCGGGCCCTCGCTCCGCGTGCTCGAGCGGCGCGCGCTCGACATGCGCAAGCTCCTCCTGCCCTACACCCCCGACGAGCTTCTGGCCGCGATCGGTGCCTGGCGGGCCCGGACCCCGGACTGCCCGGTGGCGGCGATCCACCTCTTCCCCCTCGGCGGCATCGCCGCGACGGCCGAGTGGCTCGCGGCGCGGGGCGCCGCCGGGGCCCCGGCGGTGGCGCAGGCCTGAACGTCCGCGGGCGCCGGCCTCCCGGCCGCGGGCGCCCTCAGGGCCGCGGCCGGGCGACATGGACGCTGCGGCGGTAGTCCGAGGGGGCGACGACGCCGTTGGCGATGAAGAAGCGCGAGAAGCTCGACTGGCTGGCAAAGCCGAGGTCGAGGCCGATGTCGGCCACCGCGTCGTGGCTGCCCGACAGCCGCTCGATCGCCCGCTCCATGCGCAGGGCGTTGAGGTAGGTGTTGGGGGTGAGCCCCATCGTCTCGCGGAAGAGCTTGTAGAAATGGGGCCGCGACAGCCCCGATTCGCGCGCCACCTCGTCGAGGCCCAGCTCCTCGCCCAGCCGCTCGCGCATGAGGTTGAGCGAGCGGCGGACGCGGAAGTCCCAGGCCTGCGGCACCCGGCCGAGGAAGGCCGCACCCTCCTCCGTCCACTGCCAGGACTGGTCGAAGCAGGCCTGGGTCAGCTCGGCGAGCGCCCCCTGCACCGACTGGTCGGTGATGATCTCGGCCAGCATGGTGCGGGCGACATGGGCGATGCGGCGGGCGATCGGGGCCGCAACCTCGATGCCGACGCGCCCGAAGCGCAGGCTCGAGGTGGCGCTGCGCGCGGCCTCGATGAACCACACCGGCTTGATGTAGAGTACGAGCGCGAGGGTGTTGGTCGCGGCCCGGACCGGGCGGTAGAAATGGGGCTGCCAGGGGCTGATCGCCACCGCCTGTCCGGGCCCGATCGGGTAGGGGCGGCCGTCGATCACCGCCTCGGCCGGCGGGCCCTGGACGTGGAAGATGAGATGGCCCTCGCGGTGGGCATGGATGACCATCGCCCGGTCCATGTCGTAAAGGCAGACCCGGCCGAAGGTGCCGTGCAGCACGGCCACTGAGGTGCTCATCGCCCGGTCCTCCCTGAATCGCACGAACTCCCGGTGCGAAGGCTAGCAAATCGGCGGCCGGAAGCGACAGGCATCACAGCGCCGCCTCGAGCATGGCGCGGTAGTCGGCGGCCGAGGCGAGGCGGGGGTTGGTCAGGTTGGCGGGGTCGGCCTCGGCCCGCCGCGCGACGCGGTCAAGCTGGGCCCCGTCAAGCCCGAGCGGCCCGAGCCGCGCGGGCAGCGGCAGGCGTTCGGCCAGCCGCAGGAGTGCCTCGGGCAGGTCGGCGCCGGGGGCGAGGCCGAGGGCCGCGGCGACGGCCGCGAAGCGCTCGCGCCCGGCCGGGGCGTTGAAGGCGAGGACCGGCGGCAGCAGCGCCGCGTGGAGGCTGCCGTGGCGGGGGGCGGCGGCGCCGCGCGCCTCCTCGAGGGCGTGGGCGAGGGCGTGGACGCCGCCGAGCCCCTTCTGGTCGGCAAGGGCGCCGTTCAGGGCCGCGGCGAGAAGCTCGCGGCGGGCGCCGAGGTCGGTGCCGTCGGCGACCGCGGGCTCGAGATGGCGCCCGGCCCGCCGCAGCCCCTCGAGCGCGATGCCGTCGGCAGGCGGGTTGAAGGCGTTGCCGAGGAAGGTCTCGAGGCAGTGGGTGAGGGCGTCGAGCCCGGCCGCCGCCGTCGCCGCCGGGGTGTCGGCGGCCGCCAGCGTGGGGTCGCAGAGCGCCGCCGCGGGCACGAGGCGGCGGTCGCGCAGCCAGTGGTGCCGTCCGGCCGCGGTCAGGACGCGCACCGCGGCGCGGACGCCGGCCCCGCTGTCGGCCGTCGTCGGCACCGCGATCACCGGCCGCGCCCGGCCACCCCCCGCACCACCCGCGCCGCCCGCACCCGCGAGCAGCGCCGCGATGCCGGCGCCGGCGCCGGCCAGGCCCGCGATCTTGCCCGCGTCGATCGCCCCCGCCCCGCCGACGGCGATCACGCAGTCGCACCCCTCGGCCGCAAGGGTCAGGGCGGCGGCGGCGCAATCGGCCTCGCGCGCCGGCCCGGACGGGGGAACGAAGGCCGCCGCCGCCCGCGTTCCCCGCGGCAGCGACAGCATCAGCCGGTCGAGTGCCTCCGGCCCGTCGGCAACGACCAGCGGCCGGCTGGCGCCGAGCAGCGCGAGTTCGGATTCGAGCGCGTCCTCGAGGACGCGGTCGGCGAAATGCACTCGCGTCAGGTAGGTGATGAGCGACATGGCGGGAGGCCCGCATGGACACGGGCGGCCGCGCCGGGCCGCCCGTCAGGGGTTTCGCGGCTCCGGCCCCGCGCCGGCCGCAGCGGCGGCGCGGCCGGCGCCGGCCCCGGGCTCAGCGCCCGGCGAGGGCGTTGCAGTCGGGCGTGTCGCGGCTCGGCAGGCCGAGGGCGCGGAACTCGTCGGCGGTCATGCCGAGAGTCTGGGTGACGTTGTCCACCCGCGCCTTGAGCACGCTCGTGAGCCCGCCCTGGCCGTCCTCGACCACCTCGGTCACGAAGACCGTGCCCGCGGCCTGGCGGTTCTCGTTCAGCGTCACGGTGCCGAGCGGGGTGGCGAGCGGCATCGTCGCCAGCGCCTCCTTGAAGCGCGCCTGGCCGTTCGAGAGGTCGCCGTCGACGGCGTCAAGCGCCTGGATCATGGCCAGCGTGGCGATGTAGTAGCCGATGCCGAAAAGCGACGGGGTCGGGAAGCGGTCGGCCTCGGGGAAGGTGTCCTGGTAGAGCTTGACATAGTCCTGCCAGGCCGGGCTCGGGTCGTCGATGGCGAACGGTCCCGAGGTCGGCGTGCCGACGAGCGCGTCCTTGGCCCGGCCCTTGGAGGTCAGCACCGTCTGGTCGGCCATGATCGTGCCGCCGATCAGGTTGGTGTGGGCCCCGGCCTGCTCGTACTGGTTGAGGAAGTTGATGGCGTCGGTGCCGCCGACGCCAAGGTAGATGGCATCGACATCCTCGGGCAGGGCCGCGATCACCGCCCCGAAGTCCGACGAGCCGAGCGGCACCCAGAAGCGCTCGGCGATCTCGCCCCCGGCCTTGCAGAAGTCGACCGCGAAGCCCATGAAGTTGGTGTAGCCGAAGGAGTAGTCGGCGGCGACGGTGGCGACGCGCTTCCAGCCCTTCTCGTTGACGACGTAGGAGCCGAGGCCGTAGCCCCACTGGTTGCCGTCGAGGTTGAAGCGGAAGAAGTTCGGCGCCGGATCGACCCAGGTCGTCTCGAGCGCGCCCGAGATGCCGTTGATCACCGTCCGGTCGGGGATCGTCTTGGCGAAGTCGCGCATGGCGATGCCCTCGGAGCCCGACAGCGGCCCGAGGATGATGTCGACCCCGTCCTGCTCGACCAGCCGGCGGGCCTGGCGGACGACGGTGTCGGGGGTGGTGTCGGTGGGAACGACGACGGTCTCGATCTTCTTGCCGTCGATGGTGTAGTTCACCTGCCTCAGCGCGAGATCGACGTTGAGGATGCTGTCCTTGCCGCCGGCGGCGAAGGTGCCTTCCACGGCTGCCAGGATGCCGACCTTGATGGTGTCCTGCGCCAGCGCCATCCCGGGCGCGACCAGCGCTGCCACCGAGACGGTGGCGATCAGAGCCTTCCGCATGTCCGAACCTCCCCAATGCGTCGCGCGGCGGGGCCGGGGCAGCAACCCCCGGGTGTGAAGGCCGCGCGATCGCTCCATGCCGAGGCCGCCACGATAAGGCGGGCCGGGCGGGGAGACGGAACACCGGCCGTCCCGCCCCATATCCGGCGGTCTGATTCTTGGCCCCGTCCCCCGTCCCCGTGCCCTCAGTCGAGTTCGAAGCGCACGCCCTGGGCGAGCGGCAGGCTGGTGCCGTGGTTGATCGTGTTGGTGGCCCGCCGCATGTAGCCCTTCCAGGCGTCCGAGCCCGATTCGCGTCCGCCTCCGGTCTCCTTCTCGCCGCCGAAGGCGCCGCCGATCTCGGCCCCCGAGGGGCCGATGTTGACGTTGGCGATGCCGCAGTCCGACCCCGCCGCCGAGAGGAAGGTCTCGGCCTCGCGCAGGTCGTTGGTGAAGATCGACGACGAGAGCCCCTGGGGGACGGCGTTGTGGAGCGCGATCGCCTCGGCGAGATCCCGGTAGCGCAGGACGTAGAGGATGGGCGCGAAGGTCTCGCGCATGACGATGTCGGGCTGACCCGGCATGAGGACGAGGGCAGGGCGGCGGTAGACGCCCTCGGCGCAGCCGGCGACCGTCACCGCCTCGCCCCCCGTCACCTCGCCCCCCGCTGCCCGCGCCGCGGCGAGGGCCGCGTCCATCGCCCGGCCCGCCGCCTCGTCGACGAGCGGACCGACGAGCGTGCCCTCCTCGAGCGGGTTGCCGACCCGGACCGAGCCGTAGGCGCGCCGCAGCCGGGCCACGAGCGCGTCGGCGATCGTCTCGTGGACGATCAGCCGGCGCAGCGTCGTGCAGCGCTGGCCGGCCGTGCCCATGGCCGCGAAGGCCACCCCCCGCACCGTCAGCTCGAGGTCGGCCGAGGGGCAGACGATCGCCGCGTTGTTGCCGCCAAGCTCGAGGATCGCGCGGCCGAAGCGGGCGGCGACGCGGGGCCCGACGCGGCGGCCCATGGCCGTCGATCCGGTGGCCGAGACGAGGGCCACGCGGACATCGTCGACGAGCGCCTCGCCAAGCTCGCGGCCGCCGGGCAGGACGGCGGCGAGGCCCTCGGGGGCGGCGTGGCCGGCGGCGCGGAAGCGGGCCTCCGCGCGCCCGAGGAGGGCATGGGCTGCGAGGGCCGAGAGCGTCGCCTTCTCGGAGGGCTTCCACAGCACCGGGTTGCCGCAGACCAGCGCGAGGGCCGCGTTCCACGACCAGACCGCGACCGGGAAGTTGAAGGCCGAGATGATCCCGACCGGCCCGAGCGGGTGCCAGGTCTCCATCATCCGGTGGGCGGGCCGCTCGGAGGCGATCGTCAGCCCGTGCAGCTGGCGCGAGAGGCCGACGGCGAAGTCGCAGATGTCGATCATCTCCTGGACCTCGCCGAGGCCCTCCGAGACGATCTTGCCGACCTCGGCCGAGACGATGCGGCCGAGGGCCGCCTTCTCGCGGCGGAGTTCCTCGCCGAAGAGGCGGACGAGTTCGCCGCGGATGGGCGCCGGGACCAGCCGCCAGGCGCGGAAGGCCGCGGTGGCGGCGGTGATGGCGGCGGCGGCCTCGGCCGCGGTCGCCGCGCGGACGCGCGCGAGGGTCTCGCCGGTGACGGCCGAGCGGGCGGTGAGGTCGCCGGCGAGCGCGGCGGGGGGCACGCCCAGGGTCTCGAGCGTGCGCATGATGGTGCTGGCGAGCGGCATCCTTTCCTCCCTGTCGCGGTCTGCCCGGGCTCTCTGCCACGCAGGGCCGCCGATGCCCAGCCCCGGGGGCCGGGCACGGCGACGCAGGCGGCCGGGCGGGCCGGCGGGCCCCGGCGCCCCCCCGCCCGTCCCGCCCGGCCCGGTCCCGCCGGGAAGGCCCCCCCGGGGGGGTCGGGCGCAGCGGCGCGTCCGCGGGCGACCGGCGCGGGGCCCGCCTCCCCGCGCGGGCGCCGCGCCGCCGCCCCGCGGGGCGGGATATAGACGGCGTCGATGCCGGGTATCGGGCCCCTTGCCAACTTCCTTCTTGTGCGACGCCCCGCCATGGGCAAGGTTCGGGCCCCGACCAGGCGTCGGCACCAAGAGGGAGGAGACCATGTTGAACCGCCGCGACATCCTTGTCGGAGCAACGGCACTCGCCGCCACGGCCGGGCTGCGACCGTCCTTCGCCCAGGCCGACGAGATCCGCATCGGCGCCATCTATCCCTTCTCGGGCTCGGGCGCGCAGATCGGCGTCGAGGCCAAGTATGCCATCGACACCGGCGAGCGCCTCGTCAACGAATCCTTCGACCTGAACCTCCTCCGGGCCCGCGATGCCGGGCTTCCGGCCCTTGGCGGCGCGAAGATCCGCATCATCTACGCCGACCACCAGGCCGACCCCCAGAAGGGCCGCGCCGAGGCCGAGCGGCTCATCACCCAGGAAGGCGTCGTCGGGCTGATCGGCACCTACTACAGTTCGGTCGCGGCCGTGGTGTCGCAGGTCGCCGAGCGCTACCAGGTGCCCTTCATCGCCGCCGAATCGTCCTCGCCCACGCTCCACCGCCAGGGGCTGAGGTATTTCTTCCGCGCCGGGCCGCACGACGAGCTCTACACCAACGCGATGTTCGAGTTCATGGACTCGCTCAAGGACTCGGGCCGGGCCCCGGTCGGCTCGATCGCGCTCTTCTACGAGGACACGCTCTTCGGCACCGAGACGGCACGGGTCCAGAAGGAACTCGCGGCGGCGCGCAGCATCCCCGTCGTCGCCGACGTCAAGTATCGCGCCAACTCGCCCTCGCTCGCCACCGAGGTCCAGATCCTCAAGTCGAGCAACCCCGACGTGGTGATGGCGACCTCCTACACGACCGACGCGATCCTCTTCATCAAGACCGCGAACGAGCTCGGCTTCCGTCCCAAGGGCGTCATCTGCCAGGATGCGGGCTACTACGAGCCGGCCTTCCTCGCCGCCGTCGGCCCGCTCGCCAACGGCCTCATCAGCCGGGCCACCTACGCCCCCGACTTCGCCGGCCGCCGGCCCGAGGTCCAGGTCGTCAACGATATCTTCAAGGCGATGTCGGGCAAGGACTTCAACGACAGCACCTCGCGCGAGTTCACGGCCGTGCAGATCATGGCCGAGGCGATCAACCGGGCGGCCTCGCGCGAGGGGCCGGCGATCCGCGACGCGCTTGCCGCCCTCGACGTCCCGGGCGAGCTCACGATCATGCCGTGGGAGCGCATCAAGTTCGGCGAGGACGGCCAGAACAGCTTCGTCAAGCTGGTGATGATGCAGTGCAAGGACGGGGTCTACCGGACGGTCTGGCCGGGCCAGTATGCCTCGACCGAGCTCGTCTGGCCGATCAGCTGATCACCATCGGCGCGCGCGAGACCCGGGAGACCCGTCCATGACCGCCCAGATCGTCCTCCAGGTCCTCCTGAGCGGTCTCCTGATGGGCCTCATCTATGCCCTCGTGGCCTCGGGGCTCGCGCTCATCTTCGGGCTCATGGACGTCGTCAACTTCGCCCATGGCGACTTCCTGATGGTCGCCATGTACGCGCTGTTCGTCCTCGTCGCGATGTCGGGCGCCGACCCGCTCCTCCTCGCGCCCGTCGTCACGCTCGTGCTCTTCGCCTTCGGGGCGGCAATCTATCTCGGCATCGTCCGCTTCGCCATGCGGGTGCAGACCAACCGCGGCATGGTCCAGGTCTTCACGACCTTCGGGCTCGGCCTCCTCCTCCAGGGCCTTGCCCAGACCATCTTCACCCCCGACTACCGCAGCGTCGACGGCGGCATCGTCGCCGGCAAGTCGGTGGCGCTCGGGGGCATCATCCTGCCCATGCCCCATGTCGTCGGGGCGCTGATCTCGCTTGCCGCCTTTGGGCTGATCTGGCTTCTCATCAACCGCACCGACCTCGGCAAGGCGCTCGAGGCGACGCGCGAGGACGCCGACGCCGTCGCCCTCGTCGGCATCGACCGGAACCGGGTGTTCGCGATCGGCTGGGGGCTCGGCTCGGCCCTCGTCGGGCTCTCGGCCTCGATCCTCGCGACCTTCTTCTACATCTTCCCGGGCGTCGGCAACAGCTTCGTCCTGATCGCCTTCGTCACCGTCGCCCTCGGCGGCTTCGGCAGCGTCTACGGGGCCCTGGCGGCGGGCGTGCTGATCGGCCTCATCGAGGCGATGACCGCGCTCCTCGTCGCGCCGTCGCTGAAGATGCTCGGGGTCTTCGCGGTCTACCTCGCGGTCGTCACCTTCCGGCCCCGCGGGCTTTTCGGGTCGATGTGACGCCGCCGGCAAGCTGAAGGAACGGAGCCCCCACGTGGCCCAGCCGCAGACCATCCCCGCCCCGATCACGGCCTTCACCTCGCGCCGGCGGCGCCAGCTTGCCGTCGCGCTCGCGGTCGCGCTCGCACTCGCACTCCTGCCGCTCGCGGTCGCCGACGTCTTCGTCATGAACATCCTCGTGCTGACAATCCTCTTCGCGTCGCTGTCGCAGAGCTGGAACATCCTCGGCGGCTATTGCGGGCAGATCTCGCTCGGCCATGCGGTCTATTTCGGCATCGGCGCCTATGTGACGGTGGCGCTCTTCGTCGACTTCGGCATCCTGCCGTGGTTCGGGATGCTGGCCGGGGCGGCGATCGCCGTCGTCCTCGCCCTCGCCCTCGGCTATCCCTGCTTCCGCCTCGCCGGGCACTACTACACGATCGCCACCATCGTCATCGCCGAGGCGGCGCTGCTCCTTGTCGCCAACGCCGAGTGGACGGGCGGCGCCGTCGGGCTCCAGCTCCCGTTCGCGCCCGACAGCTGGGCGACGCTGCAGTTCGGCCGCACCAAGCTGCCCTACTACTACCTCGCGCTGGGCCTCGCCGTCGCAACCTGGATCGTCAGCTGGGTGATCGAGGACACCCGCGCCGGCTACTGGTGGCGCGCCGTCAACAGCGACATCGCCGCGGCCCAGAGCCTCGGGGTCAACGTCTTCCGCTCGAAGATGGCGGCCTCGGCGGTCTCGGCCTTCTTCACGGCCGTCGCCGGCGGGGTCTATGCCTTCTTCGTCTCCTACATCGACCCCACGAGCGTGATGAGCTTCCACATCTCGCTCCTGATCTCGCTGCCCGCGGTCCTCGGCGGCATCGGCACGCTCTGGGGCCCGGCGCTCGGGGCGATCGTGCTCATCCCCATGGGCGAGCTCACCCGCAGCTACTTCGGCGGCACCGGGCTCGGCACCAACCTCATCGTCTACGGCGTCCTCGTCATGGCGATCTCGCTCCTGCGGCCGCAGGGGCTCGTCAGCCTCGTCCACCTCTTCGTGCCGCGGCGGGCGTGATGGAGGGCCCCCCGCTCCTCGAGGTCGACGGCGTCACGCGCCGCTTCGGCAGCCTTGTCGCCAACGACGACGTCCGCTTCACCGTGCCGCGCGGCGGCCTGATCGGGCTCATCGGCCCCAACGGGGCGGGGAAGTCCACGCTCTTCAACCTCATCGCCGGTGTCTTTGCGCCCAGTGCCGGGCGCATTGTCTTCGACGGCACCGACATCACCCGGCTCCCGGCCCCCGCCCGCTGCGCCCTCGGCATCGCCCGCACCTTCCAGGTCGTGCGCAGCTTCAACGCCATGACCGTGCTCGACAACGTCCTCGTCGGGGCGCTCGTGCGCGATGCCGACACCCGGGCCGCGCGCTTCCGGGCCCACGAGATGCTCGTCTTCACCGGGCTCGACGGCCGCGCAAGGGCGCTCGCGGGCGAGCTCACCTCGCCCGAGAAGCGCCGCCTCGAGATGGCCCGGGCGCTGGCGACTAGGCCCAAGCTCCTCCTCCTCGACGAGGTCATGGCCGGCCTCACCCCGACCGAGGCGCGCGAGGGCATCGAGCTTGTGCGGCGGGTGCGCGCGAGCGGCATCACCGTCATCATGGTCGAGCATGTCATGGAGGTGGTGATGCCGCTTGTCGATCACGCCATCGTCCTCGACCTCGGCCGGGTGATCGCGAGCGGCCGGCCCGACGCCGTCGTGCGCGACCCCCGCGTCATCGAATCCTATCTCGGGGCCGGCCATGCTTGAGGTCCGCCATCTCGCCGCCGGCTACCACGGCCTCGTCGCCCTCGCCGATGTCTCCTTCGGCGTCGCGGCGGGCGAGATCCTCGTCGTCGCCGGCGCCAACGGGGCGGGCAAGTCGACCGTCCTCAAGACCGTCGCCGGGGTGGTCCCCGCGCGGAGCGGCACCATCACCTTCGACGGGGCGCGCATCGACCATCTGGCGGCGCACCGGATCACCCGGCTGGGGATGGCCTTCGTGCCCGAGGAGCGGCGCCTCTTCCCGCGCATGACGGTGCGCGACAACCTCCGCCTCGGCAGCTACCTGCACCGCCGGCGCGCCGACCGCGAGGCCCCGCTCGCCACCGTCCTGCGCCTCTTTCCGCGGCTCGAGGAGCGGATGGACCAGCTTGCCGCGACGCTCTCGGGGGGCGAGCAGCAGATGCTCGCGATCGGGCGGGCGCTGATGACTCGGCCGCGGCTCCTCATGCTCGACGAGCCCTCGCAGGGGATCATGCCGCGGCTCGTCGCCGAGATCTTCCGCGCCATCGAGGAGGTGCGCCGGGCCGGCATCACCATCCTGCTCGTCGAGCAGCGGCTGACCGAAAGCCTGGCCATCGCCGACAAGGCCATCATCCTGCGGACCGGCCGCATCGTCGTCGCCGGCACGGCCGCCGAGGTCCGGGCCAACCCCGAGGTCCGCAGCGCCTACCTTGGCATGTAGGCCCCGCGCGCGGCCGGCAGCGGCGGCCCTTGCCGTCGCGGGGGCGATCCGCTTAGGTCGGGGCGGCGGCCGCGGTCCTGCGGCCGGGCGGGGAGGGGCCATGCGGATCGTGTCGGAGCAGCGCGCCTTCGGAGGCGTGCAGTCGGTCTGTGCCCACCCGTCGGAGACCTGCGGCTGCGACATGACCTTCGGGCTCTACCTGCCGCCCCAGGCCCGGGACGGCAAGGTGCCGGTCCTGTGGTTCCTCGCCGGGCTGACCTGCACGCACGAGAACGCCATGCTCAAGGCCGGCGCCCAGGCCCATGCCGCCGAGCAGGGTTTTGCCCTGATCTTCCCCGACACGAGCCCGCGCGGCGCCGGCGTGCCCGACGATCCGGCCTTCGACCTCGGCCAGGGCGCGGGCTTCTACGTCAACGCCACCGAGGCGCCGTGGGACGCGCATTTCGCGATGTGGGACTACGTCACCGAGGAGCTTCCCGCCCTGGTCTTCCCGCGCTTCCCGCTCGATCCCGACCTCCAGGCGATCAGCGGCCATTCGATGGGCGGCCACGGGGCGCTGACGATCGCGATGGCCTTCCCCGAACGCTTCGCCGCCGTCTCGGCCTTTGCCCCGATCGCCAATCCGGTGCGCTCGGCCTGGGGGCAGAAGCAGTTCCGGGCCTATCTCGGCGAGGACACGACCGCCTGGGAGCCCCATGACGCCACCCTGATGATGGAGGACGTGGGCTTTCCCGGCCCGGTGCTGATCGACCAGGGCGGCGCCGATCCCTACCTCGACCTCCTGATGCCCGAGGCGCTTGCCGCCGCCATGGCGGCGCGCCGCCAGCCCGGCGCCTTCCGCGTCCAGGCGGGCTACGACCACAGCTATTTCTTCGTCGCGAGCTTCATCGCCGACCATCTCGACTTCCACGCCCGGGCGATGGCCGACTGACCCCCGCCCGGGCCTCCGCGCCTGCCGCCGGCGGGCGCAGGGGCCGGATGCCGCACCCCCCTCCCGCCACCACCCCTCTCCCGCCGAGGCCCGACCGTGCAGCCCGCCCTCGCCCCGCAGAACAACACCGCCGGGGTCCTGTCCGTGATCGCCGGAAGCTTCTGCTTCTCGGTCAACGACATGGGGGTGAAGCTCCTGAGCGGGGACTATGCCCTCCACCAGCTCGTGCTGATGCGGGGGGTGGTGGCGCTCGCGGTGGCGCTCGTCCTCCTCGTGCCGCTCGACGGCGGCTTCGCCGTCCTGCGCACCCGCCGGCCGGGGGCGCATCTCCTGCGCGGGATCCTCATCGTCGTCAGCAACGCCTGCTACTTCCTCGCCCTCGTGACCCTGCCGCTCGCCGACGTGCTGGCGATCTTCTTCGTCGCTCCCCTCCTCATCACCGCCCTCTCGGTGCCGCTCCTGGGCGAGAAGGTGGGGATGCGGCGCTGGGCCTCGGTCGCCGTCGGCCTCGTCGGCGTCGTCGTCATGGTGCGCCCGGGCGACGAGACCTTCCGGCCCGAGGCGCTCCTGCCGCTCGTCTCGGCGCTCGCCTATTCGGTGACCTCGCTCGTCACCCGCCGCATCGGCGGGACCGAGCGGGCCTCGGCCATGGCGCTCTACATCCAGCTGGCCTTCATCCTCGTCAGCGGCGCCTTCGGGCTTGCGCTGGGCGACGGCCGGCTGGCCGGAGAGGGGGGGGCGACGCTCGCCTTCCTCCTCCGCGGCTGGGCCATGCCGTCGGGGGCCGACCTTGCCGTCATCACGCTGATCGGCGTCGTCAGCGCCTGCGGCAGCTGGCTGGTCGCGCAGGGCTACCGCATCTGCGAAGCCGGGCTCGCGGCGCCGTTCGAGTATTCGGCCCTGCCGCTCGCCGTCTTCTGGGGTGCCGCGGTCTTCGGCGACTGGCCGGCCACGACCGCCTGGGCCGGGATGGTGCTGATCGTGGGCTCGGGCCTCTACATGCTGTGGCGCGAATCGATCCGCGGCCGCCGCATCGCCGCCCGCCGGCCGGCCGGGCGCTGAGGGCGCCCCCTCAGCCCGGGTTGCGCATCGCCGGGCGTGCGAGGGAGCGGTCCGGCGCCGGCGCCCGTTCGCGATGGGCATTAAGGGCGAGCGCGAGCGTCGCCGCGGCGCCCCCGAAGGCATAGACGAGGAGCGCGAGCCAGAACGGCAGCCCCGCCGTCCAGATCGCCGCGGCCGCCACCAGCCCCGCGCCCGACCCGCCCATCAACGCCCCGAGAGCCATGCCCGCCCCAAGCCCGTCCCCGCCGGCCTTCCTGCCGCAGCCGGACCCTAGCCTCAACCGGAGATTGAGTCAAAATTGTGACCGCGGGATGGCCGGTCCGGACCCATCTTCCTGTCCGGCCGTGGCCCGCAGGCACCAGTGCCGGCGCGACAACGACAAGGCCCGGGCCGCGGGGCCCGGGCCTGCCGGCCGGAGGTGGGAGAGGGCTCAGTAGCAGAGCCAGGCGTATTCGCACCAGCCGTTCCAGTAGCACTGCCAGGCCCAGACGCAGCCGCCGCGATACTGGGCCTCGGCGGCGGGGCGGATCTCGTCGATCATGGCCAGAAGGTTCGCGTCGTCGCCGGCCATCCCGGCGGCTTCGTCGAGGACGGCGCCGAGGTCGATCGGCTGGCCGTCGGCGCCGAGGATCTGGGTCTGGACCGTGGTCATCATCCGAACCGCGGCGATGATGGCGAGCGCATCGCCCTTGGCGCGACCGTAGGCGAGAAGGTCTTGCGCCGTCTCGAGCGTGATCCGCTGCTCGGTCTGCTCGGTCGAGAGCGCGGCCTGCGCAGCCTGGGCCGAGGCGACGGGGGCGACGGAGAGGCTGCCGAAGACAAGCGCGACGGCGAGGACGAGACGTTTCATCGAAAGCTCCTGTCAGGGTGCAAGCGTGGCTGCGGCGCGGGCCCAAGGTGGGGAGGGGGGAGGAAGCGCCCGACCTCGCAGCGCGGGCTGATCATGCCCCCGCCGGGGCCCGCCGGGCAAGTGACGAATGCCTTCATCGACTTCGCCCGCCGGCGCCGCCCTTCCCCGCGCCCCGGGGGTCGGGGCGGGCCTCAGCGGCGGCCGGCGAAGCGGACCTGCCAGTCGGCGCGCTCCTCGTCGGTGATCTTGCGGAAGAGGACGTCGGGGGTCGCGAAGGGGTGGCCGGGAGGAAGACGGGTGAGCGCGGCGCCGAGGTCGTCGGGCCAGGCCCAGTCCTCGCAGCCGAGCGCACCCATCATCGCCGCGGCCGCGTCGGGAATGAAGGGCCGTGCGAGGATCGCGTAAAGCCGGATCAGGTTCAGCGCCAGGCGGACCGCCGCCGCCGCCGCCGCGGGATCGGTCCGGACCACCGTCCAGGGGGCGGCCGCCTGGAGGTATTCGTTGCCTGCGACCCAGATCGCCCGCAGTTCGGCCGCGGCCTTGCGGATCTCGATCGCGTCCATGTGGCCCTCGAAGGCGTCAAGCCGCTGCCCGAGGTCGGCCGCCAGCGTCGCCTCGCGCGGGCCCCACGTGCCCCCTTCGGGCACGCTCTCGCCGAACTTGGCGCGGCAGAACTTCGTCACCCGGCTGACGAGGTTGCCGAGGACGTCGGCGAGGTCCTTGTTGACGGCGGCCTGGAAGTTCTCCCAGGTGAACTCGGCATCGGCGTTCTCGGGGGCGTGCGAGAGGAGCCACCAGCGCCAGTAGTCGGCGGGCAGGATCGCCAGGGCCTGGTCCATGAACACCCCGCGGCCCCGCGAGGTCGAGAACTGCCCGCCGTCGTAGTTGAGGTAGTTGAACGACTTGATGTAGTCGACAAGCTTCCAGGGCTCGCCCGAGCCGAGGATCGTGGCGGGGAACGAGAGGGTATGGAAGGGGACGTTGTCCTTGCCCATGAACTGGATGTAGGTGACGTCGCCGGCGCCGCGGTCGGTGCGCCACCAGCGCTCCCAGTCGCGGCCCTTGCCGGCCGCCACCCATTCCTGGGCGCAGGCGATGTATTCGATCGGGGCATCGAACCAGACGTAGAAGACCTTGCCCTCCATCCCCGTCCACGGCGCCCCGGGGAACTGGACCGGCACCCCCCAGGCGAGGTCGCGGGTGATGCCGCGGTCCTGGAGGCCGTCGCCGTCGTTCAGCCACTTCCTCGCGATCGAGGTGGTGAGGATCGGCCAGCCGGTCTTGCCGTCGATCCAGGCCGCGAGGCGGTCGCGCATCGCCGACTGGCGCAGGGAGAGGTGGCGGGTGGCCCGGAGCTCGAGGTCGGTCGCGCCCGAGATCGCCGAACGGGGGTTGATGAGCTCGCCCGGGTCGAGCTGCTTGGTGCAGTTGTCGCACTGGTCGCCGCGGGCGTCGGTGAAGCCGCAGTTGGGGCAGGTGCCCTCGATGTAGCGGTCGGGCAGGAAGCGGCCGTCGGCGACCGAATACATCTGCCGCTCGGTCACCTCGCTGATGAGCCCGGCGGCGGCGAGGCGAAGGGCGAAGTGCTGGGTCAGGCGGTGGTTCTCGGGGCTCGACGAGCGGCCGAAATGGTCGAAGGAGAGGCGGAAGCCCTGCGACAGGCGGGCCTGGACGGCGTGCATCTCGGCGCAGTATTCGGCCACCGGCCGGCCGGCCCGGGCGGCGGCGAGTTCGGCCGGCGTCCCGTGTTCGTCGGTGGCGCAGAGGAAGAGGACCTCATGCCCGCGCCCGCGCAGGTAGCGGGCATGGAGGTCGGCCGGCAGCTGGCTGCCGATCAGGTTGCCGAGATGCTTGATGCCGTTGATGTAGGGGATGGCGGAGGTGATCAGGTAGCGGGCCACGGACGCATCCCCTTCGGTTGCTCCGCCGCCCTCTAGCGCAGCCCCGCGCCAAGGGCCAGCGCCCGCGCCCCCCCGGGAGAATCCTGCGGCGTCGGGCGCGGCCGCGGCGCCCTGCCCGGGGGCGGCGGCCGGGGGAGATGGAGGCCGGA
>JADLCV010000007.1 GCA_020846995.1 Paracoccaceae bacterium
CGCGGTCGAGCGCCCGGGCGAAGCCCGCGGCGAGGTCGGGCCCGTCGATCCGCGCCGCCTCCGCCACCTCGAGCGCCAGAGCGAGGCGGGCGAGCGGCCGCGTGGGATCGAGGGCGGCGACCGGGGCGGGGGTCACCCCCGGCCCCGCGGCGAGCGCGAACAGCGCGGGCCGGCCCGCGAGCGTCGCCGGCACGATCACCGCCGCGGCCCCGGCGAGGCCCGCGAGCGCGGGGCCCTCGCCGTCGAGGCGGAAGCCGGCCGCGACGGCCGTGGCCGTGAAGGCGGCGAAGTCCTCGGCCGCGAGCGCGACCTGGGCCCCGCGGGCCGCGGCCTCGCGATGGTGCCGGGCGAAAGGCCCCGCCGCCGCCTGCGCCAGGACCGGCGCGGCAAGGCCCGCCACGGCGACGACGGGGGCCGGGCAGAGGACCGCCCCGAGTTCGGAGGCGACAAGGCAGAGCTCGGCCATGCCGAGGCCGAGGCCGCCCTCGTCCTCGGCGGCCGCGAGGCCGGCGAGGCCGAGCCCGCGGGCGAGCCCGTCCCAGAGGTCCGGGGAGAGGACCCCCTCGGCCGCCGCCCGCGCCGGCGCGAGCCCGCCCGCGGCCGCGAGAAAGCGGCCGAGCCCCTCGACGATCAGCCTCTGGTCCTCCGCCGACCCCATGCCCGTCCCGTCGCCCCCCTTGCCGCGCTTCTCGTCCCCGCGCCCGGCCCCGGCATCCCCAATCCGGACGATGCCCGCGCCCCCCGGTCGCGGCCAGTCTTGCCCCCGGGGGCGGGAACGCGGGCAGGCGAGAGGCCGGGAGGCGCCATGGCGACGATCGAGGACCGGCTGGCCGCGGTCGAGGAGCGGCTGGCCGCGGTCGAGGACCGGCTGGCGATCGCGGCGCTGATTGCCGCCTACGGGCCGGCCGCCGATGCCGGCGACGGCGCGGCACTCGCCGCCCTCTTCACCGCCGATGCCGTCTACGAGGGGCCCGACTTCCGCTTTGCCGGGCGGGCGGCGCTCGCCGCACTCGTCGCCTTCCCGACCCATCGCGAATGGATGGCGAAGGGCGTGGCCCACGTCCTCGGTCCCCACCGGATCGAGGTCGCGGGCGACGGCGCGACCGCCCGCGGCCACTCGCTCGCGCTCGTCCGCGGACAGGAGGGCTGGGCGGCGGCGCGGGTGTCGGCGAACCTCTGGACCTTCCGGCGGACGGAAGCCGGCTGGCGCATCGCCACCCGCACCAACCGCCCGCTCGACGGCCGCACCGAGGCCCGCGCGCTCCTCGCCCTGCCGGAAGGGGCGGGTGCGGGGCCCGCCGCCGCGCCCTGACGCACGCCGCGCGCGGCCGCCCCCCCGCACGCGGGAAGGGCCCGGCTAGCCGGCCGACCAGCCGCCGTCGGCAAGGACGAGTTGGCCCGTGACATAGGACGCGTCGGGCCCCGCGAGCCAGGCATAGACCCCCGCCACCGCCTCGGGCTCGGCCCCCTCCGCGAAGCCCGCGAGCTTTGCGGGATGGCGGGCCAGCCCCTCGCGGGCGTCCGCGAGGGGCGCCAGCCCGGCCGCGATGGCGGTGCGGACACGGCCCGGGGCGACGGCGTTGACGCGCAGCCCCTCGTGGGCGAACTCGGCCGCGAGCGTCCGCGTCAGCGCCACCACCCCGGCCTTGGCGGCGGCATAGGGGGCGGCGTAGGCGATTCCGGCGACCGCCGCCGTCGAGGCGGTGTTGACGATCACGCCGCGGGCGGCGAGGAGGGCGGGCAGCGCCGCCTGGCAGGTCTCGGCGACGGCGGTCAGGTTGACGCGCAGGATGCGCTCCCAGTCGGCCGTGGCGAGAAGGGCGAAATGGGCCCGGTGATAGGCCCCGGCGACGTTCACGAGGATGTCGAGCCGCCCCGCGGTCGCCACCGCCGCCGCCGCCATCCGCGCCGCATCGCCGGGGATCGCGGCATCGTAGGCGAAGGCGCGGGCGCCGAGGCCGCTCGCGACGAGGGCAAGGCCCTCGGCGTTGCGGTCGGCGACAAGGAGGCGAGCGCCCTCGGTCGCGAAGCGCGCGGCCACCGCCCGGCCGATTCCCGAGGCCGCGCCGGTGACGAGCGCCGTCTTCCCCTCAAGCGTGCCCATGGGCGTCCTCCGCGGGAGCGGCGAGGCCGAGCGGGGCCTGGCGGGCGCCGAGAACCTCGGCGAAGGCCCGCGCGATCGCGGCCTCGGTCCAGTCGCCCTCGAGGAGGGGGGCAAGCAGGCGGGGATGGCCGACGAGCCCGAGGGTCCTTCCGGCGATGCGCACGACCTGCCCCTCGACCCCGGCCGCGGCCGGCGAGAGGAGGAAGCCCACGAGCGGCGCGCTCGCCTCGGGGTCGGGCAGGACCGGGGCCGCGATCCCCTCGCCCGCGGCGAAGCGGGCGAAGCCTGCCGCCATGGCGGTCGCGGCCAGCGGCGAGACGGCGTTGACGCGGATGCCGCGGGGGCCGAGTTCGCGCGCCCAGGCGTAGGTCAGGCTCGCCACCCCGCCCTTGGTCGCGCCGTAGGCGGAAAGCCCGGCATCGCCGGCCTGCGAGCCCGAGGCGACGTTGACGATCGCCCCGCCGCCGCCGCGGGCAAGCATCGCCCGCGCCGCCGCCTGCCCGCAGGCGAAGCTGCCGATCAGGTTGACGCGCACCATGCGCTCGACATCCGCGGGTGCGGCCGCCTCGAGGCGGCCGGCGACGAGGAGGCCGGCGTTGTTGACGAGCCCGTCGATCCTGCCGAAGGCCGCCTCGCAGCGGGCGACGAGCGCCGCGGCAAAGCCCCAGTCGGAGACGTCGCCGGCCATGGCGAGGGCGCGGCCGCCCCCGGCCGCGATCGCCGCCGCGACGGAAGCGGCCCGAGCGGGATCGACGTCGTTCACGACGACGCCGTCGCCGCGGGCGGCGAGGTGGCGGGCATAGGCCGCCACGAGCCCGCCGCCCGCACCCGTCACCACCACCGCGAGCCCCGCCATCCCCCGCCCTCCCCGGCCCGCCGCCCCCCGGGGCCCCGGCCGGCCCCGAGGATGGCGCCGGCGCCGCCCGCGCGCCTACCAAGTTCGGACGATGGAGGGCGCGCGGGGGCGGGCGAGGATGGCCGTCACCCCGCCCATCGGAGGCCCCGCCCGTGCCCGCTCCTGCCGACGCCGCGCTGGCGGCGATCCTCGCCCGCCTCGACCGGCTCGAATCGCGCGACGCGATCCGCCAGCTGCCCTCGCAATACGCGCTCGCCCTCGACATGCGCGACCTCGACGCGCTCGTGAACCTCTTTCCCGAGGACGTCGCCGCCGGCGGCGGCCGGACCGGGCGGGGGGCGCTCAAGGCCTGGTTCGACACCACCCTGCGGGGCCAGTTCGACGGCACCTCGCACCATGTCGGAACCCAGATCGTCGAGTTCGAGGACGCCGATCGGGCCACCGGCATCGTCTATTCGCGCAACGAGCACGAATGCGGGCCCGACTGGGTCATCATGCACATGATGTATCACGACCGTTACGAACGGGCGGGCGGGCGGTGGTATTTCCGCCGCCGCCGGCCGCTCTACTGGTATGCGACCGACCTCAACCGGCCCCCGATCGGCAGCCGCAAGATGCGCTGGCCGGGGCGCGAGCCCTACGAGGGCGGCTTTCACGACCTCTTCCCGGCCTGGGGCGAGTTCTGGGCCCGCGCCCCCAACGCCCAGGCGGCGACGGCCCCGGCGGTCGCCCCCCCGGCGCCGCTCGAGTGCTTCATCGAGACCATGCGGCGGGGCCGCGAGGCGGGGCGCCACCGTGTCCGCTGAGGGGCGCGCCGCCCTCCTCGCGCCGGCGCGGGTGGCGGGACTCGCGCTGGCCAACCGCATCGTCATGGCGCCGATGAGCCGCTATTTCTGCCCCGACGGCATCCCCGGGCCGGAGGTCGCGGCCTATTACCGGCGAAGGGCCGAGGGCGGGGTCGGGCTCATCATCTCCGAGGGCACCTACATCCCCCATCCCTCGGCCGCGAGCTACGACGGCGTGCCGTGGTTCGGGGGGCGCGCGCTCGCGGGCTGGGCCGGGGTGCTCGCCGCGGTCCACGCCGCGGGCGGGCGGATGTTTCCCCAGCTCTGGCACACCGGCAGCTTCCGCCGCTCCGGCATGGCGCCCGATCCCGCCCTCCCCGGCCTCGGGCCCTCGGCGAACCGCAACCCCGCCGCCGGCCACGACGAGGCGAGCCGGGCCATGACCGAGGCGGAGATCGCCGAGGTCATCGCGGCCTATGCCCGGGCGGCGGCGGACGCCCGCCGCCTCGGCTTCGACGGGGTCGAGATCCACGGCGCCCACGGCTATCTCCTCGACGAGTTCCTGTGGGCCGCGACCAACCGGCGGAGCGACCGCTGGGGCGGCGACATCGCCGCGCGGACGCGGCTCGCCGCTGCGGTGGTGGTGGCGATCCGCGCCGCGACCGGGCCCGACTTCCCGATCTCGTTCCGCTTCTCGCTCTGGAAGCAGCAGGACTACACGGCCCGCCTCGCCGCGACGCCGGCCGAGCTCGACACCCTTCTCGCCCCGATCGTCGCCGCCGGGGCAAGCCTCCTTCACGTCTCGACCCGCCGGCTGTGGGAGCCGGGCTTCCCCGGGGACGGACCACGGACGCTCGCCGGCTGGACGAAGGCCCTGACCGGGCTGCCGGTGGTCGCGGTGGGCGGGGCGGGGCTCGACCGGCCCGGGCTGAAGGGGGCGGCGGCCGCCCCCATCGACCATATCCTCGACCTCCTCCTCGCCGGCGAGTTCGACCTGCTCGCCGTCGGCCGCGCGCTTCTTGCCGATGCCGGATGGCCGGACCGGCTGGCCCGCGGCACCGAGGCCGCGGGCCGCGGCTACGACCGGGCGATGCTCGCGGCCCTCGACTGACCCCGGAGGCCCCGGCCGCCCGCTCCCCGGGGGGACCGGGAACGGAAACGGGAACGGGCCGGGCCTTCCCGGCCCGGCCCGCTGTCGATCCCGGGCCGGCACGCGCCCGCGTGCCCCCCGGGGGGCGGTCTCCCTACTTGCAGACCACCCGCTCGACGAGCCCGTCGGCGCGCGGCGCGTAGGCGTTCCTGACCACCGCCATGGCATCCGACGAGGGCAGGAAGTGCGAGGTGCCGGAGGCCGCGAAGGTCCCGAGCATGTTCTCGATCGAGCCCGCGTTGGCCTCGACCCAGGCGGCGACGGCCGCCCCCTCGAGACTGCCGGCCCCCTCGACCGCGGCCTTGAGGATGAAGGGCTCGACATAGTAGGGGGTGATCGCCGCCGGCCCCCCGGCCTTGTCGATGTCGGGGTATTCGGCCCGCGCCCGGGCCACGAACCGGGCGAACATCGAGGTCCCCTCGGCATCGCCCGGGCAGTAGGTCATGCCCGTGAACTGCACCGACATGACGCCGTCGAAGACCTCGGTGCCGAGGTCGCGGGCGATGCCTACGGCGTAGTTGGTGAGCGTCAGGCTGCCGAGCACGGGGACATCCCAGCCGATCTCGTCGCGGTTGCGCAGGAAGGTGCGGAAGTCGTCGGCGAGCGAGCCGATGATCAGGACCGCATCCGCCCCGGCCTCGCGCATCGAGAAGAGCTGGGGCGTCATGTCCTCGGTGCGGAAGGCGAATTCCTGCACGATCACGGGCGCGTGGCCGCGGCCGGTCATGTATTCGGCGATCTCGGAGGCGGCCGCCTTCGACATCCCGCCGTTGTCGGTGATGAGCGCGATCTTCTGCGCCCCCATCGCCGTGATCGCGTAGTCGACGTTGGCGATCATCTGGTTGAGGCCGGTCGGCGAGTTCGAGAAGTGGAAGGGCGCGACCTGCGGCGTGATCGTCGTCGAGGCGGCGGTGGTGAACTGGGCGATGCCCTTCTCGGTTGTCACCGCGGTCACCGGGATCACCTCCTGCGAGGTCACCGGGCCGACCATGGCCTCGATGCCCTCGTTCTCGATCAGCCGGCGGGCCTCGCTCACCGCATGGGTGGGGTCGGTCTGGGTGTCGGCGAGGACGAAGGCGACCGGGCGGCCCATGATGCCGCCGGCGGCGTTGATCTCCTTGACGGCAAGGTCCCAGCCCATCCGCGCCGTCGTGCCGATGACGGCGCCGCCGCCGGTGATCGAGACCATGCCGCCGAGCCGCAGCGCCTCCTGCGCGAAGGCGCCCGGCGCCGCCCAGACGAGCCCGAGGCACGCCACCGTGCCCAGCGCGAGCGCCCGCCGCCCGACGCGCCCGCCCCGTTCCGTCCATTCCAGGGTCATCTCGCCTCTCCCGTGATGGCAACACTGACGCCCGAGTGTCGCAGCTTCGTCCCTGCCGGCGTCGTCCGACAGGACTAGGGCAGGGAGGAGCGGGGCGTGCGCGCCGGGCCGGCGACGGGCCCCGGCGACGGCCGCGGCGGCCGCGAGGGGCGGGGCGCCCGCCGCTTCCGATCCCCGCATGCGGTTCCTCCGGGCCAAAATCCTTCGTACGAAGGATTTTGGCCCCCATCCGCCGGGGTCTGCGAACGGGACGCCGCCCCGGGGCAGGGGCCACGGCGCGCCGGCGCCGGGGCCCCTGCCTTGCCTCCCCGGGGGGCCGGTTCGACTCAGGCCTCGGCCTTCTCGCCGCGCTCGGGGACCATCTCCTCGCCCGTCTCCTGGTTGACCATCTTCATGCCCAGCCGGACCTTGCCGCGTTCGTCGAAGCCGAGGAGCTTGACCTTCACCTCCTGGCCCTCCCTGAGCAGTTCGGACGGGTGGCCGAGGCGCTTGCCGGCGATCTGGCTGACGTGGACGAGGCCGTCGCGCTTGCCGAAGAAGTTCACGAAGGCGCCGAAGTCCACGAGCTTGACGACCTTGCCGGTGTAGACCTTGCCCTCCTCGGGCTCGGCGACGATCGACCAGATCATGTCGTGGGCCTTGCGGATGGCACTGGCATCGCTCGAGGCGATCTTGATCACGCCGTCGTCGTTGACGTCGACCTTGGCGCCCGAGGTCTCGACGATCTCGCGGATGACCTTGCCGCCGGTCCCGATCACCTCGCGGATCTTGTCGGTGGGGATGGTCAGGGTCTCGATCTTCGGCGCGTAGGGCGAGAAGGCCTGCGGCTTGGTCAGCGCCCGCGCCATCTCGCCCAGGATGTGGAGCCGGCCGGCCCGCGCCTCCTCGAGCGCGCGCGCCATGATCTCGGGCGTGATGCCCGCGACCTTGATGTCCATCTGCAGCGAGGTGATGCCGCGCTCGGTGCCGGCGACCTTGAAGTCCATGTCGCCGAGGTGGTCCTCGTCGCCGAGGATGTCGGTCAGGACCGCCCAGCGGCCGTCACCCTCGAGAATGAGGCCCATGGCGACGCCGGCGACCGGCGCCCGGAGGGGGACGCCCGCGTCCATCATCGACAGGGACGACCCGCAGACCGTCGCCATCGACGAGGAGCCGTTCGATTCGGTCACCTCGGCGACGACGCGGATGGTGTAGGGGAAGTCGGTCGCCGCCGGCAGGACCGCCTGCAGCGCCCGCCAGGCGAGCTTGCCGTGGCCGATCTCGCGCCGGCCGGGGGGGCCGAAGCGGCCGACCTCGCCCACCGAATAGGGCGGGAAGTTGTAGTGCAGCAGGAAGTTCTGGCGGCTGTTGCCGTGGAGGGCGTCGATGATCTGCTCGTCCTCGCCGGTGCCGAGGGTGGTGACGGCGAGGACCTGGGTCTCGCCGCGGGTGAACAGCGCCGAGCCGTGCGGGCGCGGCAGGACCCCGGTCTCGGCCACGATCGGGCGCACGGTGCGGCGGTCGCGGCCGTCGATGCGCGGGCCGCCGGCGATGATGTCGCCGCGCAGGATCGACGATTCGAGCCCCTTGAGCGCCGCCCCGAGGCCCGGGTGGGCGCGCTCCTCCTCGCCGAGTGCCGCCGTCACCGCCGCCACCGCGGCGTCGATCGCCGCGACCCGCGCCTGCTTGTCGCGGGTCGCGAAGGCCGCGCGCATGGGCGCCTCGCCGAGGTCGCGGACGCGGGCCGCCAGCGGTGCGAGGTCGGGGGCCGCGAACTCGAAGGGCTCCTTCGCCGCCGACTCGGCGAGCGCGATGATGAGGTCGATGACCGGCTGCATGGCCTCGTGGCCGAAGCGGACGGCGCCGAGCATCTCGGCCTCGGAGAGCTCGTAGGCCTCCGATTCGACCATCATCACCGCCTCGCGGGTGCCGGCGACGACAAGGTCGAGGCGCTGGTCGGGGTTGCTGCGGAGCCCGGTCAGCGCATCGACGGGCGGATTGAGGACGTAGGCGCCGCCGGCGAAGCCGACCCGCGCCGCCCCGATCGGGCCCCTGAAGGGCACCCCCGAGATCGTCAGCGCCGCCGAGGCCGCGATCATCGCCACGACGTCGGGTTCGTTGACGAGGTCGTGCGAGAGGACGGTGCAGATGACCAGGACCTCGTTGCGGAAGCCCTCGACGAAGAGCGGCCGGATCGGGCGGTCGATGAGGCGCGAGGTCAGCGTCTCCTTCTCGGAGGGGCGCGCCTCGCGCTTGAAGAAGCCCCCGGGGATCTTGCCGGCGGCGTAGTAGCGTTCCTGGTAGTGGACGGTCAGGGGGAAGAAGTCCTGACCGGGCTTGGCCGTGCGGGCGAAGGTGACGTTGGCCATGACAGCCGTCTCGCCCAGCGTGGCGATGACCGAGCCGTCGGCCTGGCGGGCAACCCGGCCCGTTTCCAGCGTGAGCGTCTGGCTGCCCCACCGGATCGACTTGCGTGTGATATCGAACATCTCGTTTCCCATCGGGAGCGCGCCCGGCCCCTGCCGGGTCTCCCACCTCTGGCGGCCCCATTGCCGCCGGCCCCCCTTCCATCCCACATGGCGCCGGGGCCGGGGCGCCACCTCTCGGATTGGCGGGCCTTACAGGAAATGCGGGGGCTTGGAAAGGGCTTCCGGGGTCCCGCCCGGGTCGCCGGAGGAAGGCAAGAATCATTGTCAGTCAAATGGTTGGCGGCACGGGCCGGACCGGGAGGCAATCGGGTGCCCGGCCCCCGGGGCGGCGCGGGCGCGTTGCGCGCGGGCGCCCGTTCTGGCAGGGTCACGGTCGACCGCCGCCCCGCCAGGATCGTGGAACATGTCCCCCGACGCGCCCGAGGATCTCGACGCCTTCCTCGGTCCCGGCCGCTTCGGCTGCGTGCTTGCCGATCCGCCCTGGCGGTTCGCCAACCGGACGGGGAAGGTCGCGCCCGAGCACCGCCGGCTCGGGCGCTATCCGACGCTCACGCTCGAGGCGATCGCGGCCCTTCCGGTGGCCGGGCACATGGCCGAGCGGGCGCACTGCTATCTCTGGGTGCCGAACGCGCGCCTGCCCGAGGGGCTCCGCGTCCTCGCCGCCTGGGGCTTCGCCTACCGCTCGAACCTCGTCTGGCACAAGGTCCGCCGCGACGGCGGCTCGGACGGACGCGGGGTCGGCTTCTACTTTCGCAACGTGACCGAGGTGCTCCTCTTCGGCACCCGCGGCCGCGGCGTCCGCACGCTCGCGCCCGGGCGGCGGCAGGTGAACCTGATCGCGGCCAGGAAGCGCGAGCATTCGCGCAAGCCCGACGAGCAGTATGCCCTCATCGAGGCCTGCTCCTGGGGTCCCTACCTCGAGCTTTTCGGGCGCGGGCGGCGGGAGGGCTGGACGGTGTGGGGCAACGAGGCCGACGCCGGCCGCCCCCCGCCGCCGGCCGGCGACGGGGGGCGGCCGGCGGCGTGCTAGGGAGGCCGTCGCCCGCGGCCTTGGGGACGAGGAGGGGCGGACCTCGGCCCCGGTCCGCGCGAGGGACCACGGACCTCGCATGGCGACGCCCGGCCCCGGGGAACCGCCCCGCCGCGCTCTCTCCCGGCCGTGCGCCAGCACGGGCAGCGTCCGCCGTTAGGGGGCTCTCGTCGTGCCACCGGCACGACGGTCCCCCCTCACCCCATGGGCGGGCGCTGCCCGCGGCTCGGGAGAGAAGAGGGGAGAGCCATGGCCCGCTCCCCCCAAGGATTCACGCTTTCTTCATGGCGACGCCGTGCCCCGCGAAACCGCGCTTCCGCCCCACCCCTGCCCGTGCGCCAGCACGGGCAGCGCCCGCCGTCCGGGGGGCTCTCGTCGTGCCGCCGGCACGGGCGGTCCCCCCTCACCCCGGGGCGGGCGCTTCGTACCGCCCGCGGCCGGGCGCTGCCCGTGGCTTGGGGGCGAGGAGAGTGGAGGCGGGGCCCGGTCCGCCCGGGCGTTCACGCTTCCTTCCTGGCGCCGCCCGCTCCGCGAACCCGCCCCGTCGCCCTGCCCCCGGCCCTTGCGACGGCACCGGTGCGGGCCCTCGCCCGGGGGGGCGGCGGCCCGGGGGGTCAGCGGTCGCGCGCGACCAGCCGGAG
>JADLCV010000008.1 GCA_020846995.1 Paracoccaceae bacterium
CCTACCCGCGCTAGCGCCGCAACCCGCCCCTCATAGCGGCGCCGGGCCGGGGGGGGAACGCGAAACTTCGCCGCCCCCCGGGGCGCGCGCGCCGGCACCGGGGAAAGGCCCGGCGCCCGGCCCCCGGAGGCCGGCCACGCCGCGGCCGGCGGGCCGCCCGGCCCCCCGCCCCGTCGCCCCCGCGGTGCCGGCGGATCCCGGGCGGCGAGGGACTCCCGCGCCCATCCCCCGGCCGGGGGTCCGGGCGGCCGCGCCCCGCGCCGGTGGCAGGGGCGGGCCCCCGGACGCCGGGCGCATCCGCCGCGGGCGCCCGCGCCGGCCGGGCCGTCTCCGCGCCCGCGGGGGGCCGGCCGACATGCGCAACGTTCAAGCGGTGCCGGTGGAGCCCTCGCCCCGCCCCGCGCCGGATCGGCGGAATTCCGTGATGCCCTCCGCGAGGAATCCGCGCCGTCTCCCCCGCCCCGCGGGAGGCCGGCGGCCCCCCCCCTCAGCCTTGCCCCGGGCGCCCGCGGCGGGCCATAAGGGGCCAGGAAGCATCCCCGAAGGCCATGTCCAGCGCCGATTTCCTTGCCGCTCCCCGGCCCCCGCCGGTCACCCTTCCCGAGGACGAGACGGGGGGGCCGCGGCGCTTCTTCAACCGCGAGCTCTCATGGCTCCGGTTCAACTGGCGGGTGATCGAGGAGGCGATGAACCCGCGCGTGCCGCTCCTCGAGCGGGTGCGCTTCCTCTCGATCTCGGCCACCAACCTCGACGAGTTCTACACCGTCCGCGTCGCCGGCCTGCGCGAGCTTGCCCGCCGCGGCGGCGCCTCGCTTTCGGAGGACGGGCGGACGCCGGCCGAGCAGCTTCTCCTCATCACCGCCGAGGTGCGGCGGCTGATGGCGCGCCAGCTCCAGGTCTGGCGCGGGCTGCGGCGGGCGATGGAGGCCGCGGGCATCGCCCTCGTCGCCCGCTCGCGGCTGACGCGCCGCGACGAGCGCCACCTTGCCGCCCATTTCCTCGCCCGCGTCTTCCCGGTCCTGTCGCCGCTCGCCCTCGACCCCGCCCACCCCTTCCCCTTCATCCCCAACGCGGGCTTCTGCCTCGGCCTCGAGCTCGAGCGGACATCGGACCGCCGCCCCCTCCGCGCCCTCCTGCCCGTCCCCCAGCAGATCGCCCGCTTCGTCGCCCTGCCGGCGGCCGCGGGCGAGGCGCGCTTCCTGCCGCTCGAGGAACTCCTGCTCCTCCATCTCGACCAGATCTTTCCCGGCTACCGGGCCCACCGCCACTGCGCCTTCCGGGTCCTGCGCGACAGCGACATCGAGATCGAGGACGAGGCCGAGGATCTCGTGGCCGAGTTCGAGGTGGCGCTGAAGCGGCGCCGGCGGGGCGAGGCGATCTCGCTCAAGCTCACCGCCGGGGCGCCGCCGGCCCTGCGCGCCCTCATCATGCGCGAGCTCCATGTGGGCGAGGGCGAGGTGATCGAGTCGCGCGGCATGCTCGGCCTCGCCGACACCCGCGAGCTCGTGCTCGAGGGCCGCCGCGACCTCCTCTGGCCGCCCTTTGCCCCCCGCGTGCCCGAGCGCGTGCAGGACCACGACGGCGACCTCTTCGCCGCCATCCGCCAGAAGGACATGCTCCTCCACCATCCCTACGAGACCTTCGAGATGGTGATCCGCTTCCTCCAGCAGGCGGCGGCAGACCCGGGCGTCGTCGCCATCCGCCAGACGCTCTACCGCACCTCCTGGGACAGCCCCGTCGTCAGCGCGCTCTGCGAGGCGGCCGAGGCCGGCAAGTCGGTGACGGCGCTGGTCGAGCTCAAGGCCCGCTTCGACGAGGCCGCGAACATCCGCCAGTCGCGGCGGCTGGAACGGGCCGGGGCCCAGGTCTCCTACGGCTTCATCGACCTCAAGACCCACGCCAAGATCTCGGCCGTGGTGCGCCGCGAGGGCGAGGCGCTCGTCACCTACTCCCACTTCGGCACCGGCAACTACCACCCGATCACCGCCCGCATCTACACCGACCTGTCGCTCTTCACCTGCGATGCCGCGCTCGGCCGCGATGCGACGCGGGTCTTCAACTTCCTCTCCGGCTCGGCCCGGCCGGCCGAACTCGAGAACCTCGCCATCTCGCCCGTCGGCCTGCGCGAGCGCCTGCTCGAGCTGATCGGGGCCGAGGCCCGCCATGCCGCCGCCGGCCGGCCGGCCCAGATCTGGGCCAAGATGAACGCCCTGATCGACCCCGAGGTGATCGACGCCCTCTATGCCGCGAGCCGCGCCGGGGTCGGGATCGACCTCGTCGTGCGCGGCGTCTGCGGGCTGCGGCCCGGGGTCCGGGGGATGTCCGAGACAATCCGCGTCAAGTCGGTCGTCGGCCGCTTTCTCGAGCACAGCCGCATCGTCTGCTTCGGAAACGGCCGCGGCCTGCCGTCGAAGAAGGCGCGGGTGTTCATCTCCTCGGCCGACTGGATGGGGCGGAACCTCTACCGGCGGGTGGAGACGCTCGTCGAATGCCTGAACCCCACGGTCAAGGCCCAGATCATGGACCAGATCATGGCCGCGAACCTCGCCGACGAGGCGCAGAGCTGGGTGCTTGGCCCCGACGGCAGCTACGGGCGCGACCTTTCGGCGCGGCCGGACGGCCGTGAGCTTTTCAACTGCCACCGCTTCTTCATGGAAAACCCCTCGCTTTCGGGCCGCGGGCGGGCCGGGGCGGCGGATGCGCCGCGGCTTGCCGCCTCGCGAGACTGAGGCGCCGGTCGCCGCAGCGCGGCGACGGCCGCGTTGACGCCCGGGGCGCGAGCGGGCAGTCTCGTCGCCGCACGCGAGGCCCCGCGGGAATCGACGCCGCCATGGACGCCAAGGCCGAGGAGGAGGACGGGACGGGACCGTTCGGCCGGCCGCTGTTCGCCGATTCCTCGGCCCGGGCGCTGGCGCGGGTCGGCGTCGTCGACGTCGGCTCGAACTCGGTCCGGCTCGTGGTCTTCGACGGCGCCGCCCGCTCGCCCGCCTACTTCTACAACGAGAAGGTCATGTGCGCCCTCGGCCAGGGTCTGGCCGAGAGCGGGCGGCTGAACCCCGTGGGCCGCACCCGCGCCCTCGCGGCCCTCCGGCGCTTTGCCCTTCTCGCCGCCGGCATGGGGCTTCCGCCCCTGACCTGCGTCGCCACGGCGGCGGTGCGCGAGGCCGCCGACGGGCCGGAGTTCCGCGCCGAGGTCCAGGCCGCGACCGGCCTCCGGCTGTGGGTGATCGACGGGGCCGAGGAGGCGCGGCTCTCGGCCCAGGGGGTGCTGCTCGGCTGGCCCGGGGCCGAGGGGCTCGTCTGCGACATCGGCGGGGCCTCGCTCGAGCTGGCGGTGATCGCCCGCGGCCGGGTCGGGGCCCGCGTCTCGACCCCGCTCGGCCCCTTCCGCCTCCAGGCCGTCCCCGGCGGGCGCGAGGGGCTCAAGACCCACCTGCGCACCGTCCTCGAGGGGGCGGCGGACCGGGTCGGCCGCGGCCACGAGCGGCTCTACCTCGTCGGCGGCTCGTGGCGGGCCTTCGCCCGCCTCGACATCGAGCGGCGGGGCTATCCGCTGACCGTCCTGCACGAATACCGCATGACCCCGAAGGCGGTGCGCCTGACCCAGAAGTGGATCGCCGAGGGCGACCTCGCGCTCCTCCGCGCCAGGACCGACCTCTCGGCCGAGCGGATCGAGCACGTCCCCCTCGCCGGCGACATCCTCCGCCAGCTCCTGCGCGTCTTCCAGCCGGCCGGGATCGCCGTCTCGGCCTACGGCGTGCGCGAGGGCATGCTCTACGAGCAGATGCCCGAGGCGGTGCGCGCGCGCGACCCCCTGATCGAGGCCTGCCGCTTCATGGAGGCCTCGGCGGCGCGGATTCCGGGCAACGGCGACTGCCTCTTCGACTTCCTGCGGCCGCTCTACCGATCGGCGCCACCCGAGCGGCTGCGGCTGATCCGTGCCGCCTGCCTCCTGCACGACGTCAACTGGCGGGCTCATCCCGACTACCGGGCCGAGGTCTGCTTCGACACCGCGACGCGGGCCAACATGGGCGGGCTCGACCATCCCGGGCGCGTCTTCCTTGGCCTCGCCCTCCTCTACCGCTACCGCAACAGCCGCGCCGGCACCCGCATGGAGCCGCTCGTCGGACTCCTGTCGCCGGCCGAGGTGAGCCAGGCCGAGGCCCTCGGGCGGGCGCTGAGGTTCGGGGCGATGTTCGCCTTCGAGGGCATCAACGACCACGGCCGGCTCGGCTACTTCCCCAAGAAACGGCGGCTCGAGCTGGTGCTGTCGCCGCGCTCGCGCGAGCTTTACGGCGAGGTCGCGGCCGCTCGCTTCGCCGCCCTCGCCGCCGCCCTCGGGGTCGCCGCCGAGGTGCGGACGGACCCCGGCTGAAACCCGCGCCGAAGGGGCCACGGGACAGGCTTCTGTTGCCCCCTTTCGCGCCTATATTCGGGGGGCGCCCGTATCCGAATCGTGCCGGCAGATCGCGATGAACGCCCCGACGGAACTGACCCCCGAAGAGGTCCTGCGCATCAAGCTCGAGGTCCTGCGGCGCGAGCACCGCGACCTCGATGCCGCCATTGCGGCGATGGACGGCACCGCCCGCGCCGACCAGCTCGCGCTCCGCCGGCTGAAGAAGCGCAAGCTCGCGCTCAAGGACCAGATCGCCCGGCTCGAGGACCAGCTAACCCCCGACATCATCGCCTGACGGCGCCGGGCCGGGGGGGCGGGCGGCGCGGGGCCGGTTCCGCCCGGCGCCGATCTGGCTTAAGGTCCGCCCCGCCGCGGCGGCGGGGGGCAGGCGATGGACGGGGCGCTGGTCGGGATCGTGATGGGCAGCCAGTCCGACTGGCCGACGATGAAGCCCGCGGCCGAGACCCTCGCCGAACTCGGGGTTGCCCACGAGGTGCGGATCGTCTCGGCCCACCGCACGCCGGACCGGCTCTGGAGCTACGGGGCGACGGCCGCCGGGCGCGGGCTCCGGGCGATCATCGCCGGGGCGGGGGGGGCGGCGCACCTGCCGGGGATGATGGCCTCGAGGACGCTCCTGCCGGTGATCGGCGTCCCGGTCGAGACGCGGGCGCTCGGCGGGCAGGACAGCCTCTACTCGATCGTCCAGATGCCGCGCGGATTCCCCGTGGCGACGATGGCGATCGGCCCGGCGGGGGCCGCCAACGCCGCCCTTCTCGCGGCCCAGATCCTCGCCCTCGGCGACCCCGCGCTGGCCGCCCGCCTCGCCGCCTGGCGGGCGGCGCTGGCGGCGGCGGTGGCGGAGGTCCCCCATGACTGAGGTCGCGGGCCCCGGCGCCTGCCTCGGCATCCTCGGCGGCGGTCAGCTCGGGCGGATGCTCGCGCTTGCCGCCGCCCGCCTCGGCCTGCGCGCCCATGTCTACGACCCCGACCCCGGCTGCCCGGCGGCCGCGGTCGCCTGGCGGACGACCGCGGCCGGCTGGGACGACGCGGCGGCGCTCGCGGCCTTCGCCGGGGCGAGCGATGTCGTCACCTTCGAGTTCGAGAACATCCCCGCCGCGGCGCTGGCGACGATCGAGGGGCTCCGGCCCCTGCGCCCGGGCCGCCGGTCGCTCGCGACCAGCGCCGACCGCCTGCACGAGAAGATGTTCCTCGCCGGCCTCGGGCTGGTCACCGCGCCTTTCGCGGGCGTGGACGGCCCCGCCGACCTTGGCGAAGCGATCGCCGCGACCGGCCTGCCCGCGATCCTCAAGACCCGCCGGCTCGGCTACGACGGCAAGGGCCAGGCCCGCATCGACGCCGAGGGCGAGGCGACGGCGGCGCTGGCCGCGATCGGCGGCGGGCCGGCGATCCTCGAGGGCTTCGTCGCCTTCGAGCGCGAGGCGAGCGTCATCGCCGCCCGCGGGCTCGCCGGCGCCGTCGTCGCCTACGAGCCGGGCGAGAACCGCCACGAGGGCGGCATCCTCCGGCGGACGACGGTGCCGGCGCGGCTTTCCGGGCGCCAGCGCGCCGAGGCGGTGCTGATCGCCGGCCGCATCCTCAACGCGCTTGACCACATCGGCGTCATGGGGGTCGAGCTCTTCGTCACCGCGACCGGCCTGCTCGTCAACGAGATCGCGCCGCGCGTCCACAATTCCGGTCACTGGACGCAGGCCGGCTGCGTCGTCGACCAGTTCGAGCAGCACGTCCGCGCCGTCATGGGCTGGCCGCTCGGCGACGGCCGCCGCCACGGCGACGTCGAGATGGTCAACCTGATCGGGGCCGAGGTCGCGGGGGCGCTGGCGCTTGCGGCCGACCCTGGCGTGCAGCTCCACCTCTACGGCAAGGCCGAGGCGCGGCCGGGCCGCAAGATGGGGCACCTGAACCGCCGCCTCGGCCCGGCGGCGGGGTAGGACGATGCCCCTCCGGCTGGCCGTGCGCGCCCTCGTCCTCGACAAGGACCGCCTGCTTCTCGTCAACGCCTGGCCCGAGGGGACGAGCGACCTCTGGGGCGCGCCGGGGGGCGGGGTCGAGGCCGGGGCGAGCCTGCCCGCGAACCTCGCCCGCGAGGTCGAGGAGGAGACGGGCGCCGCCGTCGCCGTCGGCGTCCCCTGCCTTGTCAACGAGTTCCACGATCCCGCGACGGGCTGGCACCAGGTCGACGTCTTCTTCCGCTGCCGCCTTCTCCGCCCGCCGCAGGCGGGCTGGAAGGATCCGGCCGGGGTCGTCACCCGCTGGCGCTGGTTCGCGCGGGCCGAGTTCGCGGCGATCCGCTGGAAGCCCGACCGCCTGCCCGCCGTCGCCTGGGGCGCGGAGGCCGCGGCCTACGACCCCCTCGAGCCGATCGTCCGCTGACGGCCGGCGCGCGCGCCCCCTCCGGCCGTGCCGCGGCCCTCAGCCCGGCGCCTCTGCCCCGGCCGGGTCCCCGGCGGCGCCGGTCCACACCTGCGCGGGGTCGGAGGCGGCGCAGTAGTCAAGGACGGCGGCGCGGGCCCGCCGCACGGCCTCGCGCACCGCCCCCTGCTCGGCCCCCGCCCGGTACGAGGCGATGATGGGCAGGGGCGGGAAGGGCTTGGCGATGCGGACGCGGTGGAGAAGCCCCTGCTCCATCTCGCGGGCGATGGTCACCGTCGGCAGGGCCCCGACCCCGTAGCCGGCGATCAGGAGGCTGATCATCGCGTGGAGCGAGTTGCAGGTGGTGATGTCGGCGGCATGGACGCGCTCGTCGTAGAAGAAGGGGGCGATCATCTGGAAGGGCGGCGTGCCGCGGGCGAAGGACACCACCGGCAGGGCCGCAAGCTCGGCCACGCGGTAGGTGCGGGCGGGATCGACAAGGCCCGGGGCGCCGGCCCAGATCATCTCGTAGCCGCAGGCGGGATAACTGCGGATGCCCTCCTCGAGCACGGGATGGAGGCAGAAGATGAGGTCGAGGCCGCCCCGCCGCATGCTGTGGACAAGCTGCGCCGTGCCCTCGACCGTGAGCTCGACGCGGGGGGCCGGAAAGTCGCGGTGGAGGGCCGCCATCAGGCCGGGCAGCCAGGTCGCTGCGACGGTGTCGATGGCGCCGATCCGCAACGGCTCCTGCGGCTGGCCGGCGCCCCGGCGCAGCCTTTCGCGCAGCCGCTCGATCTCGTCGAGGACGCGCTCGAAGCTCTCGAGCGCCGCCTCGCCCTGCGCCGTCAGCGCAAAGCCGCCGTCGCCGCGGTTGACCAGCCGGCAGCCGAGTTCGGCCTCGAGCCCGCTCAGCCGCGCCGAGACCCCGGGCTGGGTGGTGTGGAGCTCGCGCGCCGTGCGCCCGAAATGGCGGTTGCGCGCCAGCGCCACGAAGGTCCTGAGGTCGATGTCGCGCATGGCCGCCCGCTCCCCCTCGCGGCCGACTATAGCCGGGGACGGCGGCGCCGTAAGCCTCAGCCGGGAAGGACGCGGATCCGCCCCTCGGGGATCCGCAGGCTTACCTCCGCCCCGGCGGCAAAGGCCGGTTCATTCCCGGTCAGCGCCCGCAGGGTGACGTCGCCTAGGGCGACGACGTAGCGGCAGCGGGCGCCGAGGAAGACGCGCGTGCGCACGCGGGCCCGCGGGCCCCCGGCCGCGGCGAGGTCGCCCACGGCGTGGAGGGCGATCTCCTCCTGGCGGAGCGCGACCGTCGCCGCCCCCTCGGGCCAAGCCCCGGGGCCGAGCGCGAGCGCCTGGCCGTCGGCGAAGACCGCGACCGCCTCCCCCGCCCGCCGCTCGATCCGCACCGGGACGAGGTTCGCGGCCCCGAGGAAGGCCGAGGCGAAGGCCGTCGCCGGGCGGTCGTAGATCGCCGCCGGGGCGCCCTCCTGCTCGATCTGCCCGGCGTTGATGAGGACGATGCGGTCCGATAGGCTCAGCGCCTCCTCCTGGTCGTGGGTGACGAAGATCGTCGTGAGCCCGAGCCGGCGGTGGAGTTCGATGAGCTCGACGTGCATGTCCTGGCGCAGCCGCGCGTCGAGGTTCGACAGGGGCTCGTCGAGCAGCAGCACCTTCGGCCGCGAGACGATCGCGCGGGCGAGCGCCACCCGCTGCTGCTGGCCGCCCGAGAGCTGGCGCGGCCGGCGCCCGGCAAAGGGCGCAAGCTGGACGGTCTCGAGCGCCTCGGCGACCCGCGCGGCCTGCTCGTCGCGGCTGCCGAGGCCGCGCATGCGCAGGGGAAAGCGCACGTTCTCGGCCACCGAGAGATGAGGCAGGAGGGCGTAGGACTGGAACATCATGGCGATGTCGCGTCGCTCGGGGGGGAGGGCGGTGACATCGGCGCCGGCGATCTCGACCCGCCCCGTCGTCACCGTCTCGAGCCCGGCGACGATCCGCAGGAGCGTCGTCTTGCCGCAGCCCGAGGCGCCGAGCAGGCTCACGAACTCGCCCGAGGCGACCGTCAGCGTCAGCCCGTGGAGGATCTCGGTGCGGCCGAAGGACTTGCGGATGTCGGCAAGGCGGACCTCGGCCATCTCAGGTGCTCGCGACCTTCTGGACCCCGACGATGCGGTCGATGACGACGATCAGGCCGACGGTGACGGCAATCATCAGGCTCGAGACGGCGGCAACCGAGGGATCGGGGCTGAACTCGAGCTGGCCGTAGATCTGCACCGGCAGCGTCGTCAGCCCCGGCCGGCGCAGGAACAGCGACAGGACCGCCTCGTCGAAGGAAAGGTTGAAGGCGAAGAAGGCGCCGGCGCCAAGCCCGGGCAGGCATTGCGGCAGGACGACGAGCCACAGCCGCCGGAGGCGGCCCGCGCCCATGGTCCGCGCCGCCTCCTCGGCGAAGGGGTCGCTGTCGGCGAGGACGGCGAGCGTCGTGCGCACGACGTAGGGCGCGGCGATGACGGTGTGCCCGATCCACAGCGCCGCCAGCGACACCGGCCCGAAGAGGGCGCTCCACAGCATCAGCATGCCGATCGCGTAGATGATCGTCGGCAAGACGAGCGGCGAGAGGAAGAGCGCCCCGAGCACCTCGCCCCCGGGCAGGCGGCGGCGATGGATGGCGATCGCCGCCGCCCCCCCGACGAGGGTCGCCGAGAGGGTGACGAGGAGGGCGAGCCGGAGGCTGAGCCAGCCCGCGGCGAGGAAGGCCTCCGACGACAGGACGCGGTCATACCAGCGCAGCGAGAGCCCGGCCGGGGGAAAGGCGATGAACTGGCTTTCCGAGAGCGACACGCCGACGACGACGACGAGCGGGCCGACGAGGAAGACGGCCGTCAGCGCCACGAAGACGACGGCCGCGACCCGGAGCGCCGGCGGAACCGCCCTAACCATGGCCGCGCCCGGCGATGCGGATGTAGGGGACGAGGATCGCGAGGACGCCCGCGAACAGGATCACCGCCTGGGCGGCGGCGAAGGGCCAGTCGAGCGTCTGCGTCACTGCCCGCCACACCGAGGCCGCGAGCACCTGCACCCGCGGCCCGCCGAGCAGGTTCGGGGTGACGAAGGAACTTGCCGAGAGGGTGAAGACGAGCAGCGAGCCGGCAACGATGCCGGGCAGCGAGAGGGGCAGGACGACGGCGGCGAGCGCGCGCAGGAAGCTGCAGCCCATGGTCCGCGCCGCCTCCTCGATCCGCGGGTCGATGCGCAGGATCACGCCGAGGATCGACAGGGCCATGAACGGCAGGAGCACCTGGACCATGCCGATGACGATCGCCGTCTCGGTGTACATCAGCGCGAAGTTGCGCGGGGCGAGCCCGAAGTCGCGCAGGAGGCCGGAGACGAGGCCCGAGCGGCTGAGCAGCACCATCCAGCCGAAGGTGCGCACCACGACCGAGGTCATCAGCGGCAGGATGACGAGGACGATGAGCCAGACCCGCGGCCGCGGGCGGGCGCGGGCCATGATGTAGGCCATGGGAAAGCCGACGGCCAGGCAGATCGCGGTGATGACGAGACTGAGCCGGACCGTCCGCGCGAGCACGGCGAGGTAGAAGCCGTCGCCGAGGAAGCGGCGGAAGTGGTCGAGCGTCCAGCCCCCGTCCGGCCCCGCGACCGACAGCGCGAGCATCTGGAGGATCGGCACGAGGAAGGCCCCGGCAAGGAGGAGGAGGCCGGGGAGGAGAAGAAGGGCGCTTTCCTGGCGGTCGGTCATCGCCGTCGCGGCCACCCCGTGAGGGCGCCCGGGCAGGCCCGGGCGCCGGCCGGGGCGGGGGCACGCCCGCTCAGCGGGCGATGGTCCGGTTCCAGGCCTCGACCCAGGCCGCGCGGTTGGCCTCGATCACCGTCGGGTCGAAGCGCAGGAGCGAGCCCAGCGCCTCGGCCCCGTAGGGAGTGTCCTCGGCGACCGCGCCGGTCAGCTCGGCCTTGAGGTTGGTCGGGGCATAGCGCATCTCTCCGGCGAAGCAGACCTGGGCCTCGGGCGAGATCTCGCGGTCGATGAACTTGAGCGCCAGCTCGGCGTTCGGCCGGTTGGCGACGAGGTTCGCGGTGATGAACACCGCCGGCGTGCCCTCGGCGCCGCGGGCGAAGACGACGGGCAGGCCGGCCTCGCGCAGGGTGAAGGCGTAGTCCGAGGAATAGGGCGCGACCCAGGCCTCGTTCTGGGCGAACTCCTGCATGATCTCGGGCGAGGTCGAGACGACCACGGCCCCGCCGTCCAGCATCGTCTTGACCGCATCGAGCCCGGGCTGGATGTTCGTCATGTCGCCGCCGAGCACCTGGTTCAGCATCAGGAACCCCTGCAACCCGTAGGTGTTCGACATGTCGGTGAGAACGAGGTTGCCGGCATATTCGGGCCGGGCGAGATCGGCCCAGGCGGTCGGCGGGGCGGGGATTGCCTGGCTGTTGTAGACGAGCCCGAGGGCCACGATCGAGTAGGCCGGCCCCTGGCCGCCGGCAAGGTTCGGCCGAGCCACCTCGACGAGGTCGGCGGCGTTGGCGAGGCTCGCGGCGTCGATCGGGGCGAGGAGCCCCTCCTTCGCGCCGAGGATCTCCTGGCCGCCCGAGAAGTGGATGACGTCGAACTGCGGCGCCGCGGCCTGGGCGCGGAGCTGGGCGAAGGCATCGGCCGAATAGGCGGTGACGATCTGCACCTTGGCCCCGGTCGCCGCCTCGAAGGGCGCGATCACGCATTTGCGGTGGGCCTCCTCGTAGCGCCCGCCGAAGGAGTTGATGGTGATCGTCTGCGCCGACGCCGCCGCGGCGGCAAGGGCGGCGGCAGCCGAGACCGAGAGCAGAACCGTATTCCTCATCGTCGTCTTCCCCCAGATGTGGCCACAACGGCCGCCGGGCGCACCCGCCCGCCGCGGCCCGCGATCAGCCGGCCCGGCCGACCTCGACGGTCTTGATCCCTTCCCGGCGGATCGCGCGGCACTCGGCCGCGATCGCGTCGAGCCCCTCGGTCATGCGGGCAAAGAAGGTCACGGGGATCCAGCCCGTGGGCCCGAAGGTGCGCCCGCCCTCGCCGTAGAACATCCCGAGTTCCCAGAACTCCTCGGGGTCGATGCGGAAGAAGTTCTTCGCCTGGTGATACCAGAGCATGTCGCCGGGCTGGGCGAAGACGCTCTGGTTCTCGGGCGGGAGCGCAAGCGGGTCGAAGGTCTTGTGGGCCTCGGTCAGCCCCATCATGATCTCGGGTCCGGCGAACATCGCGTGCGAGGCCGGCGCCCGCAGGGGCGTCGCGAGCGCGCCCCAGATCGCCGCGCAGGTCTCGGGGGCGGTGTTCCAGTGCATCGTCAGATAGCCCGTCACCCCGGTCTGGACGAATCTGAGATAGAGCCTGCGATCGGACATCGGCCTTCGCCTCCCCAAGTGCCGGGCCCATTACCACCGCCGCCGCCCCGCCCGTCAAATCAGAAGGCAGGATGACGGGCGATAAGGAAATCCTATCGCCGGCCCCCCCGGGGGCGGCCGCCCCTGCGCTCAGGGCAGGGGCCGGGCGAGGGCGTGGGCGATCTCGCGCGTCGTCTCGTAGAGGGCGCGGAAGAGCGGCCGCGCCCGCGCGTAGGCGGCCGCGGCCGCGGCCGCGGGCAGGGCGCGGCCGGCGACGGGGTTCCAGCGAGAGATGTCCTCCGGCCGCGCCGCCCCGACCGCGACGGCGGCAAGGAAGGCGTCGCCGTAGCTCGCCCCGCGGGTCTCGGCGCAAAGCTCCTGGGCGAGGCCGGTGACGTCCGAGGTCGCCTGCAGCCAGACCGGGTTGCGCGTGCCCCCGCCGACGGCGCGGACGCGGGTGACGGGCGCCCGCGCCTCGGCCCAGGTCTCGACGATGCGGCCGGTGGCCAGCGCGATGCCCTCGAGGAGCGCGCGGTAGAGGTCGCCGCGGCAGTGGGTGAGGTTCAGCCCGAAGAAGGTGCCGGCGGCATGGGGGTCGTGGAGGGGCGTCCGCTCGCCCGAGAAATGCGGCAGGCAGAGGAGCCCGCGGGCGCCCGGCGGGCTCGCCACGGCCTCGGCGGCGAGGGTGGCGAAGGCCGTCTCGCGCCCGAGTTCGCGGGCGAAGCGGTCGCGGAACCAGTGCGTGAGCGTGCCCGAGGTGGCGAGCCCCGCCATCGAGGCGTGAAGGCCCGGGAACAGCCACGGCGCATGCCAGAGCCGCCCGTCGCGGATCCGCGCCGCGGTGAGGAGGATGGCGAAGACGGTCGAGCCATACATCAGCATGAGGTCGCCCGGGGCGGCGACACCGACGCTCACCGCCTCGGCGGCGGCGTCGATGGTGCCGACGGTGACGGGCGTGCCGGCGGCAAGCCCGGTCTCCGCCGCCGCCGCGCCCGTCACCTCGCCCGCGATCGCAGCCGACCAGTCCGGCCGCGGCAGACGCTCGGGGGCGACGATGTCGGGGGCGAGGGCGTCGGTCCAGCCCAGTCGGGCGACGTCGTAGAGGGGGGCGAAGTTCGCCGCCGTGTAGTGGTCGATCACCGCCCTGCCGGTGAGCCGCTCGACAAGGAAGCTCGTCGACGTGTGGATGCGCGCTGCGGCCGCGAAGGCCTCCGGGCGGTGGCGCTTCAGCCACAGGATCTTGGGCCCGACCGCCTGCGAGGTCAGCGCGTTGCCGCAGACCTCGAGGATGCGGGCGGGGCCGATGGCGGCGTCGAGGTCGGCGATCTCGGCCGCGGCGCGGGTGTCGACGCCGTAGAGGACGGCCGGCGCGAGCGGCCGGCAGGCGGCATCGACCGGCAGCATGCAGGGCCCGATGGCCGAGGCCCCGACGGCGGCGACCCGGCGGGGGTCGATGCGGGCCTGACCGACGAGCGCCCGGGCGACGGCGCAGAAGTCGCCCCACCAGTCGGTCTCGGCGTCGTGCTCGGCCCAGCCCGGGCGCGGCACGCGCATCTCGTGGCCGCGCGCCGCCTCGGCGATGACGCGGCCGTCGTCGACGAGCACGCCCTTGGTCTCGTAGGTGCCGATGTCGATGCCGAGCGTGATCGTCATGGCGCCCCCCCGCCGGCGTCGCGTTCGAGCGCGAGGCCGGGCCCGATGCCTTCGAGCATGGCGAGGACGAGCAGGGCAAGCCCCTCGAGGTCGGCGGGATCGCAGACCTCGAGCGCCGAGTGGGTGTAGCGGCAGGGGAATCCGAGGTCGAGGGCGGCGACCCCCGCGCCCGCGAGCTGGACATAGGCGTTGTCGGTCAGGATGCCGACCTGGGCCGAGCGTTGCAGGGCGAGGCCGCGGGATGCCGCCGCCGCCTCGGCCCGCCGGACCAGTTCGGGGTGCGGCAGGAGGCCGTTGAGGGTGCCGCGGCCGTGGAAGGAATAGAGGCTCATCCCCGGCCCGCCGCCGAGGACCATCTCGCCGCGGTCCTCCATCCCCGGGCAGTCGGTGGCGAGCATGAGGTCGAGCTGGAGGGCGATGTCGGGGCGCAGCGCCTGGGCGGCGACGAGCGCCCCGCGAAGGTTGAACTCCTCCTGCACCGACCACAGGAGATGGACGGTCGCGCCCGCCCCCCGCCGCCCGGCGAGGGCGCGGGCAAGGGCAAGAAGGACGGCGCAGCCGGCGCGGTCGTCGATCGCGGTGCCGGCGATGCGGCCGCGGGCAAGCCCGATGACCTCGGGCCTCCAGACCACGGGCGTGCCGATCCGCACTCCGGCCTCGGCCAGGGCGGCGCGCGAGCCGTGGCCGGTGTCGATGCGGATCTCGGCGGTGGCAAGGACGCGCAGACGCTCCTCGGGAGGGGTCGCGTGGTGGCTCTGGTTGCCGATGACGCCGGGGATGTCCCCCGCGTCTCCGCAGAGAAGGACGGCTTGGGCGGCGAGCGCCCGCTCGGGCACGCCGCCGAGGCGCGCGACCCCGACCATGCCGTCGGCGGCGATCTTCTGGACGACGAAGCCCAGCTGGTCCATGTGGGCAAAGACCATCACCGCGGGCGCCGCGGGGTCGCCCGGGAGGGTGGCGATGAGGTTGCCGAGCCGGTCGCCGCGATGGCCGATGCCGGCCGCGGCAAGGCGGGCGGCGATCGCCCGGCGGACCCGGTCCTCGTGCCCGGCGAGGCCCGGGATCCGCATCAGCGCGGTCATGTCGGCGACGATCTCCGTCCGCATCGGCCCTGCCCTCCCTGCCCGGCGCCGGGCCCCGGGCCCGGCCGCGCCAGCCTAGGCCAGAGTCGGGCCGGAGGGAATCCGCCGCCGGCAGCACCCGCCCGCGCCACCCTCGCCCGGCCCGCGCCGCGACCCGCCCGGTCCCGGCCGCCCCGGCCCCCCGCCCCGGCCCCGTGCGCGAGGGGCGGCCGCCCCGGGCGGGACCGGCCCCGGGGCACCGCCCGGCCCGCGACAGGCGCCCGGCTGCCCGCCCGGGGACCGGCCGGGGGCCCCGGGGGGGTGACTGGGGGCGCACGCGGAGGCGATTTCCTCGCGGCCGAACTTGCCCTAGCATGGCCCGGGCGGCACCGGGGGGAGGGGCGGGGATGGCGCTTGCGGTTCGGCAGTGGGACCGCCGCGGCACCGGCGGGCTCGCCTTCAGCGCGCTCGGCTTCGGCACCGCCCCGCTCGGCAACCTCTACCGGGCGATCACCGAGGCCGAGGCCGAGGCGATCCTCGAGGCCGCCTGGGCCGGCGGCGTGCGCTACTTCGACACCGCCCCCCTCTACGGCCTCGGCCTTGCCGAGACCCGCCTCAACCGCTTCCTGCGCGGCCGGCCGCGCGGGGGCTACGTCCTCTCGACCAAGGTCGGGCGGCTTCTCCGCGCCTGCCCGCCGGCGGCCCGCGACGGCTTCGGCAAGTGGTTCGAGGTGCCGGCGCGGAAGGAACACTACGACTACGGTTTCGACGGCGTCATGCGCAGCCTCGAGGCCTCGCTCGAGCGGCTCGGGGTCGACCGCGTCGACATCCTCTTCGCCCACGACCTCGACCTCTCCAACCACCGGAGCCAGGCGGGGCTCGACGGGCGGCTTGCGGAGTTCATGGGCGGTGGCTACCGGGCGCTCCTGCGGCTGCGCGACGAGGGCGTGATCGCCGCCTTCGGGGCCGGGGTCAACGAATGGCAGCCCGCCCTGTGGCTGGCCGAGCGGGGCGACTTCGACCTCTTCCTGCTCGCCGGCCGCTACACCCTCCTCGAGCAGGAGGCGCTCGCGGGCTTCCTGCCCCTCTGCCGCCGCCGCGGCATCGGCATCGTCGTCGGCGGACCCTACAACTCGGGCATCCTCGCCACCGGCGCCCGCCCCGGCGCCTATTACAACTACGCCCCCGCGCCGGCGGCGGTCCTTGATCGCGTGGCCCGGATCGAGGCCCTGTGCCGCGCCCACGGCGTGCGCCTCGTCGATGCCGCCTGCCGCTTCCCGCTGGCCCATCCCGCCGTCGTGGCCGTCATCCCCGGCGGCCAGGGGGTGGCCGAGATGGCCGCGAACCTCGCCGCCGTGCAGGCGACGATCCCGCCGGCGCTCTGGGCCGACCTCAAGGCCGCGGGCCTTCTGCACCCCGACGCCCCCGTGGAGTGAGGACCGCATGCAGATCGACGCCCACCAGCACTACTGGCAGCCGGCCCGCGGCGACTACGACTGGATGCCGAAGGACGATCCCGTCCTCGCCCGCGCCTACGGTCCGGCCGACCTTGCCCCCCACCTTGCCGCCCACGGCATCGGCGGCACCGTCCTCGTGCAGGCGGCGGCGACGGTCGACGAGACCGAATACATGCTCGGCATCGCCGATGCGACCGACCACGTCCGGGCAGTCGTCGGCTGGGTCGATTTCGAGCGGCCGGAAGCGCGGGCGACGCTTCGCCGCCTTGCCCGCCACCCCAAGTTCCGCGGCGTCCGGCCGATGATCCAGGACATTCCCGACGACGACTGGATGCTGCGCGACGATGTCGAGCGGGGCTTCCGCGCCGTGGCCGAGCTTGGCCTGACCTTCGACGCCCTGGGCTTTCCGCGCCACCTCGCGAACTTCCTCACCCTCTTCCGGCGCCATCCCGACCTGCGGGTGGTGGTCGACCACTGCATGAAGCCCCAGATCCGCGACCCCGACCCTGCCGCCTTCCGCGCCTGGGCCGACGGCATCGCCCGCATCGCCGGCGAGACCGGGGCCTTCTGCAAGTTCTCGGCCCTCGTCACCGAGGCCCGGCCGGAGTGGACGGTCGCGGACCTCGCCCCCTATGCCGGGCACATCCTCGCCGTCTTCGGGCCCGAGCGCGTGATGTGGGGATCGGACTGGCCGGTCTGCCGCCTGCGGGCCGAATACGGGGTCTGGCGGGCGGCGGCCGAGACCCTGACCGCGGGGCTCGCGCCCGCCGCGAGGGCCCGCGTCTTCGGCGGCACGGCGGCCGCGTTCTACCGCCTCTGACCGCTCCGGGGGGGGGCAGGGGCGGCCGGGGCGCGCGGCGGCCTCCCCTCCGGGGGGAGGCCGCGCCCGCCGCCCGCGTCAGCCGGCACGGGCGGCGGCGATGAGGTCGAGGACGCGGGCGGGCGTCGCCGTTGCCCGCGCCTCGGGCGCGAGCGCGACGTGGAGGGCGGCGGCGCCCTGGGCGAAGGCGAGCGCGGCCGCGAGGGGTTCGCCCGCATCGAGGCGGGCGGCGAGGGCGCCGGTGAAGCAGTCCCCCGCGCCGTGGCTCGAGCGGGCGGCGACGCGGACCGCCGGCAGCCGCGCCGATAGCCCCCCGCGCCCGGCGAGGACGAGCCCGTCGGCGCCGAGCGTCACCGCCACCGCCTCCGGGCCCTGGGCAAGGAGGCGGTCGGCCGCCGCCTCGGGGGCGTCCGCGGGCGTGCCGGCGAGGGCCGCCGCCTCGCCGCGGTTGACGACGAGGATCGCGGTCAGGGCGAGGATCCCGGGTGCCATCGCCCGCGCCGGGGCGGCATTCATGATCACCCGCGCGCCCGCCCCCCGGGCGGCGCGGGCGGCGCGCAGGTTGGCCTCCTCGGGCACCTCGTTCTGGAGGACGAGCCAGCGCGTGTCGGCCGCGGGCAGGGCCTCGGCACCGGTCACCTCGCGGTTGGCGGCGCTGACGATCACCGCCGCGTAGGCGCCCTCCCGGGTCAGGATGGCGACGCTCATCCCCGAGGGCCCGGCGACCGCGCGCACCGCCCGCCGCTCGACGCCCGCGGCATCGAGGGCCGCGAGCAGGGCCGGGGCGGCCGCGTCCGTGCCGACGGCCCCGGCCATCGCCACCCGCGCCCCCATCCGCGCCGCCGCCACCGCCGCGTTCGCCCCCTTGCCGCCGAGGGCATGGGCGACGCCCTCGCCGGGCAGCGTCTCGTCGAGGCGGGGGATGCGGGGGGCGGTCACGATGACGTCGTGGTGGAGCGCGCCGAGGACGAGGACGCTCACGGGCGCGCCCCGAAGAGGGCCGCGGCGACGATGCGGCTGGTCGCCGCGGCGTCCTGCGCCGCCATGGCGCGGGCGAGGGCGGCGTCCTCCGCGAGCCCCGCCGCCACCCTCCGCAACCCCTCGACGAGGGCGAGGCTCGCCCCCGCCTCGGCGGCGGGATCGAGGCCGACCTGGTCGGGGAAGGTGTCGAAGTAGAGGACGCCCGCGTAGCCGATGCGCGCGAGGGTGACGAGAAGCTCGACCGTCTCGACCGGGCTCACCGAACCGGCGATGAGGCCGTCATCGCGCCGGCCGTAGCCGTCGTTGAGATGGACGCCGAGCAGGCGCGCGTGGCGGGCGACGAGCGCCGCGGCCCGCGCCGGCAGTTCGCCCGCCATCCGCGAATGGGCGAAATCGAGGGTGACGCCGAGGTTTCCCGCCCCCGTCGCGGCGATCGCGAGGAGCGTCGTCGCGGCGTCGGGGAGGAGCGCGAAGGCGCGGGGATCGGCGGGCTTGTATTCGAGGGCGACGCAACTCTCGGGGTCGTGGGCGGCGATCTCGGCGAGGGCGGCGACGAGGTCGTCCCACATCCGGGCATGGTCGCCCTGGAAGGGATAGTCGACCCCGTCCGGCCCCGGCCACAGCGTCATCAGCCGTGTCCCCGCCGCCCGGCCGGCGTCGATCCCGCGCCGCGTGAGGTCGACGGCCGCCCGGCGGCGCGCGCGGTCGGGGTGGGCGAGGGCGCCGAGGGCGAACCCGGGGGCGGTCGCGTAGCGCATGGCAAGCCCGTTCAGCGCCAGCCCGTGGTCGGCAAGGAGGCGCCCCGCCGCGGCCGGAAGGATGCCCTCGAGGTGGTCGGGATAGTTGAGGTCGGCGGCGTCGATGCCGGCGACCGCCGCCGCCGCCGCGACCATCCCTGCGAGCCCCCCGCCGCGGCCGCGGAAGGCGTTGAGGCGGACGGCATAGCGCGGGCGGGAGGCGCGGTCGGGCATCGTCCTTCGTCCCTCAGGGTGCCTTGAAGAGCTCCGGGCGCTCGCGCTCGAGCGGCTCGATGAGGGCGAGAAGCTGGCGCAGGTGGAAGCATGTCGCCGCCCGCGCGGCGGCGGGGTCGCGGGCCGCCAGGGCCTCGATGATGGCGCGGTGCTCGACGACCGTCGCCGCGAGCCGCCCCGGCACCGGCAGGTTCAGCCGCCGGGCCCGGTTGACGTGCAGCCAGGCGGTCTCGGAGACCTGGGCCAGCCGGCGGAAGCCCGTGAAGGAGAGGATGAGCGCGTGCATGCCGGCGTCCTCGGCATAGAAGCCGGCGCGGTCGCCGTCCTCGACCAGCGCCTCCTGGAGGCGCAGGCTGCGGCGCAGGAGCGCAAGCTGGTCGTCGCCGATGAACTCGGCCACCCGCTCGACCGCCGCAAGCTCGATCGCCTCGCGCAGGAAGGCGCCCTCGCGGATGTCGGCCATCGACAGGCGGGCGACGAAGCTGCCGGCCTGGGGCACGACGTCGACGAGCCCCTCGGCGGCAAGCCGGGCGAGGGCCTCCGACACCGGGCTGCGCGAGACCCCGAGGGCGGCGCAGATCGCCCCCTTGCGCAGGATCTCGCCCGGAGCGAAGGCAAGCGAGAGGATCGCCTCCTTGAGCGCGAGGTAGACGCGCTGCCCGAGGCTGCCCGCGAAGGCCGTGAGCGGGCGCAGCGGCGGCACCGGCGGGGCCGCTTGCATCATGCGATCCTCGACCTGTAACATGTTAGCATGTTAGGCCCGCGTCGACCCCTGTCAAGCGGGCCCGGCCGCCCCCGCCGCCGCGGCCGCCCCGAGGAGCAAGCCGATGCCCGCCGCCCTTGCCACCCGCCTTCACCCCGACGACAACGTCCTCATCGCGCTCGCCGATCTCGCCGCCGGCGCGACCGCCGAGGGGTTCCCCGGACCCCTGCCGGGGCCGGTCCCGCGGGGCCACAAGCTCGCCGCGCAGGCGATCGCCCCGGGCGAGCGGGTGATCCGCTACGGCCAGACGATCGGGGCAGCGACAGCCGCGATCGCCGCCGGCGCCCATGTCCACAGCCATAACCTTGGCATGTCGGGCCATGACGGCGGCGGCGTCCCGGGCAGCGCCCTCCGGCCCCTGCCCTCGCCCCCGGGGCCCGAACGGCAGTTCCAGGGCTATCACCGCGCCGACGGGCGGGTGGGGACGCGGAACTTCCTCGGCGTGCTGACCTCGGTCAACTGCTCGGGCTCGGTGGCCCGCTTCATCGCCGAGGCCGCCGAGGCCGCCCCCTGGCGGTCCGCCTTCGCCAACGTCGACGGCATCGTCCCGATCGTCCACGGCAGCGGCTGCGGCATGGCCGGGGCGGGCGCGGGCTTCGACCTCCTCCTGCGGACGCTCAAGGGCTGGGCCCGCAACCCGAACTTCGGCGGCATCCTGCTCGTCGGGCTCGGCTGCGAGGTCCTCCAGCTCGCCGATCTCGTCGCCGGGGCGCGGCTCCGGGCCGACGACAACTTCCGCACCATGACCATCCAGGCGACCGGCGGCACCCGCGCCACGGTCGAGCGCGGCACCGCCCTCCTCGCCGAGATGGCGGCCCGCGCCGACCGCGCGCGGCGCGCTCCGGCGCCGGTCTCGGCCCTGACCGTCGCGCTCCAGTGCGGGGGCTCGGACGGCTATTCGGGCATCACCGCCAACCCTGCGCTCGGCGCCGCCTCGGACCTGATCGTCGCCCGGGGCGGGACCACGATCCTCTCCGAGACGCCCGAGATCTACGGCGCCGAGCACCTCCTCACCGCCCGCGCCGCCGACCCCGCGGTCGCCCGCCGCCTGATCGACCGCATCCGCTGGTGGGAGGCCTATGTCGCCCGCGAGGGCGGGGCCATGGACAACAACCCCTCGCCCGGCAACAAGCGCGGCGGGCTGACGACGATCCTCGAGAAGTCGCTCGGCGCCGTCGCCAAGGGCGGCACGGCGCCCCTCGCCGCGGTCTGCGGCTATGGCGAGGAGGTGACGGCGAAGGGGCTCGTGTTCATGGACACGCCGGGCTACGACCCCTGCTCGGTGACGGGCCAGGTCGCGGGCGGGGCGAACCTCGTCGTCTTCACCACCGGCCGGGGCTCGGTCTCGGGCTTCAAGCCCGTGCCCTGCATCAAGCTCGCGACCAACTCCGAGATGCACGCGCGGATGGCGGGCGACATGGACCTCGACTGCGGCGACATCGTCGAGCGCGGGGTGCCGGTCGCCGCCAAGGGGGCGGAAATCTTCGAGCTGATCCTGCGCGTCGCCTCAGGCGAGCGGACGAAGAGCGAGGCCCTGGGCTTCGGCGGCGTCGAGTTCGTGCCCTGGCAGATCGGCGCCGTCATGTAGGGCGGCCGGCGGCGGCACCCCCCCGGGGCCCGCCGCCGGCGCGCCACCCGGCCGCGGTCAGACCGGCCAGTCTCAGACCGGCCAGTCGCCGTTCGCGTCGAGGTCCTCGCCGCTCTCGCGCACCGGCGGGGCGGCCCAGGCGGCTCCGTCGGGAAAGCGGTAGTCGGCCAGCGTCCCGGCGTGCATGGCGATCGAGTAGCCGGGCGCCGCCGGGGCGAGGTAGCGCCCCCCCCGCATCCGCACCGGATCGAGGAAATGCTCGTGCAGGTGCTCGACGTATTCGAGGACGCGGTCCTCGAGGCTCGCCGACACGGCGACGAAGTCGAAGATCGCGAGGTGCTGGACGATCTCGCACAGCCCGACCCCGCCGGCATGGGGGCAGACCGGCACCCCCGCCTTGTCGGCAAGCAGGAGGACCGCCACCGCCTCGTTGGGCCCGGCCAGCCGGCAGCCGTCAAGCTGGCACACCCCCATCGCACCCGCCCGCAGGAACTGCTTGAACATCACCGCGTTGGCGCAATGCTCGCCGGTCGCGACGCGGACCGGGGCGACGGCGCGGGCGATGGCGGCGTGGCCGAGGACGTCGTCGGGATGGGTCGGCTCCTCGATCCACCAGGGATCGACCTCGGCCAGCGGGGCCATGGCGGCGATCGCCTCGCCCACCCCCCAGACCTGGTTGGCATCCATCATCAGCCGCCGGCCGGGCCCGATCGCCTCGCGCAGCAGGCGGGCGCGGCGGAGGTCGTCGCCGGGGTCGCGGCCGACCTTCATCTTGAAGTGGCTCCAGCCCTCCGCGAGGGCGGCGCGGAGGAGCGCCTCCATGCGCTCGTCGGAATAGCCGAGCCAGCCGGCCGAGGTCGTGTAGGCGGGATAGCCCCGGGCCTCGATGAGGGCGATGCGGGCGGCGCGGCCGGGGGCCTTCTCCTCCAGCCGCTCGCGCGCCTCGCCGGGGTCGAGCGCGTCGGCGAGCCAGGTCCAGTCGACGAGGGCGACGATCTCGGCCGGGCTCATGGCGGCGAGGAGCCGCCACACCGGCAGCCTGGCGAGCCGCGCCTTGAGGTCCCAGGCCGCGTTCATCACCGCCGCCGTCGCAAGGTGGACCACCCCCTTGTCGGGTCCGACCCAGCGCAGCTGGCTGTCGCGGGTCAGCCGCCGCCAGAGCGCCCCCATGTCGGCAAGCCCGTCGGGCAGCGCGAGCCCCTCGACGAGCGGAGCGAGCGCCCGCACGGCGGCGACGCACAACTCGTTGCCGCGGCCGATGGTGAAGGTCATCCCGTGGCCGGCGGGGCCGTGCGCGGTCTCGAGCGTGACGTAGGTCGCCGAGTAGTCGGGCGTCGGGTTCATCGCGTCCGACCCCGCGAGGCTCCGCGAGGTCGGGAAGCGGAGGTCGCGGACGGTGACGCGCTCGATCGCAAGGCTCATGGCGGGGCACCCCTTTCGGGGCCGAGACTACTCTCCCGCGGCCTCCGGCGCGAGGGGGGCGC
>JADLCV010000009.1 GCA_020846995.1 Paracoccaceae bacterium
CCGGCATCGAGCGCCGCTGGTGGCCGGGCCCCGCTCGCGAGGCGGGCGGGGCCGGGGAGGGGAGGGAAGGGAGGGCCGGGGGAGGGCCGGGCGGTCAGGCGCGGCCCGAGCCCCCGCGGCGGGCGGCGAGCAGCCACGGGAGCGCCAGGGCGAAGGAGAGGAGGGCGTTCCACGACGCCATCGAGAGCCCAGCGAAGGCCCAGGCGACCTCGTCGCAGCGCACGACCGGGGCGGCGAGGATGGCGTCGAGGAGCTGGCCCGGGCTCAGCCCGCCCATGTCGGGGGCGGCGCAGGTGTCGGGGCCCGGCCACCAGCGGCGCTCGATGCCGGTGTGGTAGACGCCGACCGCGCCCGAGGTCGCGGCCGCCGCCGCCCCGAGGAGGGCGAGCGCGGCCGGCATCCGGCGCCCGCGGGCGAGGAGGGCCGCGACGGCGACCCCCGCCGCCACCGCCACGACATGGGGCCAGCGCTGCCAGATGCACAAGGGGCAGGGCGGGAGCCCGCCGAGATGCTGGAAGGCGAGCGCCCCGAGGAGGAGCGCGGCCGAGCCGAGGGCGGCGGCGAGGGCGGGAAGGGGGCCCGCGGCGGCTCGCATCAGAGGGCCCCGAGGGCGAGGAAGCCGCCGATCAGGAGGACCATGAAGGCCGTGAAGACGAGGCCCAGCCGCCGTTCGATGAAGGTGCGCATGGCCGCGCCGTAGCGCCAGAGCAGCACCGCCACAAGGTAGAACCGGAGGCCGCGGGCGAGAAGGCTCGCGATCGTGAAGAGGCCGGGGTCGAGCCCCGTCCATCCCGACATGATGGTGATGACCTTGTAGGGAAAGGGCGTCACGCCGGCGAAGATCACCGCCCACAGGCCCCATTCGTTGAAGCGGGCGCTGAAGGCCGCGGCCGTCGCCTCGGCGCCGTAGAGGGCGAGGATGGGCCGGCCGATCGTCTCGAAGAGGCCCCAGCCGATGGCGTAGCCGGCGAGCCCGCCCGCGACCGAGGCGAGCGTCGCGACGGCCGCGATGCGGAAGGCGCGGTCGGGGCGGGCGAGGATCATCGGGATCATGAGCGCGTCGGGCGGGATGGGGAAGACCGAGCTCTCGACGAAGGCGACTGCGGCGAGCGCCCGGAGGGCGTGGCGGCTGCGCGCAAGCGCGAGGGTGCGGTCGTAGAGGGAGCGGAGCATCGGGCCTTCCCGGGGCCGCGGGGGCGGGCGCGCGCATCCATGACCGCCCGGCGGACAGGGTCAAGGGGCGGCGGGGCCGGTCAGGGATCGTCCGCCCCGGCCGCCCACGGGGCCATCGGCGAGGCCCGCCGCGAGGTAGGCGGCGGCGAGCATCGTCCGCCGCAGGGGGGCGAGGGGGAAGCGCCGGGGGGCGCGGGCGAGGGGGGCGGGGAGGTCGGAGGGGGCGCCGAGGATCGCCGGGGCGAGGCGGCGGCCGGCGAGCGTCGCCATGGCGAGGCCCGAGCCGTGCCAGCCGAAGGCGGCATGGAGCCCCTCGGCCCCCGGCACCGGCCCGGCGAAGGCCGTGAGGCTTCCCGTGAGGCAGGCGAGGCCCGACCAGGCGTGCTCGATGCCGGCGGGGGCGAGGGCGGGGAAGAGGGCCGCGAGATGGGCCCGGGCGCGGGCGATGGTGCGGGCCTGCGCGGCCGGCGCCGCCGACACCCCGCCGCGCATCCCGAAGAGGAAGCGGCCGTCGGGGAGATGGCGGAAGTAGTGCAGGAGGGTGCGCGAATCGAAGGCCATGCGGGCGTCGGTGAAGCCCGTCTCCGCGCGGAGGGAGGGCGGGAGCGGGGACGTGACGAGGATCGTCGAGAGGACGGGCAGCGTCCGCCCGGCGATCCAGGGTGGCAGCGTCTCGGAGGAATAGCCGTTGGTCGCGATCAGGACCCGTGCCGCCGCGAGGGGCCCGGCCGGGGTCGCGAGCCGCCAGCCGCCGGCCGCCGGCGCCAGGTCGCTGACGGGTGTCGCGAAGGCCGTCCGCACCCCCGCCGCCGTCGCCGCCCCGAGGAGCCCGTGGAGGTAGCGCAGGGGATGGACGGGGAAGCCCACGGGATTGATCGCCGCCCCGAAGAAGCCCGGGCCTGCGAGCCCCTCGGGGCCGAGGTCGGCGGGCGGGACAAGGCGGGCGCGGGCCCCGCCGAGCCCCTCGCGCGCCCGCGCCGCGGCGGCGAGGGCGGCGAAGGCGGCCGGGCTGTGGGCGAGGCAGACCTCGCCCGGGGGGCCGGCCTCGGCGGCGATGGCATGGGTCGCGATCGTCTCGGCCACCGCCGCGACCGCATCCTCCTGGAAGCGGACGAAGGCCCGCGCCTCCCCGGCCCCGAAGCGGCGAAGGATCGCGGTCTCGGAGAGCTTGGTGCCGCCGATGCAGACGAAGCCGCCGCTCCGCCCGCTCGCCCCCCAGCCCGGGGGCCCGGCGTCGAGGACCGCGACCTCCTCGCCCCGCAGGGCGAGCGCGAGCGCGGCCGCGAGCCCGCAGACGCCGGCCCCGATCACGGCCGTCCCCGTCCGTCCCGGGAGGGCGAGCGGGGTCGTGGCGGGCGGCGGCCCGGCGGTCGCCTGCCAGTGGCTCGCCGGCGGGCGGCTTGTGTCGTAGGCTTCGGCCTCGTAGAGGCGGGCGAGGGGCGAGGGCATGGCGGCTCGCGGCGGGCCCGGGCGAAGGGTCCGGGCGAGCGGAACGCCGCCCGTGCCCCGCTGTCAAGCGGAGGTGCCATGGCGCTCGAGGATGCCGGCCGCGAGGTCGATCGTGCCTTCAGCCGCCCCGACCTGCGCGGGCCGGCCTTCGAGAACAGCTTTGCCGGGGCGACGAGCTTCCTGCGCCGGCGCTACACCAAGGACCTCGCCGGGGCCGATCTCGCCGTCCTCGGCGTGCCCTTCGACCAGGCGGTGACCCACCGCCCGGGGGCCCGCTTCGGGCCGCGGGCGATCCGCGAGGCCTCGGCGCTGCAGCCGGCCGATCCGCCCTGGGGCTGGGGCTTCGATCCCCTGGCCGAGTTCGCGGTCGTCGACACGGGCGATCTCGCCTTCGACTATGCCCGCGTCGCGGCCTTTCCCGCCCGCCTCGAGGCCCATGCCGGCGCCATCCTCGCGGCCGGGCCGGGGCTTCTCGCGCTCGGCGGCGACCATTCGGTCACCCTGCCCCTCCTCGCCGCCTTCGCGGCCCGTTCCGGGCCCCTCGCGGTGATCCAGTTCGACGCCCATTCCGACCTCTGGCCCGATGACGCGCCCGACCGCATCGACCACGGCACGATGATGGGCAAGGCGGTGCGGGCGGGCCTTGTCGATGTCGCCCGCTCGGTCCAGATCGGCATCCGCACCGAATGCCCGGACTTCCTCGGCCTCAACGTCATCGCCGCCGAGGAGGTCCATGGCCGCGGGCCGGCCGCGGTCGCGGCCGAGGTGCGCAGGATCGTCGGCCGCGCCCCCGCCTATCTGACCTTCGACATCGACGCGCTCGACCCCGCCTTTGCGCCTGGCACCGGCACCCCGGTGTGGGGCGGGCTCGCCAGCTGGCAGGCGGCGGCGATCCTGCGCGGGCTTGCCGGCATCGACCTCAGGGGCGGCGACGTCGTCGAGGTCTCGCCGCCCTTCGACCCCGCCGGGATCACGGCCGTCGCCGGGGCCCATGCCGCGACCGCGATCCTCTGCCTCTGGGCCGCCGCCCGGCGCCAGGCGGGGTAGGGCCGGGTCCCGGCCGGGCGCCGCCCGTGGCTTGAGGGAGAGGACGGGCGAGCGGGGGCCTGCTTCGCACGAGGTTCGACGATCCCCGCACGGCGACGCCCGACCCGTGGAACCGCCCGGCCGCCCCACCCCGCCCGGGTGCCGTCAGGGGCCGAGCCTGCCGTCGCGGGGGGCTCGCCCCTTGGCACCCGCGGGTGGCCGCCCCCGAAGTCCGGGGGCGGGGCGCGCAGGCCGGGGGCCGAGGGCGGGCCGGGGGGGCCTCGCCGCCCGACCCGCGCCCGCCGGGCCCTTGACGCCACCCGGCCGAGCGGCGAGAGCACCGGCCATGGTTCCCGACGACCGCCTCGACCAGATCCTGCGGCGCTTCGAGTTCCTCGAGGCGCGCCTTCTCGCCGGTCCCGGCGCGGGCGAACTCGTCGGGCTCGGGCGCGAGTACGCCGGGCTGAAGCCCGTGGCCGAGACGATCGCGGCGTGGCGCCGGCTCGCGGCCGATCTGGCCGCGGCCGAGGCGATGCGCGCCGACCCCGAGCTGCGCCCGCTCGCCGAGGAGGAGGTGGCGCGGCTGCGGGCGGAGCTGCCGGCCGCCGCCGCCCGCCTGCGCCGGGCGCTCCTGCCGCGCGACGAGGACGACGCCCGCCCGGCGATCCTCGAGATCCGCCCGGGGACCGGGGGCGAGGAGGCCGCGCTCTTCGCCGCCGACCTCCTGCGCATGTACCAGCGCCTGGCCGAGGCGCAGGGCTGGCGCTTCCAGCTCCTCGAACTCGCCGCGACCGAGCTTGGCGGCGTGCGCGAGGCGGTGGCGCGGATCGAGGGCGAGGGGGTCTATGCCCGGCTCAAGTTCGAATCGGGCGTCCACCGCGTCCAGCGCGTGCCCGAGACCGAGGCCGGCGGCCGCATCCACACCTCGGCCGCGACCGTCGCCGTCCTGCCCGAGGCCGAGGAGATCGACGTCGCGATCGACGCCACCGACCTCCGCATCGACACCATGCGCGCCTCGGGTGCCGGCGGCCAGCACGTCAACACGACCGATTCGGCGGTGCGCATCACCCATCTGCCGACCGGCATCGTCGTCACCGCCTCGCAGAAATCGCAGCACCAGAACCGCGCCGCGGCGATGGCCGTCCTGCGGGCCCGCCTCCACGACCGCGCCCGCGCCCGGGCGGTGGCCGAACGGGCGGCGGCGCGGCGCGGCCAGGTCGGCTCGGGCGACCGCAGCGAGCGCATCCGCACCTACAACTTCCCCCAGGGGCGGGTCACCGACCATCGCATCAACCTGACCGTCCACCGCCTTGCCGAGGTCCTCGCGGGCGACCTCGGGGTGATCATCGACGCCCTCGTCGCCGCCGACGAGGCGGCGCGGCTGGCCGCGGCCGAGGCCGGGGAGGGGGCGTGAGCGTGAGCGGGCGGCAGGGCTGGCGGGGGCCCCTCGCCGAGGCGACGGTGCGGCTCGCCGCGGCCGGCGTCGAGGATCCCGCGGGCGACGCCCGCCACCTCCTCGCCCACGCCCTCGGGCTTCCCCGCGACCGCCTCCTCCTCGCCCTCGACAGCAACCCCGAGCCCGCGGCCCTGGCCCGCTTCGCCGGTTTCGTCGGCCTTCGCGCCGCCCGCCGGCCGGTGGCCCAGATCACCGGCCGGCGGCTCTTCTGGGGCCGCACGTTCGGCGTCAGCGGCGACGTCCTCGACCCCCGGCCCGAGACCGAGACCCTCGTCGCGCTCGCGCTCGCGGGGCCCTTCGCGCGCGTCCTCGACCTCGGCACCGGCTCGGGCTGCCTTCTCGTCACGCTCCTCGCCGAAGGGCCTGCGGCGACCGGGGTCGGCACCGACCGCTCGCCCGCGGCGATCAGGGTCGCGCGCGCCACCGCCGCGGCGCACGGGGTTGCGGACCGCGCCGCCTTCCTCGAGGCCGACTGGTTCGGGGATCTCGGCGGGGGCTTCGACCTCATCGTCGCCAACCCCCCCTACATCCCCGAGGCGGCGCTCGCGACGCTCGCCCCCGAGGTCCGCCTGTGGGAGCCGCGGGAGGCGCTCACGCCCGGGCCCGACGGGCTCGAGGCCCTGGGCGCGATCGTCGCCGGGGCGCCCGCCCGTCTCGCCCCGGGCGGGCGCCTGTTCGTCGAGGTCGGCGCGGGCCAGGCCAGGCGGGTGGCGGCGGCGGCCCGCGCCGCGGGGCTCGCGGAGGTCGGCACGCACGCCGACCTCGACGGCCGGCCGCGGGTCGTCGCCGCCCGCGCACCCTGAGCGGAAACCGACGCACGTCCGCCGCATCTCGCGCCCGAAGCCCCGGACCGGGCAAGATTCCCCTTGTCTTGGGCCCCGGGCCGTGCTTATCAGGCGACGTGCGGAGGGACGGTCGCGTGCCGTCCCACGCGCCGGCAAGCCTGATTATCGCGGGATTCCGGATCGCAGCGCTGGGTGCGCGGCACCCGCCTCGGACGCCTGCAGGGCGCTGTCACCGCTGATCAAAGCGAGACCCATGAGATCGTCGAAGTCCCGTTCGCGTTCCAAGCCGAACCGCCCGCGGCCGCTTGGCAACATCGTCAACCGCGTGTTCGAGAGTTCGGGCCCCGAGGGCAAGGTGCGCGGCACGCCCCAGCAGATCATCGAGAAATACCTGATCCTCGCCCGCGACGCCCAGCTTGGCAACGACCGCGTCGCCGCCGAGGCCTTCCAGCAGCACGCCGAGCACTACACCCGCCTCCTCGGCGACGCCCAGCGCGAGATGCAGCGCGAGCAGGAGGAGCGGCGCGGCTTCGAGGGCGGCCGCTACGGCCGCGAGGCCGAGGGCGGCTTCGCCAATGGCGGCGAGTATGGCGGGGTCGACCGGTTCGGGTCCGAGCCTTCGGCGGGCTACCGGGGCGAGCGCGAGCGGCCGCGGGACGAGCGCGGCGGCATCGACCGCGACCGGCCGGCGGGCGAGCGGGGTCCGGGCGAGCGCGAGCGGCCGCGGGGCGAGCGCGGCGGCCCCGACCGCGACCGCCTGGCAGGCGAGCGGGGCCCGGGCGAGCGCGGCGGGCCGCGGCCCGACCGCGCCCCGGGCGAGCGCGGGGAGAGGGGCGAGCGCCGGCCCGAGCGGATGGCCGAGGGGCGCCCGTTCGAGGCCCAGCCGGGCGAGGGCCGCGGCGGCCCGGCGCAGCCGGGCGAGTTCGCCCTCCGCCCCGAGGGCGCCCGCCCGCCGCGGCGCGAGGCGGCAGCGGCGGCCGTCATCGACCTTGACGAGGGCGCGGGCGGCGCGGTCCTCGTCGAGACCCCCGAAGGGGCGGGCGGGACGGTGCCGCCGCCGCCCGCGCCGGCACCCGCCGCCGTCGCGGCGGGCGCGGCGGGGCCAGGGACGGCCGCGGTGCTGACGGCGGCCGCCGCCGCGGGCGGGGGCCCCGGCGGGGGTGGTGCGGCCGAGGCGCCGGCGGGGCGGCCCGGGGGCGCCCGCCGCGGCCGGCCGCCCAAGCCGCGGCCCGCCGACGCCGTCCCCCCCGCCCTCCCCGCCGCTGCGGCGCCCCCGCCCCCGGCCGTCCCCGCTCCGGCCGCGCCCGAGGGCCCGCCCCGCGCGGCCGCGCCGCGCCGGCGACCCTACACCCGCCGTCCGCGCCCGGCCGAGGCCGGCGAGGCCGCGACCGCCGAGCCCCCGGCCAACCCCGCCGCGGAATAGCGCGCGGGCCGCGGGTTCAGGGCGCTTGAGGCCGCGACTTCCGGGCCCCCCGGGGCTGCCCCCGCCGCGGAACCGGGCACGGGCGGCGGGTTCAGGGCGCGGAAAGCTCCCGGGCGAGGGCGCAGAAGGCCGCGACCGGAAGCGTCTCGGCCCGCGCCGTGGGGTCGATGCCCAACGCGCCGAGGCGACGCTCGATGTCGGGCGCGAGCCCCCTGAGACTCGCGCGGAGCATCTTGCGCCGCTGGCCGAAGGCCGCCGCGGTCACCCGCGCGAGGGCGGTCGCATCGGCCGGCCACCGGGGCGCGGGCAGGGCCGCGATCTGCACCACCGCCGAGGCGACGCGCGGCGGCGGGGTGAAGGCCGCGGCCGGCAGCCGCAGCGCGATCCGCGCCGTCGTCCGCCACTGGGCGAGGATGGCGAGGCGCCCCCAGGCCCGGGTGCCCGGCCGGGCGACGATCCGCTCGGCCACCTCCTCCTGGAACATGAGCGTCAGGCTCTCCCAGAAGGGCGGCCAGGAGGGGGGCGAGAGCCAGCGGGTGAGAAGCTCGGTGCCGATGTTGTAGGGAAGGTTGGCGACGACGCGGACCGGCGGGGCAAGCCGGGGGCCGGGATCGAGGGCCAGGGCGTCGCCGGCCACGACCTCGAGCCGGCCGGGATGGGCGGCGGCGATCTCCTCCAGCGCCGGCAGACAGCGGGGATCCTTCTCGACCGCGACGACGCGGCGGGCCCCGGCGGCGAGAAGCGCCCGCGTCAGCCCGCCCGGCCCGGGGCCGATCTCGAGCACGTCGGCGGCGCCGAGGTCGCCGGCGGTGCGGGCGATCCGCGCCGTCAGGTTGAGATCGAGCAGGAAGTGCTGGCCGAGCCCCTTGCGGGCGGCGAGCCCGTGGCGGGCGATGACTTCGCGCAGGGGCGGCAGGGGGTCGGCCGCGGCCTCTCCCGGCGCCCCGGCAGCGGCCGGCGCTGCCGGTGCCGGCGTCATCGGATGACGATGTGGGCGTCGGCGCGCAACTCGGCGAGGTAGCCCGCGGCGAAGGCGCCGAGACGCTCGTTCGTCAGCCGCTGGCGGATCTCCTCGCGCGGCGAGGGGGCGGGGGCGGCCGCGGCCGCGTCCCCGCCGCCCTCGCCCTCGCCCGCCCCCTCCGCGGCGGCCGGGGTCGCGGGCGCCGCGTCGGGGAGGGAAGCGGTGCGTCCGCAGAGCATGAGGAACACGAGGGCATCGCCGCGGGTGAGCGCGACCGAGCTTTCGTTGTCGTCAAGGCGGGCGAGTTCGAGGGCGATGTCGGCGGGGATGTCGGGCTGGGCGCGGGTCTCGCGCAGGAGGCGCTCGGGGGGCAGGCCGCGGGCGATGCCGTAGAGGTCGTCGCAGCGGTCCACCCGGGCGCGGATGCGCCCGGCCTCGGCGGCGGCGGCCGGCGCGCCGGCGCCGGGGATGAGGAACTGGGCATAGTCGACGGCGAGCGATTCGGGCGGGAGCGGCGCGCCTTCGTCGATCGCGCGGAGAAGGAAGAGGGCGATGACGTTGCCGACCTGGACGGGCGCGGTCACCTCGCCGGGGGCAAGGGTCAGGATCTGGGTCGCGACCTCGGCCGGGATGCGGGCGATCGGCAGCCATTCGAGCCGGCCGCCGCGCTCGCGCGAGGAGGCGACCGAATGCTCGCGCGCGGCCGCGGCAAAGGCCGCCTCGCCCCGCAGGGTCCGCGCCAGCCGCTCGGCGAGGGGGCGCGACCGGGCGAGATGATCCTCGGTCGCCGGCAGCAGGAGCTCGCTCAGGAGGACCCGCGCCGCCCCCCGCCGCGAGGCGAGCGCGAGCGCCCGGTCGATCTCGCCCTCGGTGACCGTCGCCCGGGCGGCAAAGCGCAGCCGCACGACCTCGCGCCAGGCCACCCCGGCCTCGACGAAGTGGCGGAAGGTCTCGGCCGCCACCCCGCGCTCGGCAAGACCGGCGAGGAAGGCATCGGTGTCGAGGTTGGCGCGGCCCGCGAACTCGGCCATGCCCGCCGCCATCTGCTCCTCGCTGACGGTGACGCCGAACTGCGCCGCCGCCTGGAGGCGCAGCTTGTCCTCGATCAGGAGTTCGAGCGCCTGGGCGTCGAGGTCGCCCGCGACCCCGATCACCTCGATGAAGCGGCGCCGCTGGGCGACCTCGTAGCGGGTGATGACGCCGTCGTTGACGACCGCCCGGGGCGCGAAGAGGCCCGCCTCGGCCGCGGCCCCGGCCGGCAGAAGCCCGGGGGCGAGCAGGGCGGCGAGGGCGAGGCGCGCGAGCAGGGCGCGAAGGGGGGGCATGATGGCTTCCGGTTCCTCCGCTCAGCGCCGGGTGGCGATGCAGGACCGGGCGGGCGGCCCCCCCTCCTGCCCGCCGCCGAAACCGACGAGGCCCACGGTCAGGCTGAAGTCCGTCGCCGGCTCGACGCTGGCCGCGGAAGTAAACCGTCGCGTGACGGAAAGATCAACCACCACGCATTCGTTCTGCCACACGAGGCCGAGACCGGCCTCGGTGGTGCGGTCGGCCTCGAAGTCGAAGCGGGTGTTGAGGCGTGCGGTGAGGGCAGGGCCGAGCCGCAGGGCGGCATCGACGGTCCATTCGGCGGTGGCGGCGGGGCGGCTCTCGGCGGGGTCGGGGGCCAGCCAGACGAGGCCCGTGGCAAGGTCCATCCGCTCGGCCGGCCAGTTCAGGCGCAGCTCTCCCCGCGTGACGTCGAGGTCGTCGCCGACGAGCGCCCGGGCGGCGAGGCGGAGGCCGCCGGGGGCGACGGCATCGGCGGCGAGAAACCAGTCCGAGGCGCGGCCCGAGAGCCCCGAGCCGGGGCTGAAGCCGGACCTCCCGCGGGCCCGGAGGACGCGGCCGACGGCGAGCCCCCCCGCCCAGCCCGCGGCCGTGCGGTGGCGCCAGAAGAGGCCGAGGTTGGCCCGGAGCCCGGATTCGGCCGCGTCCCCGCCCGGAAACCGCGACAGCGCGAAGAGGTTGCCCTCGTCGAGCTCGACAATGGCGCTGTCCTCGTTGGGGAAGGCGCCGGTGGCGGGCGGGCTCCAGGCGATCGCGACCACGGGCTCGAGAAGGCTCTCGCCGCCGCCCCCGCCCCGCCGGACCAGGGGCCAGCGCAGTTCGGCCGCGAGCGTGGGGGTGAGGCGGGCGCGGCGGGCGGGATAGGCGCTGTCCTCGGCGACGGCGACAAGC
>JADLCV010000010.1 GCA_020846995.1 Paracoccaceae bacterium
GCGCCCCGCCCGGGGAAGGAAAGCCCCGCCCGCCCAGCCCCCCGAGCAGGGGCGGCATCAGCTCGCGCAGGAGCTTGCGGCGGATGGCGCGGGGAAAGTCCGACTGGCGGTCGGCGCGCTCGACGAAGGCGCCGGGGCCGCGGATCACCTCGCGGGCGTAGTAGTCGGCGATGTCGGCCTCGTGCTCGCCGATCGCCAGGGCGTTGACGGTGATGCCCTCCCAGCCGCCCCGGCGGTAGGTGCGGGCGGGCGAGGGGCCGGTGTTGTTCCGGCCGTCGCCGGCGACGTCGAGGACGCGGACGTCGCACCACGGTGCCGCGGCGAGGAAGTCGCGGCCGTAGGCGAGCGCTGTGCCGAGCGCGGTCGGCAGCGACGCGGGCAGCCGGGCATGGTCGAGAAGGCGGGCGGCGATGCGGTCGAGCTGCCCGGGCCGCCGCACGATCAGCCAGTCGACCACCACTTCCTGATGGCCTTCGCCCGACCATTCGTACAGCGCGAAGGCGACCGGCCCGTGATCGAGGAAGGCCGCGCGCACCGCGGGGTCGGCGAGCGCGGCGACAAGGCCGTCGCGCTGGAGGGCATAGTCGGCCGCGTCGACCGAGCGCGAGACGTCGACCGCGAGCGCGAGTGCGAGCCGGCAGGGAAGTGCGGCCGCGGGCGCCGCCGCGAAGAGGATCGCCGCCGCCGCCCACGCCCCCCGCCGCCCCGCCCCACCCATGCCCGGCCCCGCCCGCCGCCCGGAGGGGCCGAGCATCGCCCCGCCGCGGGCGGGCCGTCAACGCCGTTGCAGCTTCACGGGCTCGGTCCGCATCAGCCGCAGCGCCGTCGCGACATGGGGGCGGGTCGTGTCCTCGCTGCGGGTGGCGGCATAGAGGCGCCGCGTCACCCCGGCCGCGGTCAGGGGCCGGGTGACGTAGCCCGCGTGCGTGCGCACCTCGCGCAGCACCCAGTCGGGCAGCACCGCGACCCCGCGCCCGGCGGCGACGAGAAGCAGGATCACCGCCGTCAGCTCGACCTGGCGGACCGCCCGCGGCTCGACCCGCGCAGGGAGCAGGAGGGCGCTGAAGACGTCCAGCCGCGCCCGCTCGACGGGATAGGTGAGGAGGGTCTCGTCGCAGAAATCCTCGGCCTCGACATGGGGCCGCGCCGCCAGCCGGTGGGTCGCGGCGGCGACGAACAGGGGTTCGTAGTCGAAGAGCGGCGAGAAATCGACGCCGTCGATCCGCTCGGGGTCGGAGGAGACGACGAGATCGACGTCCTCGCGCCGGAGCGCGGGCAGGGCCTCGAAGGCGAGCCCGGGGCGGATGTCGACATCGACCTCGGGCCAGGCGCGGCGGAACGCCTCGAGGACCGGCAACAGCCACTCGAAGCAGGCATGGCATTCGATGGCGATGTGCAGCCGCCCCGCCCGCCCGCTCCTCAGGCCGCGGAAGTCCTCCTCGAGCGCCTCGATCTCGGGCAGGACGCGCTCGGCCAGGCGCAGGAGCCTGAGCCCCGCCGCCGCGAGCTTCAGGGGCCGGGCGCGGCGAACGAAAAGCTCGACCCCGCACTGCTCCTCGATGCCCTTGACCTGATGGGAGAGGGCGGACTGGGTGATGTGCAGGATGTCGGCCGCCCGCGCGAGGCCGCCCGCCTCGTGGATCGCCCGGATCGTGCGCAGGTGGCGGAGCTCCAGATACATCTTGCGGCGTGCCTCACTCTGACCATGAATATTATGCGTTTGTCTCACGGCGCGGCCGGTGCCACAACGGCCCCGTCCAGGGAGAGCCGTCCATGCCCGTGCCCGCCGTGTCCTTCGAGTTCTTTCCGCCCCAGTCGCTCGAGGCGAGCTTCCGGCTCTGGGAATCGCTCCAGGTGCTTGCCCCGCTGCGCCCCGCCCTCGTCTCGGTCACCTACGGCGCCGGCGGCACCACGCGGGCGCTCACGCACGAGGCCGTGACGACCATCGGCCGCAACTACGGCCTCCGCGTCGCCGCCCATCTCACCTGCGTCAACGCCACCCGGGCCGAGACGATGGCGATCGCCGAGACCTACGCCGCGGCGGGGATCACCGACATCGTCGCCCTCCGCGGTGACCCCCCGAAGGGGGCGGGCGGCTTTGCCCCCCACCCCGAGGGCTTCGCCGATTCGGTCGCGCTGGTGGCGGCGCTGGCGGCGACGGGGCGCTTCACGATCCGCGTCGGCGCCTACCCCGACCCCCACCCCGACGCCATCCGCCCCGGTGCCGACGTCGACTGGCTGAAGCGCAAGATCGACGCCGGCGCGAGCGCGGCGATGACCCAGTTCTTCTTCGAGGCCGAGACCTTCCTGCGCTTCCGCGACGCCTGCGCCCGGGCCGGCATCGCCGCCCCGATCATCCCCGGCATCCTGCCGATCGAGAACTGGGCCAACACCCGCCGCTTCGCCGCCCGCTGCGGGGCGGTGGTCCCGGCCTGGCTCGACGAGGCCTTCGCGGTCGCGACCCGCGACGGGCGGGCGGACCTCCTCGCCACGGCGCTCTGCACCGAGCTTTGCGACACGCTCCTCGCCGAGGGGGTGGAGGCCCTGCACTTCTACACCCTCAACCGGCCGCAGCTTTCGCGCGACGTCTGCCACGCCCTCGGCGTGACGCCGGCGGCGGTGCTCCAGAAGGTGGCGTGACGGCGCGGGTCCGGAGGGGGGCGGGGCGGCCGTCCCGCCGCCCCCTCCGCCCCTCAGGGCAGGACGACGGTCTGGCCGGGCGCCCCGCCCTCGACCCGTTCATGGGCGGCGGCGATCTCCGCGAGGGGAAGCCGGGCCCCGATCGGCACCGCGAGCGTCGCGGCATGGGCCGCCAGCCAGGCCAGCGCCTCGCCGAACATGCTCCCGGGCAGGCGCGCGCCCTGCACGAGGCGCACCGTCAGCCCCTTGTAGCCGAGGTCGTAGTAGGCGAAGGGCGGGGTCGGGTCTGAGGTCGAGGAATAGCTCGCCAGCGTGCCGTCGGGCCGCAGCATGCGGGCGTCGGCGACATGGTTGGCGGCGAAGTCGACCTCGACGACGCGGTCGACCCCGGCCCCGCCGGTCAGCGCCAGCACCGCCTCGGCGACGGCGCCATGGCGGTCGACGACCGCCTCGGCCCCGGCGGCGCGGGCGAAGCCGGCCGGCGCCCCGCGGCCGGCGGTGGCGATGACGCGCGCCCCGCCGCGGGCGGCGATCTGGACCGCGAGGTTGCCGACCGCCCCCCCGCCGCCCTGGACGAGGATCGTCTGCCCGGCCACGCTACCATCGCCCATCACCGCCCGCCAGGCGGTGAGGAACGGCACCCCGAGGCAGGCCCCGGCCTCGAAGCCGAGGGCCGCGGGCAGCGGCAGGGCCTGGGCCGCGGGCAGGGCGATGAGCTCGGCCGCGGTGCCGAAGGCCCGCCCCGGCCCGTCATAGCCCCCTTGCGCCTTCCACAGCCAGACCCGCTCGCCGATCCGGCCGCGGTCGACCCCGGGGCCGGCGGCGACGATCTCGCCCGCCCCGTCGGCATGGGGCACGACCAGCGGATGGTCCATGGCCAGGCCGCGCCAGCCGCCCCGGCGCTTGGTGTCGGCGGGGTTGATGCCCGAGGCACGCACCGCCACCAGGACCTCGCCCGGCCCGGGCACCGGCGCGGGAAGGTCGACGAGTTCGAGCACCTCGGCCGCGGGCCCGGTGCGGCGATAGACGGCAGCCCTCATCGCCCCCGCCCCCGCGCCACCCCCGGCCGGCCGCCCCCTCTTCCCGCCATCGCCCCGTCCTCCCCCCGGACCCGCGCCGCCCGCGGCCAAGGTTCGCCCCTTCCGCCGCCGCCTGCAAGCGCGATCGCCCGCACCCGCGCCCCCCCGGGGGCGCCCGGAACCCTGCCCCGGGGGCCGATCCTCCCGACCAAGGCGCGCAGGCAGTGGCGGCGCGGTCACGGCCTCGCGGGCCTCGGGGCGCGCGGGCCTCGCCCTCGCGCGCGAGCCGCGCGCGGGCGGCCGACCCGCCCCCGGCGCGCCCGCCGCCGGGGGCGGGTCGGCAGGGATCACCGAAACGCCGCCAAGGATCCCCCCGGTCGCGGAGGGACGGTCAGGGCCCGTCGCCCGCACGCGCGGCCTCGGGGCTGAAGGCGGGGTCGGGCAGGCGGTCGAGCAGCGCCGAGAGATCCTCGATCCCCTCGGCCACGACATGGACGACGCCCGCGGCCCGCTGCACCCGCCCGCTGACGCGCAAGAGCCGCCCGGCGATCACCGCCCGCCGGAAGCGTTCGTAGACCGCCTTCCAGACGACGACGTTGCAGACCCCGGTCTCGTCCTCGAGCGTGATGAAGACCACGCCCTTGGCCGTCCCCGGCCGCTGGCGCACGAGGACCAGCCCCGCCACCGCCACCCGCGCCCCCCGGGGGACGGCGGCGAGCCGGGCATGGGGCAGGCAGGCGGGCGGGCGGGGCAGGGCCATGGCTGGAACATATAGCGAACGCCTGGCCGGCGCCGCAAGCCCCTCCGCGCACCTCCGGCCCGCCCCCACCCGCCCGCGCGACCCGCCGCGGCGATCCCCGCCCCCACTGGCAAATCCCCGCCGGCCGGCCTATGTCGCCCGCGGGGAAGGCGCGCGGGCAAGGGTCGGGGCGGAGTCCATGGCACGGATCACCTACATCGAACGGAACGGCACCCGCCACGAGGTCGAGGTGAGAAACGGGCTGACGGTGATGGAAGGCGCGCGCGACAACGCCATCCCCGGCATCGAGGCCGACTGCGGCGGCGCCTGCGCCTGCTCGACCTGCCATGTCTACGTCGCCCCCGAATGGGTCGACCGCCTGCCGCCGCGGCAGGCGATGGAGGAGGACATGCTCGACTTCGCCTGGCAGCCCGACCCCCGGCGGTCGCGCCTGACCTGCCAGCTCAAGGTCACCCCGGCCCTCGACGGCCTCGTCGTGGAGATGCCCGAAAAGCAGATCTGACCCCGAGGGACGGGACACCCCCCGCCGCGACCGGCCCGGCCCGGCAGCCGCGGGGGGGCGGGCGGGGCGGCTGCCGGGCCGGGCCGGTCGCGGCGGGTTCAGCGGGGCCGGCCGGGCGCCCCGTCGCCGATGTCGTGCCGGTAGAAGCCCTCGGGCCAGTCGACGGCCGCGGCGAGACCATAGGCGCGGGCGCGGGCCTCGGCGAGCGTCGCCCCCCGCCCGGTCGCCGCGAGGACGCGCCCGCCCGCGGCCACGACCTCGCCGCCCCGGCGCTCGGTCGCGGCGTGGAACAACATCCGCCGGCTGTCCCCGGGCAGGCGGTCGAGCCCGCCGATGACGCTCCCCGTCCCGTGCGGGCCGGGATAGCCCCTCGTCGCCATGACCACGGTCAGGGCGTGGTCGTCGGCCCAGTCGACGCGCGCCGCCGCGAGCCGGCCCTCGGCGCAGGCGAGCATGAGGTCGAGCGCCTGCCCCCCGAGGCGCATCATCAGGACCTGCGCCTCGGGGTCGCCGAAGCGGACGTTGAACTCGACGAGGCGGGGGATGCCGGCCGCGACCATGAGCCCGGCGTAGAGGATGCCGCGGAAGGGCGTGCCGCGGCGCGCCATCTCGGCCACGACGGGCCGCACGATCGTCGCCATCGCCCGCGCCTCGACCGCCGCCGTCAGCGCCGGGGCGGGCGAATGGGCGCCCATGCCGCCGGTGTTGGGGCCGGCGTCGCCGTCGAAAGCGCGCTTGTAGTCGACGGCACTGCCGAGGGCGAGCGCGGTCGTGCCGTCGCAGAGGACAAAGAGGCTCGCCTCCTCGCCCGCGAGCACGTCTTCGAGCAGGACCCGCCGCCCGGCGGCGCCGAAGGCCCCGGCGAAGGCCGCCGTGACCGCCGCCGCCGCCGCCGCGACCGTCGCCGCGACCGTCACCCCCTTGCCGGCGGCAAGCCCGTCGGCCTTGACGACGACGGGCGCCCCCCGCCGGCGCAGATGGGCGAGCGCCGCGGCCTCGTCGTCGAAGGCGGCCCAGGCGGCGGTGGGGGCGCCGGTGGCGGCGCAGACCTCCTTGGTGAAGGTCTTCGACGCCTCGAGCCGGGCCGCTGCGGCCGACGGGCCGAGGACGGCGATGCCGGCGGCGGCGAGGGCATCCGCGACCCCGGCGACGAGCGGCGCCTCGGGCCCGACGACGACGAAGCCGATGCCCTCGGCCCGCGCGAAGGCGACGACCGCCGCCCCGTCGGCGGGGTCGAGGGCCACGTTCCGCGCCAGGGCCGCGGTGCCGGCGTTGCCGGGGGCGACGAACAGCCGGCCGCACTTGGGGTTGCGGCGGATCGCCCAGGCCAGCGCGTGCTCGCGCCCGCCGCCTCCCAGAACCAGGATGTCCATCGCCCGCCCCCGCCTTGGCCCCGGCCGCGCGCCGTTCTAGGCTGGCCGCGGGGAGGAGGGAAGGGATGGACGAGATCGTCCTCGACGAGGGCCCGGGGCCCGGCCGCAACGCCCCCGAGATGACCGTCTCGGAGCTTGCCGGCGCGGTCCGGCGGGTGATCGAATCGGGCTTCGGCCGGGTCCGGGTGCGGGGCGAGGTCGGCCGCGTCTCCGCCCCCCGCTCGGGCCACCTCTACCTCGACCTCAAGGACGCGACCGCCGTCCTCGCGGCGGTGATCTGGAAGGGCACCGCCGCGCGGCTGGCGACGCGGCCCGAGGAAGGCATGGAGGTGATCGCCTCGGGCCGGCTCACGACCTTCCCCGGCCAGTCGAAATACCAGCTCGTGATCGAGGCGGTCGAGCCCGCGGGGCTCGGCGCGCTCCTCGCCCGGCTCGAGCGGCGCAAGGCCGCGCTCGCCGCCGAGGGGCTCTTCGATCCCGCCCGCAAGCGGGCGCTCCCCTTCCTGCCGGCGGTGATCGGCGTCGTCACCTCGCCGACCGGGGCGGTCATCCGCGACATCCTGCACCGGCTCCGCGCCCGCTTCCCCTGCCGGGTCCTCGTCTGGCCGGTGGCGGTCCAGGGGGCGGGCGCGGCCGCCGAGGTGGCGGCGGCCATCGGGGGCTTCAACGCTCTCGACCCCGGCGGGCCGCTGCCGCGCCCCGACGTCCTCATCGTCGCCCGCGGCGGCGGCTCGGTCGAGGACCTCTGGGCCTTCAGCGAGGAGATCGTCGTCCGCGCCGCCGCCGCCAGCGCCATCCCGCTCATCGCCGCCGTCGGCCACGAGACCGACACGACGCTGATCGACCTCGCCGCCGACCGCCGGGCGCCGACGCCGACGGCCGCGGCCGAGATGGCGGTGCCGGTCCGGCTCGACCTCGCGCGCCACCTCGACGGGCTCGCCGGACGCCTCGCCCATGCCGCGGCGGGCGGCGTCGCCCGCCGCCGCCAGCGGCTCTCCGACCGCGCGCGCGCCCTGCCGCGGGCCGAGACCCTCGTCGCGCCCGCCGCCCAGCGCCTCGACGCCGCCGCCGAACGGCTGGCCGCGGGCCTCCGGGCGGCGACCGCCGCGGGGCGGCTCAGGCTCGCCCGGGCCGCCGCGGCGCTCCGGCCGCGGCTCCTCGCCGAGGGGCTCGAGGGCCACCGCCGGGCGCTCGCCGAGCTTGCCCGCCGCGCCGGCCGGGGCGGCGAGGGGCAGCTTCGCGCCGCCGCCCTCCGCCTCGCCGGGGCGGCCGCCGGGCTCCGGCCCCTCCCGCTGTCGCGCCGCATCGCCGCGGCGCGGCGGGCGCTCGCGGGCTTCGCCCAGCGGGCCGGGCGGGCCGGGGAGGAGCGCCGGCGGGCCCTCGCCGAGGCCCTCGCGGCCCTCGACCGCCTGCGCCTCGGCCTCGGCTACCAGGCCACGCTCGGCCGTGGCTATGCCGTCGTGCGGGGCGACGGCGCGGTGGTGACGACGGCGGCGGCAGCGGCGCGCGCGCAGACGCTCGAGATCGAGTTCCGCGACGGCCGCCTCGCCGCCCCGGGGCGCGCCCGGCGCCGGCGCGGCACCGGCGGGCGGGGCGGGGGGGAGGAGGGCGCGGACGACGGCCAGGGCCGGCTGCTCTGAGCGACCCCATGAGGAAAGGGGAATCCCGTCCGTGGCCGTGGCGTGATCCCCGCTAGCCCCGGCGGACCGCGCGAACGGAGAGGGTGGATCTCCCGCGGGTGGCGGCTCGCGCGCGGCTTCGGGACCCGCCCTGGCGTCGCCGAGGCCGCCAGAGGGTCGCCATGGCCGCCGTCCTCATCCCCGGGACCGCCCCCGGGGAGCCGCGTTCCGGGCCGTCTGGGGGCGCGCCAGGCCCTTCCCGGCGCCGGGGCGGGACGCTATATCGCCGCCGATGGCCGCCCCTCCCCCCCTTCTCCGCCCCGACCGCGCCGCGGCCCGCACCCCCGAGGTACGCCGCGAGGGCCAGCCGACGATCGGCATGGTCTCGCTCGGCTGCCCCAAGGCGCTCGTCGATTCCGAGCGCATCCTGACCCGCCTCCGGGCCGAGGGCTACGCCATCTCGCCCGACTACGCCGGCGCCGGGGCGGTCATCGTCAACACCTGCGGATTCCTCGATTCGGCCCGCGCCGAGAGCCTCGAGGCGATCGGCGAGGCGCTCGCCGCCAACGGCCGCGTCATCGTCACCGGCTGCCTCGGGGCCGATCCCGCCTTCATCACCGGCGCCCACCCCCGCGTCCTCGCCGTCACCGGGCCCGAGCAGTATGCGGCCGTCCTCGATGCCGTCCACGACGCCGTGCCGCCACGGCCCGACCCCTTCGTCGATCTCCTCCCGCCCCAAGGCATCAAGCTGACGCCGCGCCACTACAGCTACCTCAAGATCGCCGAGGGCTGCGACCACAGCTGCCGCTTCTGCATCATCCCCGACCTCCGCGGCCGCCTCGTCAGCCGCCCCCACGGCGCGATCATGCGCGAGGCCGAGCGCCTCGTCGCCGCCGGCGTGCGCGAGATCCTCGTCATCGCCCAGGACAGCTCGGCCTACGGCACCGACTGGAAGGACCGCGGGGAGCGCTTCCCGATCCTCCCTCTTGCCCGCGACCTCGGCTCGCTCGGGGCCTGGGTGCGGTTGCACTACGTCTACCCCTACCCCCACGTCCGCGACCTCGTCCCGCTGATGGCCGAGGGGCGCCTCCTGCCCTACCTCGACGTGCCCTTCCAGCACGCCCACCCCGACGTCCTCCGCCGCATGGCCCGCCCCGCCGCCTCGGCCCGCACCCTCGAGGCGATCGCCGACTGGCGCCGCCTCTGCCCCGACCTCGTCCTCCGCTCGAGCTTCATCGTCGGCTTTCCCGGCGAGACCGAGGCCGAGTTCGCCCATCTCCTCGACTGGCTCGAGGCCGCCCAGCTCGACCGCGTCGGCTGCTTCCGCTACGAGAACGTCAAGGGTGCGCGGTCGAACGCCCTGCCCGGGCAGGTGCCGGCCGAGGTCCGGGAGGACCGCTGGCACCGCCTCATGGCCAGGGCGCAGGCGATCTCGGCCGCCCGCCTCGCGGCCCGCGTCGGCCGTCGCCTCGAGGTCATCGTCGATGCCGTCGATGACGAGGGCGCGACCTGCCGCACCAGGGGCGACGCGCCCGAGATCGACGGGCACCTCTACATCGACGAGGGTTTCGCGGGCCTCGCCGCCGGCGACATCGTCGCCGTCACGGTCGAGGAGGCGGGCGACTACGACCTCTGGGGCCGGCTCGCCTGAGGGCCGCGCCCGCGCCGCGGGCGCCGATGTCCCCGCGCCGGCCTCACTCGCCCGCGATCGGGTCCTGCGTCCGCAGCCCGGCGGCGGCGCGGGCGGCCTCGCCGGCGCCCTCGGCCATCGCCGCCACGACCTCGTAGCCGAGCGTGCGGATGACGGTGTAGTCGCAGGTGATCTCCGCGCCGACCTCGATGTCGCGGGTGGCGATCACCCGTGCGTCGGGCGCGTTCGGCAGCACCACCTCGGTGTTGGGGTCGGCGGCATGGTTGGTGAAGCGGTCGTTGTCGCCCGAGAGGACAAGGAGCCCGCGCTCGGGGAAGTATTCCGAATAGACCTCGACGAAAAGCCGCACATGGTCGGGCAGGCGGTCAAGCTCGGCCAGCGGCAGCACGCGGTCGAGGAGGGGATCGAAACGCCAGATCTCGGTGCCGCGGGGGATGAATTCGTCGGCGAAAAGGCCGAGCCCGTGGATGGGACTTTCCTTGACGACGGTCCTGACGAGAAGCACGGGCATGGTCTCCGGCTGGAGGGCGGATGCGAACAGGATGCAGCACCGGCGGCAATGTCAATGGGCCTCTGTCCGCGCCCCGCACAAGGGTTCGTGGCTGCCGCCCGGGGGTCGCGGAGGCCATCCGCAGGGCCACAAACCGGCCGCCGCGCCCGGGCTCCGCCGGGGCCCGTCTTGACCCGCGGCGACGAATCTGCTTGCGCCTGAAATTGCGAAAGGTTCTGGCTTGTCCACAGGGCGCCGCCGGAGGTGCCGGCGGCGCCCGGCAGGGGGAGGTTGAAGGCGTGCGTGATCGGGGATGGCGGGCGGCCGCGGGGGCGGCGGTGCTCGGGCTCGGGCTCGGGCTCGGGCTTTTCGCGGCGGCGGGGCCGGCGGCGGCCGACGGCGGGGATGCGCGGCTTCTCTTCCTTGGCGTCGACCCGGCGGCGGGGGCACCCGGTCCCGCGGCGGGGGCGCTGCCGGTCCTTGCCATGCCGGTCCTGCCGGCCGCGGCCGCGGCCCGGGCCGAGGTGACGGCGGCGCTCCTGCGCTCCAACCCTGTCTCGACCTTCGTCGCCACCCCCGACGCGCTCGGCGGCTCGGTCAGGGATTTCTTCCTCGTCGCCGACCTCGCGGTGGCGGCCGACGGCACCGGCGTCGCCCTCGGCGGCGAGACCCTGGCCCTGGCCGAGTTCGGCAGCCGCCTCGGGGCGGTCGTCGACGCGCTCGCCCCCGAGCGGCGGCAGATCGCCTTCCTCCGCCTCGCCGACCCCGGCGACGCCTTCCCGATGCTCGTGGACGAGATCCAAGCCGCCGTCGGCGGGGCGGGCTTCGCCATGTCGGTGCTGACCGTCGACCGCGGCGGCGAGGGCGGCGCCTGCGCCCCCGGGCCGGGCGGGGCGAGCCACTATGCCGTCGTCGCCGGGGTCGCCGACCGGCCGCCCTTCGGCGACGGCGACGGCCGCTCGAGCGTCGCCGAGGTCGAGGCCTGGCTCGTCGCGTCGCTCGCCCGCGAGACCCGCAGGGGCGGCGCCTGCGCCGACCGCTACAGCCTCATCGTCAAGGCCGAGGCCGACCCCGCGCGCGTCCTCGCCGAGCACGGGCCGGCGCCGCTCTTCCCCGAGATGGAATCGCGCCTCTACCTCGAGAGCTTCGAGGCCATGTTCCTCCTGCGCTCGGACGACCAGGGGCGGGTGCGCGCCTTCCTCGAGAGCTGCGCCTACTGCCCCCACGAGGCGGCGCTGGTCGAGCGGCTGCGCGAGATGCGCGAGCGCGAGCTTGCCCTCGCCCTCGAGACCCAGATCTGGGAGGCGATCCGGGGCGACGCGACCCCCGACCGGCTCGAGATCTACCTTGCCAACTGCACCCTCTGCGCCTTCCGCGAGCCGGCCGAGGCGCGGCTGGGCGAGCTGCGGGCGGCGGCCGAGAAGGCCGCGGCCGAGGCGGCCGACCTCGAGCGGGCGCTGACGGCGCGCGATCCCGCCCTCCTGCGGGCGTGGATCGGCGGCTGCGGCGCCTGCGCCGGCCGGGCCGAGGCCGAGGCGGCGCTGGCGGCGATCGAGGCCGACGACGCCTACCGCGCCGAGCGGGCGGCGCTCGACGCCGCCGTGGCCGCCCTCGACGCGAAGGCGCTCGCGGCCTGGCTCGCCGACTGCCGGGTCTGCGACGGGCGGGACGCGGCCGAGGCGGCGATCGCGCGTGCCGAGGAGCGCACGGCGCTCGCCGCCCCCTGCCTCGCGCTCGCCGGGCTGCCCCAGCAGGGCGGGCCCCGCCGGCTCGAGGACATCGACCGCGCGGCCGCCACCACCGCCTGCGGCAAGGCCCTTGCCGCCTTTCCCGACGACGCCCTCCTCATCTCCCTTGCCGGCCGCATCGACCAGGCGGCGGGCGACAGCGTGGCGGCGGCTGCGGCCTACGCCCGGGGGGTGGCGGCGGGGGTGCCGGCCGCGCACGGGCTCGCGGCCTACCTTCACTTCGCCCCCGCCGACGGGGCCGAGCCCGACCTCGCCCGGGCCGAGGAACTCGCCCGCGCCGGCGCCGCCGAGGGCGACTGGCTCTCGCGCGAGATCCTGATCGTCCTCTACTCGCGCGAACAGATCGAGGGCCGCGACCCGGCCGAGGCCTTCGCCCTCGCCCGCGACCTCGCCGCCGAGGGCAATCCGGTGGCGCAGTTCTTCGCCGGCTACTTCTTCCTCACCGGGACCGGGGTCGAGCCGTCGGACGGCGAGGCCGCGCGCTGGCTCGGCGCCGCCGTCGACCAGGGCTATACCCACGCCTTCGCCTTCCTCGCCGAGCTGGTCGAGGCCGGCCGCGGCCTGCCGGCCGAACCCGAGCGGGCGGCCGAGCTTTACTGGACGGCGTTGAACGCGGGCGACGTGACGGCGCGCGACCGCCTGACCGCGCAGCTCGCCGAGCGCCACCGCGAGGTCATCCGGGCGATCCAGGACCGCCTGCGCACCGCCGGCACCTATGCCGGCCGCATCGACGGGCTGCCCGGCCCGGGCACGGTCGCGGCCGTGCAGCGCTACGTCGAAGCGCTCGCGAGCGCGGGCTAGGGCGGGTGCCGGCGATGTCCGCCCTGCCGCGGCCGCTCCGCGCCCTCGCCATCGTCCGCGCCCTGGCCATCGCCGTCGCGCCCGCCCTCGGTGCCGGGGCCGGGGCCGCGACGGCCGCCGACCGGCTCGACGGGCTGCGCTGCCCCGAGCGGGCGGTGCGGCTGGTGGTGATGGGCGATTCGCTCGCCGACGGGCTCTGGGGGGCGATGATGCGGGCCTTCCTGCGCTGCACCACGGTCGAGGTCCTGCGGGCGACCGCGGTCTCGGACGGGCTCGCCCGCTCGGACCCCGGGGACTGGCTCGGCCGCTACGCCCCCACCCCGACCTCGGGTGAGACCGACATCGTCGTCGTCCAGCTCGGCGCCAACGACATCACCTCGATCCGCCAGGGCAGCCGGCGGGCGGTTTTCGGCACCCCCGAGTGGGACACGCTCTACGAGGCCCGGGCGCTGGCGCTCGCCGAGGGGCTCGCGGCGACGGCGGCGCGGGTCTTCTGGCTCGGCCTGCCGGTGGTCGGGCCGGAGCGGCTCGAACCCGCCTACCGGACGGTGACGGCGCTGCAGGCGGCGGGGGCGGGGCCGGCGGTCGCGCGCTTCGTCGACATCCACACTCTGACCGGCTTCGCGAGCGGCGGCTTCACCATGAACGCCGAGATCGACGGCAGCCTCCGCCAGCTGCGGGCGGGCGACCAGATCCATTTCACCGAGGCCGGCTACGACCTCGTGGCGGCGGCGCTGTTCCCCGACCTCGCCCGCGCCTTCGCCGCCCGCGCCGCGCCGGCCGCGGCCCCGGCCGTCGTCCTCCAGTAGCATGTGGGGCCGCGTCCTCGCACTTCTCGGCCTGCTCGCCGCCTGCGGCACGACCGACCCCGGCGCCGCTGCCCAGGACCTCGGGGCCTTCCTGCCGGGCGGCGCCAGGGCGGCGGCGGGGCCGCGGCTGCCGCAGGCGGCGGCGCGCCCCTTCAGCGCCGCCGACCCCGCCCGCATCCTCGTCATCGGCGATTCGCTCGGCCAGGGCTTCGGCCAGTTCCTCGACCGCCAGGTGGTCGCCCGCGGCCTCGCCGCCCGCGTCCTCAACCGCGCCCGCGTCTCGACCGGGCTCGCCCGCGCCGACTACTACGACTGGCCGGCCGCGTTCGCCGCCGCCGCCGCGGCGCTCGCCCCCGACATCGTCGTCGCCCATTTCGGCGCCAACGACATGCAGACGGTGATCCGGCCCGAGGGCCGCGCCGCCTTCGGCACGCCCGCGTGGGAGGAGGCCTACCGCATCCAGATCCGCGCCATCCTCGCCACCGCGGCGGCGAGCGGGGCGATGCTGTGGTGGATCGGACCGGCGCCCGACGGCAACGCCGGCCTCAACCGCCATCTCGCCCGCATCAACCCGATCTTTGCCGACGAGGCCGCGCGGGCCGGGGCGGTCTACTTCCCGCTCGCCGAGTTCACCGCCGGCGAGGGCGGCGCCTTCGCCCGCGCGATCGAGCTCGAGGGCCGGCTGGTGACGATCCGCACCGGCGACGGCTCGCACTTCAATGCGACCGGCTACACGCTGGTGGCCGACCGCCTGATCGACGACATGCTGCGGCGCGTCCCCGCGCTCCTCGTCAACCCGGGGGGCGAGGAGCTCGCGCAGGTGCTCATGCTCGCCCTCCAGTAGCCATGGTCTTCCCCACCCTCCAGTTCGTCCTCTTCTTCGCGCTCGTCCTCGCCGTCGACGCCGCCCTCGGCCGCCGGGCGGGGGCGCGCAAGGCTTTCCTGATCGCCGCCTCCTATGTCTTCTACGCCGCCTGGGACGCGCGTTTCGCCCTTCTCATGGCCTTCGCGACGGCGGTCGCCTGGGCCGCGGGGCTCGCCGTCCACCACTCCCGCCACGGCCGCGCCGCCCGCGTCGCCGCCATCGTCCTCCTCATCGGCACGCTCGCGGTCTTCAAGTACTTCAACTTCTTCCTGCTCTCGCTGCAGCAGCTCCTCGGGACCTGGGGTCTCGCCCGCGACTGGGGCTGGATGCGGCTGATCCTGCCCGTCGGCATCTCGTTCTACGTCTTCCAGGCCGTGAGCTACGTCATGGACGTCGCCCGCGGGGCGATCCTGCCCCGCCGCAGCCCCGCCGACGTCGCCCTCTACATCTCGTTCTTTCCCCAGCTCGTCGCCGGGCCGATCGTGCGGGCGGCCGACTTCCTGCCCCAGATCGACCGCCCGCTGCCCGTCGATGCCGCCATGCGGGCCGAGGCGGTGGCACTGATCCTCGCCGGGCTGGTCAAGAAGATGGTGGTCGCGAACTACCTCGCGGTCGGGCTCGTCGATCCCGCCTTCGCCTTTCCCGCCGCCCAGTCGGGGCTGACGATGGCGACGGCGACGCTCGCCTACGCGGTCCAGATCTACTGCGACTTCTCGGGCTATTCCGACATCGCCATCGGCCTCGCGCTGCTCCTCGGCTACCGCTTCGCGCGGAACTTCGACCAGCCCTACCGGGCGGCGAGCCTGCGCGAGTTCTGGCGCCGCTGGCACATCTCGCTCTCGACCTGGATCCGCGACTATCTCTATATCCCGCTCGGCGGCAACCGAGGCGGCGGCGTCCGCCGGGGGGTGGTGCTGTTGGCAACGATGACGCTCGCCGGCCTCTGGCACGGGGCCGGCTGGACCTTCCTCCTCTGGGGCGCCGCCCATGGCGCCGGGCTCTGGGCCGAGCGGCGGATCGCGCCCGCGCGTGCCCTTCCCGCGCCGCTCGCGGCGGGGCTCGTCCTTGCCTTCGTCTGCCTCCTCTGGATTCCCTTCCGCTCGCCCGACCTCGCCACAGCCGGCGCCGCCCTCGCCGCCCTCGCCCGCGCCGAGGGCAGCGCCCCGGTGGCGCTCGCCGCCCCCCTCCTCGTGCTCGTCGCCGCCGGGCTGGCGATGAACTGGCTGCCGCTCGCCTGGCGCCGGCCGCTCGTCGTGGCCCTCGCCGCCGCCCCCTCCGCGCTCCAGGCCGGGGTGCTCGCCCTCGGCACGCTCGTCGTCTTCGCCGCCGCCCAGGAGGGTGTCGCGCCCTTCATCTACTTCCAGTTCTAGCCCGGCCCCGGCTATGTCCAGCGACCCCGCCCTGCCCCCTTCCCGCCCCGCGACCGGCCCCGCCGGCCGCACCCGCCCGGCCGCGGGCAGCTGGCGGCGGGCGCCCCTCGCCTTCCTCGTCACCCTCTGGGCCGCGCTCTCGCTCGCCTGGGCCCTCTCGGGCGAACGCTTCCTCGACTGGGCCTTCACCATGCCCGACCTCGGGCCGGCGGGCGACGGCCTCCTCGCCCTCCTCGTCCGGGCCGAGGAGGCGAAGGCGGCCGCCGGCCTTCCCGACCTCTTCGGGGCCCTGCGGGCGGCCCTCCATCACTGGACGGGCCTCGGATGACGATGAGGCGCGACCGCCGCCGGCTGATCGCCGGGCTCGCGGCCTGGGCCGGGGCGGCCGCCGTCCCTGCCCGCGCCGCGGCGGCGGCCACGCCTCCGACCCCGCCGGCCCCGGCCTACCTCTCGGACCTCGCCCGCCCGGACGGGCTTCCCGCCGGCATGGCCTATCTCCCCCCCGAGGGGCTGCACCCGGCCTATCTCCTCGCCGTCTACGTCAACACCTCACCCGCGGGCGCGACCGGACAGCGGATGTGGGTCATCGGCCGCCCGGGGGCGGGGGCGCCCTGGCACGTCCTCCTCCAGGACGAGGCCCCTCCGGGGGCGGGCGCCGGGCCCCCCGCCTACTCCTGGCCGGTCTCGACCGGCCGCCGCTACCCCCGCGATGCCCGCTCCGGCCCGACCCCCCTCGGCGTCTTCAACCTCGACGAGCGCGGCTTCCGCCATCGCCCGGGCTGGGGCAGCCCGGGGATGTACAACGCCCTCTACATCGACCTCCACTATGGCTCGGGCCGGGTCTCGGGGGTCGCCATGCACGGCACGACGCGGGCCAACTACCGCCTCCTCGGCCGCCCCGAGAGCCACGGTTGCATCCGCATGACCCAGGCCAACGCCGACGCACTCTGGGCCCTCGTCCATCCCGGCGGCGCCCGGGGCGAGGAGGCGCCCCTCTGGGGCGAGGTGCCGCGCTACTTCCTTTCGCCCCCCCACGGCGATGCCCGCGCCCGCGCCGGCTACGTCCGCGACGGCCGCCTGCTCTTCGCCGCCGACGGCACGCTCCTCACGCGCCCGGGCTACCGCGCCGTCTTCGTCTTCTTCCGGGACGACCGGTGAGGCGGCGGGCGGTGAGGGGGCGGGCCCGCGCCCTCGCGACGGCGGTCGCCCTCCTCGGTGCGCTCGCCCCGGCCGCGGCCGACCCGGCCTGCCGCGCCCGCCTCGCCCCCGCCGCGGCGCCCGCCAACGCCTGCGCGGGAGCGGCGCGGCTGCGCATCGTCGCCGCCGGCGACGTCCTCATGCACTCGAACCTCCAGCGCCAGGGCTACGCCGCGGGCTTCGCCCCGATGTGGGAGGCGGCGCGGCCCTTCTTCGCCGCGGCCGACCTCGCCTACGTGAACCTCGAGACCCCGGTCGCCCCCGGCCGCACCGCCGGGGGCACGGCCCCCGATCCCGGGGCGCGCTTCGACGGCCGCGTCTACAGCACGTTTCCGCTCTTCAACACCCACCCCTCGCTTCTCGACGGGCTCGCCGCCCTCGGCGTCGACGTCGTCTCGACGGCGAACAACCACGCCCTCGACCGCGGGCCCCCGGGGGCGGAGGCGACCCTCGCCCAGCTCGCCGCCCGCGGCATCGCCGCAACCGGCACCGTCGCCGCCGCGGCCCCCCGCCGCTTCGCGGCCTACACCCCCTCGCGCCTCGGCCGCATTGCCTGGCTCGCCTGCAGCTTCTCCACCAACGGCCTGCCCGACCCCCACGACCAGGTCCTCGGCTGCTTCGACGAGGAGGCCCTGCTCCTCGCCACGGTCGCGGCCGAGGCGCGCCGGCCGGGCACGGCGGCGGTCATCGTCACCCCGCACTGGGGGGTCGAATACAGCCACACCCCCGGGCCCGACCAGCGCGCCCTCGGCCGGGCCCTGGCGCGGGCGGGGGCGGCGGCCGTGATCGCGACCCACCCCCATGTCGTCCAGCCCTGGGAATGGGTCGAGGGCAGCGGCGGCCGGCGCGTGCCGCTCGTCCATTCCACCGGCAACTTCGTCTCCGGCCAGGCCGGGCTCGATCGCCAGACGGCGATCCTCGCCTGGCTCGAGCTCTGCCGCGCCGGCCGGAGCTTCGCCGATCTGCCGCCCGGCCCCGCCCCCCTCGCCGTCGCCCGGGCCGGCTGGGTGCCCCTCTACATGGCCCGCGGCGCCCGCGGACCCGCCCTCGTCGTCCCCGCGGCAGGGGCCGACGGCGCCCCGGGCCTCGCCCGGGCGCTCCTCGCCCGCCTCCTGCCCGAGGGCGACCTCGCGGCCCGCCTCGACTGCGCCCCCGCGCCCCCCGCAGCCGTCGCCCTCCAGTGAGCGCTGGACCCGCCCCGCCGCCCTCCGGACCCGCGCCCTGCCCCGGGCGGGCGGGCGCCCCGCCGCCGCGGCGGGGTGGGCGGGCGGGAGCCTGCGGCGGCGGGGCGCCCGCCCGCGCGCCCGCCGCCCCCGCCCCGGTCCCCGCCTCGCCCCCTGCCCCCGCCGGCCGCCACGCGCGCGCCGCGGCCCTCGCCCGGGCCGTCCTCGCCCTTCCCGTCCTCGCGATCCTCGCCCTTGCCCTCGCCCTCGCGCTCCCCGGCCGCCCCGCCGCGACCCAGGACCTCGGGCCCGCCCGCGCCGCGACCCTCCTCCCCCCGCTCGCGGCCGAAGGCTGGGACCGGCCCTTCCCGGGGGCCCGCGTCCGCGGGCTCCTCACCTTCCGCGGCAACCCCGCCCGCGGCTTCCACGGCGAGGGGCCCCTTCCCGACCGCCCCGCGGTGCTCTGGCGCGCCGGTCCCTACTGCGGCCTCTCGACCGACGAGGCGGGGACGCGGCAGTGGTGCGGCACCGGCTGGACCGGCCAGCCGGCGATCCGCACCGACGCCCGCGGCCGGGCCGCCGAAGTCATCTTCGGGGCCTACGACCACGCCGTGCATTTCCTCGACCCCGCGAGCGGGCGGCCGCTGCGCGCCGCCTTCCCGACCGGCGACCTCATCAAGGGGTCGGTCAGCCTCGACCCCACCGGCGCCCCCCTCCTCTATGTCGGCTCGCGCGACGACCGCCTCCGCATCCTGCGCCTCGACGCCGGGGCCGCGACCGAACTCTGGTCGCTCGACGCCAACGCCGCCGACGGGATCTGGAACAACGACTGGGACGCGAGCCCGCTCGTTCTCGGCGACCATCTCCTCGCCGCCTCCGAGAACGGCTGGCTCTACGTCCTCAGGCTCGGCCGCCACCGCGACGGCAGCGGCCGGGCCGGGGTGGCGCCGGTCCTCGTCAACCGCATCGCCGGCTTCACGCCGGCGCTCTTCGCCCGCCTCGGCGACCGCATGGCCTCGATCGAAAGCTCGCCCATGGCCCAGGCCGGGCGGCTCTATCTCGCCAATTCGGGCGGGCTCGTGCAGGGCTACGACCTCGCCCTCCTCCTCGCCGGCGCCCCCCGCGCGGCGGCCCTGACGCTCGAGTATTTCGCCGGCGACGACGTCGACGCGACGCTCGTCGCCGGCCCCGACGGGGCCGTCTACGTCGCCGTCGAGGACGAGCGCCCGCCCTCCCCGGACAAGGCCGCGACCGGCCATCTCGCCCGCCTCGAGCCTGAGCGCTGGAGCGCCGCCGCCCCCGGGGCGGCGCGGGTCTGGGGCCTCGCCTTCCCCGGCCGCTCGGGCGGCAAGGGCGGGGTGTGGGCGACGCCCGCGCTCCACCGGGGCTACCTCCACGTCCCCACCCATGCCGGCGGCCTCTACACCGTCGCCGCCGCCACCGGCGCGGTCACGAACGTCGTGGCGATGGCGCCGCATGGCTGGTCGTCGCCGGCGGTGATCGCGGGCGACCTCCTCGTTGCCGCCTGCGACGGCACGCTCTACCGCTTCTCGCTTGCCGACCCCGCCCGCCCGCGGCTGCGCTGGAGCTTCCGCCCGCCCGGCTCGGGCTGCTGGGAATCGACGCCCGCGGTCTGGCAGGGCGTCATCTACCTCGGCAACCGCGACGGCCATTTCTACGCCATCGGCGAGGGCCCGCCGGCCCCCGCCCGGCCCGGATCCCGCGCCCATGTCCCGTCGCTGCAGTAACCTGCCTGGCCTCCTCGCCGCGGTCCTGCTGCCCCTCCTCGCCGCCGCCGCGGCCGCCCCCGCCGTCCCGGCCCGGGCGGGGGCCGAGTTCGTCGTCACCTTCGGCGGCGACGTCAACTTCGCCCGCTCGCGCGAGGCCCCGGTCGCCGGCATCGTCCGCAAGGGCGTGACCCTGCCCGTCGCCGAGGCGACCGCCCTTCTCGCCCGCGAATGGGCGGGCGCCGACCTCAACCTCGTCAACGTCGAGACCGTCGTCGCGGCCCGGGACGGGGCGCCCTCGGCGACCAAGACCTATGTCTTCCGCAGCCACCCCGACCACTTCCGCCACCTCATCGGGCTCGGCGCCAACGGCTTCGCGCTCGCCAACAACCACGGCCAGGACCACGGCTGGCAGGGGCTCGCGGACACGCTCGCCTTCTTCGCCGGCGAGGACCGCCCCGGCCGGCCGGTCCTTTTCGCCGGCATCGGTCCGGCCGGCGCCGCCGCGGCCCCGCGCCTCGCCCGCATCGGCGGCGTCCGCGTCGCGCTCGCCGCCCTGACCTTCGGCGCCCCCCTCTTCGCCCCCGCGGACGGGCGGCCGGGGCTTGCCTACATCGGCCTCTCCCGCGACCTCGCGGACGCGCTCGCGGGCCTCGCCGCGGCCCCGGCCGACCTCCGCATCCTTTCCCTCCACAGCGGCACCGAGAACGTCGTCGCCCTCGATCCCGGCCAGCGCGCGCTCTTCCGCCGGGCCGTCGAGGAGGCGGGAGTCAACCTCGTCCTCGGCCACCACCCCCATGTCGTCCGCGCCGTCGAGGCCCTCCCTGCCCGCGACGCGGCGATCTTCCACTCGCTCGGCAACCTCCTCTTCATCGGCGGCGCCGACAAGGATGCCGCCGGCCTCGGGGCCGACTACGGGCTCCTCGGCAAGGCCTACTTCGTCCGCGCCGGCGGGCGGATGCGGCTCGCGGCCCTCGAGGCGCTGCCGCTCCGGGGCGTCCACCTCGCCCCCCGGGCCCTGCCCGAGACCCGCGCGGCGGCGACGCTCGACTTCCTCAACCGTCTCTCGGCCGGCGCTGCCGGCCCCGATGCGGCCCGCTTCAGCCCCGTCCCCGGCGCCCCCGAGCGCGGCATCGCCTGCTTCGGCGGCCCCTACGGCCCGCGAGCCCGGGCGCGCTGCTGCCCGGCCGCGGAGGCGGACGTCCACTGCGACTTTCCCGACCTGATGTAGGGCCACCGCCGCCGCCCGCTGCCGCCGCCGGTCGCCCCTTGCCGTCCGCGCCCTGCCGGCCGGCGCCCGCGCGCCCGCCTCCCCCCGGGGCGCCGGCTGCCGCTCGCTGCCTTCGGGAGGGCGTTTTCCGCCTTCCGGCGCCGGCCGGCATCGGCTAGTCGTGCCGCGCCCGCCCCGACCGAGGGAATCCCGCCATGCCCGCACCCCGCCGCGATCCCGGTTTCTTCGCCGAGACGCTCGCCGCCCGCGATCCCGCCGTCGCCGCCGCCATCGTCCGCGAGCTTGGCCGCCAGCAGGGCGAGATCGAGCTCATCGCCTCGGAGAACATCGTCAGCCGGGCCGTGCTCGAGGCCCAGGGCTCGGTGATGACCAACAAGTATGCCGAGGGCTATCCCGGCCGGCGCTACTATGGCGGCTGCGAGTTCGTCGACATCGCCGAGACGCTCGCCATCGAGCGCGCCTGCGAGCTTTTCGGCTGCGCCTTCGCCAACGTCCAGCCGCATTCGGGCAGCCAGGCCAACCAGGGGGTGTTCAATGCCCTCATCGCCCCCGGCGACACCATCCTCGGCCAGAGCCTCGATGCCGGCGGCCACCTCACCCACGGCGCCCGGCCGAACCAGTCGGGGCGCTGGTTCAACGCCGTCCAGTATGGCGTCCGCCGCCAGGACCTGACCATCGACTACGACCAGATCGCCGCCCTCGCCGCCGCCCACCGGCCGAAGCTGATCGTCGCCGGCGGCTCGGCCATCCCGCGGCAGATCGACTTCGCCCGCATGCGCGCGATCGCCGACGAGGTCGGCGCCGTCCTCATGGCCGATGTCGCCCATTACGCCGGGCTGATCGTCGCCGGCCTCTATCCCTCGCCCTTCCCTCACGCCCAGGTCGTCACCACCACCACCCACAAGACGCTGCGCGGGCCGCGCGGGGGCATGATCCTCACCAACGACGAGGCGATCGCAAGGAAGGTCAACGCGGCCATATTCCCCGGCATCCAGGGCGGGCCGCTCATGCATGTCATCGCCGCCAAGGCGGTCGCCTTCGGCGAGGCGCTGCGGCCGGAGTTCCGCCTCTATGCCGCCGAGGTCATCGCCAACGCAAGGGCGCTGGCCGACCAGCTGATGCGGGGCGGGCTTGACATCGTCACCGGCGGCACCGACACCCATCTCCTGCTCGTCGACCTCCGGCCCAAGGGGGTCAAGGGCAACGCCACCGAGGCCGCCCTCGGCCGCGCCCGCATCACCTGCAACAAGAACGGCATCCCCTTCGACAGCGAGAAGCCGACCGTGACCTCGGGCATCCGCCTCGGCTCGCCCGCCGCCACCACCCGCGGCTTCGGGGCGACCGAGTTCCGCCGGATCGGCGACTGGATCGTCGAGGTCGTGGACGGGCTCGCCCGCCACGGCGCCGACGGCAACGGCGCCGTCGAGGCCCGCGTCGGCGCCGAGGTCGCGGCCCTCTGCGACCGCTTCCCCCTCTACCCCGCGGCCTGACCGGGGGGGCGGCCCGCGGGGGGGCCGGGCGGTCAGGACCGGCGCTGCCAGAGGAGGGCCAGGGCCGCGACGACGGCGAGGCTCAGCCCGACGCGCAGGGCGATGCGCCGCCCGAGCGTCGTCCGCGGGGTGACGGCGAGGCCGCGCACGAGAACGTCATAGGCCGCCGCGGCGCGGGCATGGTCTTCCGCGCCGTGAAAGCGCCCGGTGCGCACCGCCTCGAGGGCGCCGGCGAGGATCTCGGCCTCCTCGCGCAGCTCGCGCGGCAACCGGGTCCCGCCGCGGGCGACCTTCTCGGCCAGCCCCGCCCCCTTCAGCCCGTGGCGGGCCTCCAGGAGCGCCGCCACGCGGCCCGCCATCTGCTCGATGCTGGCGTGCATGCCTCCCCCTCCGCGCTGCCCTCCTCGCCCCGGGGCCCCGAGGATGCCCGCGCCGGACCCCTCTGGCAAGCGGCCGCGGACGGGGGTATCTGCGGCCCATGCAGCTTCATCGCACCGTCACCGGCACCGCGACCGGCGCCCCGCGCCTCGTCATCGCCCACGGGCTTTTCGGGTCGTCCCGCAACTGGGGCGCCGTCGCCCGCGCGCTCGCCCGCGGCCGCGAGGTGGTGGCGGTCGACCTGCGCAACCACGGCCAGAGCCCCTGGGCCGCGACCCACCGCTACCCCGACCTCGCCGCCGACCTCGCCGGGACGATCGAAGCGTGCGGGGGCGGTCCGGCCGACGTCCTCGGCCATTCCATGGGCGGCAAGGCGGCGATGGCGCTCGCCCTGCTCTTTCCGGCCCGGGTGCGGCGCCTCGTCGTCGCCGACATCGCCCCCGTCGCCTATGGCCACGACCAGACCCCCCTCGTCGACGCCCTGCGGGCGACCGACCTTGCCGGCGTGACGACCCGGGCCGAGGCCGACCGCCGCCTTGCCGCGCGCCTGCCCGAGGAGGGGGTCCGGGGCCTTCTCCTGCAATCGCTCGAGTTGCGCGGCGAGGCGCCGCGCTGGCGGCTGAACCTCGACGTGCTGGCGGCCGAGATGGACGGGATCACCGGCTGGCCCGAGCTTCCGGGGCGATTCGACGGGCCGGCGCTGTTCCTTGCCGGGGCCGCGTCGGACTATGTCACCCCCGACCACGACGGGGCGATCCGGGCCCGCTTTCCGGCCGCCCGCATCGCCCGCATCGCCGGCGCCGGCCACTGGCTGCAGGCCGACCGGCCGGCCGAGGTCGTGGCGGCCGTGCAAGGCTTTCTCGATGCCCCCTGAGGCGCCCGCGTCCCCGCTTGGCCGCCCCCGGCGGCGCGGCTAACGTCATCCCCGAGGCCGTAGAAGGGAACCCGGGCCATCGACACGCATCCCCCCCGCAGCATCTGGAGCCCGCTCGCCAACCCGACCTACCGGGCCCTCCTTGTCGCCTCGATGGTCTCGAACCTCGGCAGCATGATCCAGGTCGTCGGCGCCGGCTGGCTGATGACCCAGCTCACCACCTCGCCGGTGCTGGTGGCCCTCGTCCAGTCGTCGAACACGCTGCCGATGATGGCGCTCTCGCTTGTCGCCGGAGTGCTTGCCGACGGCTTCAACCGCCGCCGGCTGATGCTCGCGGCGATCGCCTTCATGAGCGCGGTCGCGGCCGCGCTCGCCGTCATCGCCTACAGCGGCGCCCTGACGCCCGTCCTCCTGCTCGGCTTCACCTTCCTCCTCGGGGCCGGCATGGCGCTCTATTCGCCGGCCTGGCAGGCCTCGCTCGGCGACATCGTCACGAAGCCGGACCTGAGTCCGGCGGTGACGCTGAACACCATGGGCTTCAACATGATGCGCAGCATCGGGCCGGCGGCCGGGGGCATTCTCGTGGCCCTCGCGGGGGCGGCGGCGGCGTTCCTTGCCAACGCCCTGAGCTACCTTCCGCTCGCCCTCGCGACCTGGGCCTGGCGGCCGGCGCCGCCGGCGCGGCGGCTCCCGCGCGAGCCCCTGCTCGATGCCCTCTCGGCGGGGTTCCGCTATCTCGCCATGTCGCCGGCGCTGATGCGGGTGATGCTGCGGGGCGCGCTCTTCGGCCTCGGCGGCTCGGCCGTGCACGCGCTGATGCCGCTCGTTGCCCGCGACCTCCTCGGCGGGGATGCCCGCACCCTCGGCTTCCTCCTCGGCGCCTTCGGGGTCGGTGCCCTCGCCGCCGGCTACATCAACGCCGCCATCCGCTCCCGGCTCGGCAGCGAGCGGGTGGTGCAGACGGCCTTCCTCGTGCTCGCGGTCGGCCTCGGGATCACGGGGCTGAGCCGCAGCCTGCCGCTGACGATGCTCGCGATGGCGATCTCGGGCGCCTCCTGGGTGCTCGCGCTCTCGCTCTTCACCGTCACCGTCCAGCTCTCGACGGCGCGCTGGGTGGTGGGCCGGTCGCTCTCGTTTTACCAGACCGCGAGCTTCGGGGGCATGTCCTTCGGGGCCTGGCTCTGGGGTCAGTCGGCGGGGGCCTGGGGGGTGGCGGTCGCGCTCATGGTGGCCGCGGTCACGCTCGCGCTCGCGGGCCTCGTCGGCCGGCTGGTGGCGATGCCCGAGCTCGGGGTCGTGAACCTCGACCCCCTCGACCAGTTCCGCGAGCCCGAGCTCCGCCTCGGGCTCAAGCCCTCCTCGGGGCCGATCATGGTCATGGTCGAATACCGCATCGCCCCCGGGGACATCGACGCCTTCCTCGCCTTCATGCGCGAGCGCCGGCGGGTCCGCATCCGCGACGGGGCCCGCCACTGGGCCCTCCTGCGCGACCTCGAGCACCCCGAGACCTGGACCGAGCGCTTCCACGTCCCGACCTGGGCCGACTACATCCGCCACTACGAGCGGCGGACCAAGGCCGATGTCGAGAACGCCGTCGGGCTCCGGGCGCTGCACCGGGGCGACGCCCCGCCCCGCGTCCACCGCATGATCGAGCGCCAGACGGTGCCCCAGCACGACGACCTGCCCCTGAAGCCGCCGACCGAACTCCACTGAGGCGGCCGGCGGCGGCGGGCCCGGCCACCCGCGGGGCCGGGGTGAGCCGGCGCTCAGCCCTGCCCGCCCTCGGGGCCCGGGGGCGGCGGCGCCGGAGGATCGCGCTCGACCTCGAGGCGCACCCGCGCCACCAAGGCCGCGATCACCCCGAGGACGGCGAGCCAGGGCGCGGCGAGCGCCACCACCCCGCCCATCACCACCCCGACCGTCACCGGCATCTCGAGGGTGAAGTCGTCGCCCGCGTGCACCTTCAGCCGGCGCACGTTGCCTTCGGCGATGACGTCGCGGATGCGCTGGACAAGCTCGCTGCCCGCGACCTCGATCGTCTCGACGATGGTGCGTTCCTTCTTCTCCGGCTCGGTCATGGTCCCTCCCTCCGCGGCCACCCGGGCCCCGACTCAGGGGCCGGAGCATGGCCGCCAGCGCCGGCGCCTGCCTTGACCGGCGTCAAGCCGGGCGCCCGGGCCGGCCGACCGCCCGCGCGCGCCCGGGCCCGGCCGTCCGTGCCGGGCCCGGGCCGGGGGCCGTCAGCGGCCGGGGCCCATGGGCGTGGCGGAGGAGGTCGGCAGCGCCGCGCCCGGGGCGGCACGGGCATAGGCGGGGGCCAGGGTCCACTCCGCCACCTCTCCGGCCGCGAGCGGCGCGAGCGACTGCGCGCGCACCTGGGTCACGTCGTAGCGGTGGCCGGCGGACGTCGTCGCCATCACCACCGCCA
>JADLCV010000011.1 GCA_020846995.1 Paracoccaceae bacterium
AAGGCTCGGAGGGGAGCCCTTTACCCTCCCCGGGTGTTCAGGGGAGTATCCGGCTCGGGCTCCGGGCGACGGCGATGGCAGGCGGCATTTCCCCGGGGCGCGGCGGAGGTCACGCGGGGCGCCCGCCGCCCGCGCGCGAGGCCGCCCCCGGCCCGCCCCGCCTCCGTGCCCTCGCGCCGTCCCTCGGCCTGTGGAGCCTCGCCCGGCACCACGCCCCGGCGCGGCCTCGTCCCCCTTGCCCCGCCGTCGCGCCCGCCGGCCGATCGGCCGGGGGCGTGCCCGGAGGAACCGCCGACACCGGTCCGTCCTCCGCGGGCCCCCCGGCTTGCGTCGCCGCGCCCGCCGGCGGAGCGTCGGCGGCGCGGCCGCCCGGGCCGGGCCCCTTGCCTTTCCCGGGGCGGATGGAGGAGGTAGGAGACGCGGGCGGGCAGACCCTGAGGAGAGGCCGATGACGATCACCCCGGTTCTGTTGTGCGGCGGCTCGGGAACGCGGCTCTGGCCCCTGTCGCGGCAGAGCTACCCCAAGCAGTTCGCGGCCCTCGGCGGCGAGGGGACGCTCTTCGAGGCCACGGCGCGGCGGCTCACGGGGCCGGGGTTCGCGGCCCCTCTCGTCATCACGCACGCCGATTTCCGCTTCATCGTCACCGAGCAGCTTGCCCGCGCCGGCATCGACCCCGGGGCGGTCCTGATCGAGCCCGCGGCCCGCAACACCGCGCCCGCGGTTCTCGCCGCGGCCCTCCACGTCGCCGCGGGCGACCCCGACCGGCTTCTCCTCGTCGCCCCTTCCGACCATGTCGTGGCCGACGCGGCGGCGTTCCGGGCTGCGGTCGGCGCGGGCGCCGAGGCGGCGCGGGGCGGGGCCATCGTCACCTTCGGCATCCACCCGACCCGGCCCGAGACCGGCTACGGCTGGCTCGAGCTGGCCGCGCCTCCGGCGGCGGCGACGGCGGTGCCGCTTGTCCGCTTCGTCGAGAAGCCCGAGGCGGCGCGGGCCGCGGCGATGCTGGCCGAGGGCCGCTACCTCTGGAACGCCGGGCTCTTCCTCTTCACCGCCGCGACCGTCATCGCCGCCTTCGAGACCCATGCCCCCGACCTCGTCGGGCCGGTGCGCGCGGCCGTGACCGAGGCGCGGACCGACCTCGGCTTCCTCCGCCTCGCCCCCGGGCCCTGGGACGGAGCAGCGGCGATCTCGATCGACTACGCGGTGATGGAGAAGGCGCAGAACCTCTTCGCCGTGCCCTTCCACGGCGGCTGGTCGGACCTCGGCGACTGGGACGCGGTCTGGCGCGAGGGCCCGCAGGATCCCGCGGGCGTCACCGCCGCCGGCAACGTCACCGCCATCGACTGCGCGGGCAGCCTCCTGCGGTCGGAGGCCGAGGGGCTCGAACTCGTCGGCATCGGGCTCAGGGACGTGGTGGCGGTGGCGATGGCCGACGCCGTCCTCGTCGCCGACCGCTCGCGCGCCCAGGAGGTGCGCCGGGCGGTTGCCGCCCTTGGCGCCCGCGGGGCCCGCCAGGCCGCGACCTTTCCCCGCGACCACCGCCCCTGGGGCTGGTTCGAGACGCTGGCGCTCGGCGAGCGCTTCCAGGTCAAGCGCATCGTCGTCCACCCCGGCCGGTCGCTCTCGCTGCAAAGCCACATGCACCGGGCCGAGCACTGGGTCGTCGTCCAGGGCACCGCCCGCGTCAGCGTCGATGCCGAGGTCCGGCTTCTGACCGAGAACCAGTCGGTCTACATCCCCCTCGGCTCCCGCCACCGGCTCGAGAACCCCGGCCGGCTCGAGATGGTGCTGATCGAGGTCCAGACCGGTGCCTACCTCGGCGAGGACGACATCATTCGCCACGAGGACGTCTATGCCCGCGGCCAGGGGGCGAAGGGCTAGGCCCGCGCCGGGCCCGTGGCCGGCCGCCGCGGCCGGCAGCCGCCGGCGGGGGCGCCGGGACGGCACGAGGGGGCGGCGCCGGAGGCGGCTCGCGAGGACGGGAGGGACAGGGTGCTGATCGAGGCGACACCGCTTGCCGGGGTGGTCGTGGTGCGGCCGCTCCGCCACCACGACGCCCGCGGGCATTTCAGCGAGACATGGAGCCGCCGGGACCTTGCCGCCCGCGGCCTCGACGTCGATTTCGTCCAGGACAACGAATCGCTCTCGCGGCGGGCGGGCACGCTCCGCGGGCTCCACTACCAGGCGCCGCCGCACGCCCAGGCCAAGCTCGTCCGCGTCGTCGCCGGCGCCATCCTCGATGTCGCCGTCGACGCCCGCCGCGGCTCGCCCGGGTTCGGCGGCTGGACCGCGGTCGAGCTCTCGGCCGCGAGCGGCGCCCAGCTCTTCATCCCCGCGGGCTTCCTGCACGGGTTCGTCACCCGCGCGGACGACACGGTCGTGGCCTACAAGTGCTCGGACCACTACGCGCGCGACTGCGACGGGTCGGTGGCCTGGGACGACCCCGACCTTGGCATCGACTGGGGAATCGCGCCCGGGGCGGTGATCCTGTCCGAGAAGGACGCCCGCGCCCCCCGCTGGCGTGACTGGCAGAGCCCCTTCGCGGCGGTCGCGCCGTGAGGATCCTCGTCACCGGCGGGGCGGGTTTCATCGGCTCGGCGGTCGTCCGCCAGGCGATCGCGGCCGGTCACGGCGTCGTCAACCTCGACGCCCTCACCTACGCCGCCTGCCTCGCGAACGTCGCCAGCGTCGCCGCGAGTCCGGCCTACGCCTTCGTGCGCGCCGACATCCGCGACCGCGCCGCCCTCGATGCCGCCTTCGCCCTCCACCGGCCCGAGGCGGTCCTGCACCTCGCCGCCGAAAGCCATGTCGACCGCTCGATCGACGGCCCGCTCGCCTTCGTCTCGACCAATGTCGAGGGCACGGCCGTCCTTCTCGAGGCCGCCCGCGCCTGGTGGCAGGCCGCCGGCCGCCCCCCGGGCTTCCGCTTCCACCACGTCTCGACCGACGAGGTCTTCGGCTCGCTCGGGGCCAGCGGCCGCTTCACCGAGACCACACCCTATGCCCCGCGCTCGCCCTATGCCGCCTCCAAGGCCGCCTCCGACCACCTCGTGCGGGCCTGGGGCGAGACCTGGGGCCTGCCCGTCATCGTCACCAACTGCTCGAACAACTACGGCCCCTTCCAGTTCCCCGAGAAGCTCGTCCCGGTGGTGATCCTGAACGCGCTCGCCGGCCGCCCGGTCCCGGTCTACGGGACGGGCGCCAACGTCCGCGACTGGCTTTACGTCGAGGACCACGCCGCGGCCCTTCTCGCGGCCCTGGCGCGGGGGGTGCCGGGGCGGACCTACGCCATCGGCGGCGAGGCCGAGGCGAAGAACATCGACCTCGTCCACGCCGTCTGCACCATCCTCGACGACCGCCGCCCCGCCGGCGCCCCCCACGCCCGCCTGATCCGCTTCGTCGCCGACCGCCCCGGCCACGACCTGCGCTACGCGATCGACCCCGCCCGCATCCGCGCCGAACTCGGCTGGCGGCCAAGGGTGACGCTCGCCGAGGGGCTGGCCAGGACCGTCGACTGGTATCTCGCCAACCCCGGCTGGCTCGCCGGGCTCGCCACCCGCGAAGGCGTCGGCACCCGGCTGGGACGGCCGCAATGACGCTCCTCGTCTTCGGAGCGGGCGGGCAGGTCGGGCGCGAGCTCGCACGGCTGGTCCCGGAGGCCCGCCTCCTCGGCCACGCCGAGGCCGACCTCGCCGATCCCCCGGCCTGCGCCCGGGTGATCCGCGCCGCCCGCCCGGCGGCGGTCATCAATGCCGCCGCCTTCACCGCCGTCGACCGCGCCGAGGCCGAGGAGGCGGCGGCGACCGTCGTCAACGCCGCCGCGCCGGCGGCGATGGCGGCGGCCTGTGCGGCCCTTGCCATCCCGCTCGTCCATCTCTCGACCGACTACGTCTTCGACGGCTCCGGCAGCGTGCCCTTCGCCCCCGACCATCCGGCCGCCCCCCTCTCGGCCTACGGCCGCAGCAAGCGCGCGGGCGAGGACGGGGTGCGCGCGGCCGGCGGCGTGCACGCGATCCTGCGCACCTCCTGGGTCTTCTCGGCCCACGGGACGAACTTCGTGCGCACCATGCTGCGGCTCGGGCGCGAGCGGGCGCGGATCGGCGTCGTCGCCGACCAGGTCGGCGGCCCGACGCCCGCCCGCGCCGTCGCCGCCGCGGCGCTGACGATCGCCCGCCGGCTCGCCCGCGCGCCCGGCCTTGCCGGCACCTACCACCTCGCCGGGGCGCCGGACACGAGCTGGGCCGGGTTCGCGCGCGCGATCATGGCCGCGGCCGGGCTCGAGGCGCGGATCGACGACATCCCCGCCGCCGCCTGGCCCACCCCCGCCCGCCGCCCGGCCAACTCGCGCCTCGACTGCGGCTCGCTCGCGACCGCCTTCGGCATCGCCCGGCCCGACTGGCGCGCGGGCCTCGCCGAGGTCCTGGCCGAACTCGCCCCGTCCGGGCCGACCGGAGCCCCGCCATGACGAACGCCCCGCCCCGCCGCGGCATCATCCTCGCCGGCGGCACCGGCACGCGCCTCTTCCCGATCACCATGGGGGTCTCCAAGCAGCTCCTGCCGGTCTACGACAAGCCCATGGTCTACTACCCGCTGACAGTCCTCATGCTCGCGGGGATCCGCGACATCGCCGTCATCACGACGCCCGAGGACCAGGCCCAGTTCCGGCGCCTGATGGGCGACGGCAGCCAGTGGGGCCTCGCCTTCACCTGGCTCGTCCAGCCCCGGCCCGAGGGGCTCGCCCAAGCCTTCCTCATCGCCGGGGACTTCCTCGCCGGCGCCCCCGCGGCCCTCGTCCTCGGCGACAACCTCTTCTTCGGCCACGGCCTGACCGACCTCCTGCGCGCCTCGGCCGCGAGTACCGCCGGGGCGACGGTCTTCGGTTACCGGGTCGCCGACCCCGAGCGCTACGGCGTCGTCGATTTCGCCCCAGACGGCACCGTCCGCTCGATCGTCGAGAAGCCCGCCCGGCCGGCCTCGAACTACGCCCTGACCGGGCTCTACTTCGTCGATGCGACCGCCCCGGCGAAGGCGGCGCGGGTCACACCCTCGGCCCGCGGCGAGCTCGAGATCACCTCGCTCCTCGAGCAGTATCTGGCCGAGGGCAGCCTGCGCGTCGAGCGCATGGGCCGCGGCTACGCCTGGCTCGACACCGGCACCCATGCGAGCCTCCTGGACGCCGCGAACTTCGTGCGCACCCTCCAGACGCGCCAGGGCCTCGAGGTCGGCAGCCCCGACGAGATCGCCTTCCACCAGGGCTGGATCGACTGTGCCGGGCTTGCCGCCCGCGCCCGCCTATTCGCCAAGACCGAATACGGCCGCCACCTCGCGCGCCTTGCCGACGAGGCCGGCGGGGGGCCGCCGACAGGCGCGTAGCCAGGCCCCCGCCCGCGTGCTATCCTCGCGCCCAAGCACCGGTAACGGGCAGGCAGGCAGGCATGCAATGGCAGCGAGCAGGCGCGGCGTCTTCGCGATTTCCTGGGAACAGACCGAGATCGACGGCATGGCGGGGGCCCCGCCCGAGGAGTTGGCGGTCGGGGCAAGCTGGCGCTGGGGGGGCGAGGCCCTGCGCGTCGACGGCCCGGCCGGGCTTCTGCCCCTGACGGGGGCTTTCGGGGCGGCCGAGATCGGTGCGCGGGCGGCCCGCAAGGCCCGCCGCCTCGCCGGGGTGGCGCCGCCGCCGGAGGCCCCGCCCGACCTCGCCGAACCCCCGCCCGAGGCGGGCTTCACCGTCACCGACGGGCGCCGGGCCTGGACGGTGGCGGTCGCCCCCGGGCGCCAGGGCCCGATCCTCGTCCTCGACGGCGA
>JADLCV010000012.1 GCA_020846995.1 Paracoccaceae bacterium
GGAGGCCCCGGCCCCGGCCGAGGGCGGCCGCGGCCGCTAGGCCGCGCCGCGGCCGCCCGGGGGGATCCCGTGGCCCCCCGCGGGCGGCAGGGCCGGCAGGGGGCAGCGGCGGCCGGCCCGCCATGCAGATCGGCGGGCACGTCGCGATGGTGGCGCGCGGCGGCGGGACGTCGCGATCGGGGTCCGTGACGCCGCGCAGCGGCGGGGTCTGGGCCGCGCGCGGGTTTCGCGGCGGCGGGGTGAGGTCGGGGCGCGGGCGGAGGGATACCGCGGTCGGGGTCCGGGACTCCGGGCGGCGGCGGGGCGCGGGTCTCGCGGGCGGCGGGGCGCGGGCGGGGCGCGGACGGAGGGGGGCGATGGCGGTCAGGGTCAAGATCTGCGGGCTGCGGCGGGCCGGCGAGGTCGCGGCCGCGGTCGGAGCCGGGGCGGCCTGGGTCGGCTTCGTCTTCCATCCCCGCTCGCCGCGGGCGGTGACGCCGGCCGAGGCCGGGGCGCTCGCCCGGGGTGTTCCGGCGGGGGTGGAGCGGGTCGCGCTGACGGTCGATGCCGCCGACGACGACATTGATGCGATCCTCGCGGCGGTGCCCGTCGACCTCCTCCAGCTTCACGGGGCCGAGAGCCCGGCCCGCGTCGCCGCGATCCGCGCCCGCACCGGCCTGCCGGTGATGAAGGCGGTGGGCATCGCCGGCCCGGAGGATCTCGCCCGCGCCGCGGACTCCGCGGGCGTCGCCGACCGCCTCCTCCTCGACGCGCGGCCGCCCCCGGGGGCGGCGCTCCCGGGCGGCAACGGGCTCGCCTTCGACTGGCGGCTCATCGCCGGGCGACGCTGGCCGCTGCCGTGGATGCTCGCCGGCGGGCTCACGGCCGGGAACCTCGCCGAGGCGGTGGCGCGGACCGGGGCGAGCGCGGTCGACGTCTCCTCGGGCGTAGAGCGTACCCCGGGTGTCAAGGACGAAGGGCGCATCGCCGCCTTCCTCGCCGCCGCTGCCCGCGCCGGCTGAGGCGCGGTCGCCTTCCCTCTCGCCGCGGCCGGGCCGGGCGCCGGGGTTGCCCGCCGCCCTGCCGCCCGGCGGTGGCGCGCTCGCCCCGCCGCCCTGCCGTCCCGCCCGATCAGTCGCAGAGCGGTCGAACGGCGCGCGCGCGAAGGACGCAGCCCTCGCTCCCCTGCCGCTCGCCCGGCCCGGCGCCGGTCCCTCCGCCCTCCGCCCTGCCGCCGGGGTTGAACCGGTCGATGCCGCGGAAGGCAGGGACGAGGCCGTTGCCGCCGCGCCAGGGGCCGGGGTTGCCGGGGACGATGTCCGGCGCGGTGTCGTCGACGGGCCGGTGGCCGCCGTTGCCGCCCGACCCGATCGCGGGCGAGGGCCCCGACCAGGGGGCGATCGCGGGATCGCCGCCGTTCCCCGGCGGCGACCCGTCGACGTCGCGCCAGGCGACCGCGACGGGAAGGCCCGCAACCGCCGCCAGCCCCGGCCGGGCGGGTGCGGCGGCGGGCGCGGCCCGCGCGGACGCGGCGGACGCGGCGGTCGCGACGAGGGCGGCAAGGGCGAGCGCGCCCACGCGAAAGCGCAGCGGGGCAGAGCGAATCGGGACCGACGGGATCATCATGTGTCACCTTCTGTGGCACCCACGCCTGCCCGCAGTCATGGGGGAAAAGGGTGAACCGAGGCTGAACGGGCGCCCGGGGGGAGGCCCGCTTTACCACCGCCCGGCGTCGCGCTAGAGGGATGGCCAGGGCGGGATGGGGGCGAGCCATGGCCGAGGACCTCGTGAACAGCTACCGGACCGGCCCCGACGAGGCCGGCCGCTTCGGCAGCTTCGGCGGCCGCTTCGTCTCCGAGACGCTGATGCCGCTCGTCCTCGAGCTCGAGCGCCAGTATCTGGTCGCCCGCGACGATGCCGCGTTCTGGGCCGAGATGGAGGATCTCTGGACCCATTACGTCGGCCGCCCCTCGCCCCTCTACCTCGCCGAGCGCCTCACCGCCCGTTTCGGCGGCGCCCGCATCTACATGAAGCGCGACGAGCTGAACCACACCGGCGCCCACAAGATCAACAACGTCCTCGGCCAGATCATCCTCGCCCGGCGGATGGGCAAGACGCGCATCATCGCCGAGACCGGCGCCGGCCAGCACGGGGTGGCGACGGCGACCGTCTGCGCCAAGTTCGGCCTCCGCTGCGTCGTCTACATGGGCACCCACGACGTCGAGCGGCAGGCCCCGAACGTCTTCCGCATGCGCCTGCTCGGGGCCGAGGTGATCCCCGTCACCTCCGGCCGCGGCACCCTCAAGGACGCCATGAACGACGCCCTCCGCGACTGGGTGACGAACGTCCGCGACACCTTCTACTGCATCGGCACGGTCGCGGGCCCCCACCCCTATCCGGCGATGGTGCGCGACTTCCAGTCGGTCATCGGCCGCGAGGCGAGGGCCCAGATCCTCGCCCGCGAGGGACGGCTTCCCGACACGCTGGTGGCGGCGATCGGCGGGGGCTCGAACGCCATGGGGCTCTTTCACCCCTTCCTCGACGACGCCGGCGTCCGCATCATCGGGGTCGAAGCCGGCGGCAAGGGGGTCAACGCGAGCAACCAGCACTGCGCCTCGCTCTCGGGCGGGCGGCCGGGGGTCCTGCACGGCAACCGCACCTACCTCCTCCAGGATGCCGAGGGCCAGATCCTCGAGGGCCATTCGATCTCGGCTGGCCTCGACTATCCCGGGGTCGGCCCCGAGCATTCCTGGCTCCACGAGACCGGGCGGGCGCAGTATGTCGCCATCACCGATGCCGAGGCGCTCGAGGCCTTCCGGCTCTGCTGCGCCCTCGAGGGCATCATCCCCGCGCTCGAACCCGCCCACGCGCTCGCCCATGTCGCCAAGATCGCCCCCGACCTGCCCCGCGACCACCTGATCGTGATGAACATGTGCGGTCGCGGCGACAAGGACATCTTCACCGTCGCCCGCCACCTCGGCATCGAGGTCCGCGCCTGAGTCCGTGGCGGATTGGCCACATAAACCGCGGCGCCGGCGCCATATACCTGCGGTTTATGCGCCCGGGGATAAACCGGCCGCGGATTTTCGGGCGCCGTCCGCGGAGCGAGGGTCGGGGGGCCGTGCCGGCGCGCTGACCGCGGCCGGCCGCGGGGCCGGGTGACGAGGAGGAGAGGGTCCGGGATGCGACGGCGCGAGTTCCTCGGCCTTCTCCTGGCGGGCGTCCCGGCGGTGGCGCTCGCCGCGGCCTCGCCCCATGTCGACCGCGTCATCGCCCATCTCGAGGCCGAGGGCTACCGCATCGTCTCGGTCGGGCGCACGCTTCTCGGCCGCACGCGCATCCTCGCCGAGAACGGCTCCCTCCTGCGCGAGATCGTCCTCAACCCGCGTTCGGGCGAGGTCCTGCGCGACTATGCGGCGCCCCTGCCGGGGGCGGCCGACGGGGATCGTCGCCGCCCGGCGGGCGGGCGCGACGATGACGACGGCCGGGGGGGCGACGATGACGACGACGGCCGGGGGGGCGA
>JADLCV010000013.1 GCA_020846995.1 Paracoccaceae bacterium
CCCTTGGACAGGACCCGGCCCCCCGGCCCGAGGACACCGACGAGCGTGCCCGTGTCGGCGACGAGGAGCGCCGGCCGCGGGACCGCGACCCAGAGGCCGAGGGCGACGACCCCGGCGAGAAGCCCCGCCCGGCGCGCCCGCCCCGGCCAGAGGAGAAGCCAGAGCGCCCCGAGCGCGGCGAGGGGGAGGACGGCGCGCGGGGGGGCGGGAACGGCCGCGACCGCGCCCTCGAGCCCCGCGACCCACTGGGCGACGCCGAGGATCCAGCGCGACCCCGCCGCCATCGCCGCGAGTCCCGCGCCCTCGAGCCCGAGGGGGGCGAGAAGGCCCGCGACGACCGCCCCGGGCATGACGAGGATCCCCATCACCGGCACCCCGAGGACGTTGGCGAGAAGCCCGTAGCCGGAGATGCGGCCGAAGGCCGCGGCGGTGATGGGGGCGGTCGCCGCCCCGGCCACGAGCGAGGAGAGGACGACCCCCGCCGCGGCATGGACGGGCCAGGGCAGCCGGCGGCCGGGCCGGCGGCCGGCGAGGGCGCCGAAGGTCGCGACGAGCGCGATGGTGGCGGCGAAGGACATCTGGAAGCCCGCGCCGAGGAGCGCCTCGGGCTGGCGGAGGAGGATCAGCGTCGCGGCGATGGCGACCGAGTGGAGGGAGATCGCCCGGCGGTCGGCAAGGACGGCCGCGAGCATCACCGCGACCATGATGAACGACCGTTCGGTGGCGACGTCACCGCCCGAGAGCACGAGGTAGAAGGCGGCGGCAGCGAGCGCCACGACGGCCGCGATCTTCTTGGCCGGCAGCCGCAGGGCGAGCGGCGGCACCAGCGCCAGCCCGCGGCGGATGAGCGCGAAGACGAAGGCGGTGAGGAGCCCCATGTGGAGCCCCGAGATGGAATAGAGGTGGGCGAGGCCCGAATCGCGCAAGTCATCGAGGGTCTCGCGGCCGATGCCGGCGCGGTCGCCGGTGACGACGGCGGCGGCGAAGGCCCCGGCCTCGCCCGCCACCCGCTCTTGGACCGCGGCCGTGATCCGCGCCCTGAGGCGCGTGGCGAGAAGCGCGCCCGCCCCCGCCGGGGCGGCTTCGAGCATGAGGACGGGCGTCCGCGTGTAGCCGACCGCCCCCAGCCTCTCGAACCAGGCATGGCGGCGGAAGTCGAAGCCGCCCGGTTCGGCCGGACCGGCCGGCGGGGCGAGATGGGCGGTCAGGATCACGACCATTCCCGGGACGGGGTCGATGTGGGCCCCGGCCTCGCCGTGGAGCGCGATGCGGACCCGCGCCGGGGTCGCGGCGGGGGCGAGATCCTCGAGGACGACGCGGTCGAGGGTGAGGCGCATGACGTCCGAGAGCGAACGGTCGATGGCGACGACGCGCCCCTCGACGGCGCCGTGGAAGCGGAATGCGAGCACGGGGGCGGCGACGACCTGGGTGCGGAACTGGGCCAGGAGGAGGCCGGCGAGGACGAGGGCGAGGGCCGCGGCGAGCGGGCGGGCGCCTTCGGGGCCGCGGAGGGCGAGGAGGGCCGCGCCGGCGAGGAGCGCGAGCGCCGCCGCCCGGGCCGCGGTGCCGGGCTCGGCGGGAAGGAGGAAGTAGAGGCCGATGCCGGCGCCGAGCCCGACCGGCACGAAGGGCGCGAGCCGGCCGCGGGCGGCCGCGAGCGCCGCCGCCGCCCGTGCCACCCCCGCCGCCGCGGCTGCCACCACCGGCGCCACCGCTGCCACCACGGCTGCCGCGACCCCGACGATTGCGGCCGCGCCCGCGGTCCGGCCTCGCGCCGCCCCCGCCCCGGTCGCGGCCTCCACGGCCGCGCGGGCAGGCCCGCCTCGCGCCGCCCCCGCCCCGGCCGCGGCCTCCACGGCCGCGCCCGCAGGGTCGCCTCTTGCCGTCTCCGCCCCCCCGGCCGCGGCCGCCGCCTCCGGTCCCGTCCCGTCCACCGCCCCTGCCCTTGCCCGCCGCCCGGGGGCGGCATAAGGGCGAGGCTTGCGCCATCATGGTTGCCGAAAGGTTAACCCCCATGCCCCCCGCCGGCCCGGTCGTCACCCGATTTGCCCCCTCGCCGACCGGCTACCTCCACATCGGGGGGGCGCGCACGGCGCTCTTCAACTGGCTCTATGCCCGCGGCCGCGGCGGCCGCTTCCTCCTGCGGATCGAGGACACCGACCGCGCCCGCTCGACCCCCGCGGCGACGGCGGCGATCCTCTCCGGGCTCGCCTGGCTCGGGCTCGACTGGGACGGCGACCCGGTCAGCCAGTTCGCCCGCGCCGGGCGCCACGCCGAGGTCGCCCGCGCCATGGTCGCCCGCGGCACCGCCTACCCCTGCTTTGCCACCCCCGGGGAGATCGAGGCCGGGCGTGCCGCCGCCCGCGCCGAGGGCCGCTCGACCCACTTCCGCTCGCCCTGGCGCGACGCCCCCGCGGCCGCGCGCCCCGACCGCCCGTTCGCCATCCGCCTGCGGGCCCCGCGTACCGGCGAGACGGTGATCGCCGACGCCGTCCAGGGCACCGTGCGCTGGCGGAACGAGGACCTCGACGACATGGTGCTGCTGCGCTCGGACGGCACGCCGACCTACATGCACGCGGTCGTCGTCGACGACCACGACATGGGCATCACCCACGTCATCCGCGGCGACGACCATCTGACGAACGCCGCCCGCCAGGCCCAAGTCTACTCCGCGATGGGGTGGGCGATCCCGGTCTTCGCCCACATCCCGCTGATCCATGGGGCCGACGGCCAGAAGCTTTCGAAGCGCCACGGGGCGGTCGGGCTCGAGGAATACCGCCGGGCGGGCTATCCCGCGGGGGGCATGCGCAACTATCTTGCCCGCCTCGGCTGGAGCCATGGCGACGCCGAGGTCTTCGGCGACGCCGAGGCGCAGGCGTGGTTCGACCTCGACGGCATCGGCCGGGCGCCGGCGCGGCTCGACCTCAGGAAGCTCGAGCACATCTCGGGCCGCCACATCGCCGCGACCCCCGACGCGGCCCTCATGGCCGAGCTTGACGACCACCTCGCCTTTGCGGGCGCGGCACCCGTCAGGGGCAGACGGCGCGACCTCCTCATGGCCGCCCTGCCCCTGGCCAAGACGCGGGCGCGGACGCTCGGGCAGGTGCTCGAGATGGCCGCTTTCGCAGTTGCGGAAAGGCCGCTCGCGCAGGAACCCGCGGCGATGGCCGCCCTGGACGATGTATCCCGTCGTATACTGGTCGAATTGACGCCGCACCTGCGAAATGCTAGCTGGACGCGCGAGGCGCTCGAGGCCGCGGTGGGCGCCGTGGCGGGGGCGCACGGCCTCGGCCTCGGCAGGCTTGCGCCGGCCCTGCGCGCCGCCCTCGCCGGCCGCACGACCAGCCCGAGCGTCTTCGACATGATGCTGGTGCTCGGCCGCGACGAGGCCATGGCTAGGATCGCGGACGCCGCGGCCTGAGGGCCGGCAGGCGCCCGCCACGGCAACCGGGCCCGGCAGGGCCGCGAGGAGGGATGATGATGGCGGAGAAGAACCGCAAGGCGACGCTGACGATCGACGGCAAGTCGTGGGAGCTGCCGATGCGCGCGCCGACGGTGGGGCCCGAGGTCGTCGACATCCGCAAGCTCTACGGCGACGCGGACGTCTTCACCTACGATCCCGGCTTCACCTCGACCGCCTCCTGCTCCTCGACCATCACCTTCATCGACGGCGACAAGGGCGAGCTCCTCTACCGCGGCTACCCCATCGAGCAGCTCGCCGAGGCGAGCCATTTCCTCGAGGTCTGCTTTCTCCTGCTCTACGGCGATCTGCCGAATGCCGCCCAGCTCGAGGACTTCGAGAACCGGGTCACCCGCCACACGATGCTGCACGAGCAGATCCAGTATTTCTTCCGCGGCTTCCGCCGCGACGCCCACCCGATGGCGACGATGGTCGGCGTCGTCGGCGCGATGAGCGCCTTCTACCACGATTCGATCGACGTCAACGATCCCTGGCAGCGCGAGGTGGCGGCGATCCGCATGATCGCCAAGCTGCCGACGATCGCCGCCTGGGCCTACAAGTATTCGATCGGCGAGCCCTTCGTCTATCCCCGCAACGATCTCGACTATGCCTCGAACTTCCTGCGCATGTGCTTTGCCGTGCCGACCGAGGAGTACGTGGTCAACCCGATCCTCTCGCGGGCCATGGACCGCATCATGACGCTCCACGCCGACCACGAGCAGAACGCCTCGACCTCGACCGTGCGGCTCGCCGGCTCCTCGGGCGCCAACCCCTTCGCCTGCATCGCCGCCGGCATCGCCTGCCTCTGGGGGCCGGCCCATGGCGGCGCCAACCAGGCCTGTCTCGAGATGCTGCGCGAGATCGGCTCGGTCGAGCGCATCCCCGAGTTCATCGCCCGCGCCAAGGACAAGGACGACCCCTTCCGGCTGATGGGCTTCGGGCACCGCGTCTACAAGAACTTCGACCCGCGGGCGAAGGTGATGAAGCAGTCGGCCGACGAGGTCCTCGGCCTTCTCGGGTTCGAGCGCAACCCCCTCCTGCGCATCGCCAAGGAACTCGAGCGCATCGCCCTCGAGGACGACTTCTTCATCGACAAGAAGCTCTATCCCAACGTCGACTTCTACTCCGGCATCATCTTCGAGGCGATGGGCTTCCCGACGGCGATGTTCACCCCGATCTTCGCCGTCAGCCGCACCGTCGGCTGGATCAGCCAGTGGAAGGAGATGATCGCCGACAAGGAGCAGAAGATCGGCCGCCCGCGCCAGCTTTACGTCGGCGCCCCGCGCCGCGACTACGTCGAGATCGAGAGCCGGCGCTGAGAGAGGGGCGGGCCCTGGACCACGACACCCTCCGCGAGTGGTCGAGGCGGGCGGCCGACTGGGCGCAGGCCTACCACGCCGGCCTGCGCGACCGGCCGGTGCGGGCGCCGCTGATGCCGGGCGGGGTGGCGGGCGCGCTTCCCGCCGCCGCCCCCGAGGCGGCCGAGCCGATGGCCGCGATCTGGGCCGATTTTGTCCGCCTCGTCCCCCCGGCCATGACCCACTGGCAGCATCCCCGCTTCATGGCCTACTTCCCGGCCAACGCGGCGCCGGCCTCGATGCTCGCCGAGCAGCTTGCCAACGCCATGGCGGCGCAGTGCATGCTGTGGCAGACCTCGCCCGCCGCGACCGAGATGGAGACGGTGATGGTCGGCTGGCTCCGGGACGCGCTCGGGCTGCCGCCGCACTTCGCCGGCACCATCCACGACAGCGCCACCACCGCCACGCTCGCCGCCGTGGTGACGATGCGCGAGCGCGCGCTCGGCCACGCGGGCAACCGCGAGGGGCTGGCGGGGGGGCCGCGGCTGCGCCTCTACGCGACGGCCGAGACCCACTCCTCGGTCGAGAAGGCGGCGCGCGTCGCCGGCATCGGGCAAGCGAACCTTGTCCGGGTGGCGACCGACGCGACCCTCGCCATGGACCCTGTCGCGCTCGCCGCCGCGATCGCCGGCGACCGCGCGGCGGGCGACCGGCCGGCGGGCGTCATCCTCTGCGCCGGCGGCACCTCGGTCGGGGCCTTCGACAGGGTCGGCGCGGCGGCGGCCGTCGCCCGGGCCGAGGGCCTGCCCGTGCACGTCGATGCCGCCTGGGCCGGGGCGGCGATGATCTGCCCGGAGTTCCGCCCCCTCTGGGAGGGGGTCGCGGGGGTCGATTCGATCGTCGTCGATCCCCACAAGTGGCTCGGCGCCCAGTTCGACTGCGCCGTCCAGTTCCTCGCCGACCCCGCCCCCCAGATCCGCGCCCTCGGGCTCCGGCCGGCCTACCTCGCCACCGTCGGGGCGGGGGCGGTCACCGACTACAACGAGTGGACGATCCCGCTCGGGCGCCGCTTCCGGGCCCTGAAGCTCTGGTTCGTGCTCCGGGCCTACGGGCTCGAGGGGTTGCGCCAGCGCATCCGCAACCACGTCGCCTGGACGGGCGAGCTCGCCCGCACCCTCGCCCGCCTGCCGGGGGTCGAGATCGTCACCGCCCCGGCGCTCGCCCTCTTCACCTTCGCGCTCGCGGCCGGCGACGGCGCGACCGAGGCCCTGCTCGCCCGCATCAACGACGACGGCCGCGTCTACCTCACGCCGACGCGCCACCGCGGGCGGGCGGCGATCCGGGTCGCGGTCGGCCAGTTCGACTGCACCCGCGACGACGTCATGATGGCGGCAACCGTGGTCGCGGAGCTTCTCGGCCGCACGGACTGAGGGCATGCCGCGTCGCGGGTCTCAGGCGCCGGCGGCGTCCTCGGCCTCCTCGCGGGCGGCGAGGTCGAGCCACTCCTCCTCGGCCGCGGCCAGCGCCGCCTGGGCCTTCGCCACGGCTTCGGTCAGGCTCTGGAAGCGGCGCGGGTCGGCGGCGAAGAGCGACGGATCGCCAAGCGCGTCCGAGAGCTTCCCCAGATCCTGCTCGAGGCTGGCGATGTGCCCGGGAAGGTGGTCGAGGCGACGCCGCTCGGAGAAGTTCAGCGCCGCCCGCCGCGGCGCCGCCAACGGCTGCTCCTTCGCCTCGGAACGCAACTGCCGGGAAGGGCTTTCGGGCGTCGCAACGGGCAGGCTCGGGGCCGCCTCGCGCCAGCCGCCGGCGTGGATCACGGCCCGCCCGTCGCCGGGGAGGACGACCGTCAGGGTGGCGATGCGGTCGATGAAGGCGCGGTCGTGGCTGACGACGAGGACGGTGCCCGGATAGTCGGCCAGGACCTCCTCGAGAAGCTCGAGGGTCTCGAGGTCGAGGTCGTTCGTCGGCTCGTCAAGGACGAGGAGGTTGGCGTCGCGGGCCATGATGCGGGCGAGGAGCAGGCGCGCCTTCTCGCCCCCCGACAGCGCCTTGACCGGCCCCCGCGCCTGCGCCTCCTCGAAGAGGAAGTCGCGCAGGTAGCCGACGACGTGGCGCGGCTGGCCGCGCACCATGACCTGGTCGCCGGCCCCGGCGACGCGGCCCGCCCCGTCGCCGGTGAGGACGTCCCAGAGCGTCGCCTCGGGGTCGAGGGCGGCGCGGTCCTGGTCGAGGCGGGCGGGGGTCAGCCCGGTGCCGTGGACGATGCGGCCGCGGTCGGGCGCAAGCTCGCCCGCGAGGATGCGCAGGAGCGTCGTCTTGCCCGCCCCGTTGGGGCCGACGACCGCGACACGGTCGCCGCGCAGGATGCGGATCGAGAAGTCGCGCAGGATCGTGCGCTCGCCGAGGCGGATCGCGACATGCTCGGCGGCGATCACCTGCCGGCCCGAGACGGTTCCCGCGGCCAGGGCGAGTGCGGCCGTCCCGGGGCGCGCGAGTGCCTCCCGCCGCTCGGCCCGGAGGGCCGCGAGCGCGCGCAGGCGGCCCTGGTTGCGCCGCCGGCGGGCGCTGATGCCCTCGACCGCCCAGCGGGCCTCGGCGCGGATCCTGCGGTCGAGCTTGTGGCGGGCGAGATCCTCGGCCGCCCACACCTCCTCGCGCCAGGCCTCGAAACCCGCAAACCCGCCCTCGCGGCGGCGCAGGACGCCGCGGTCGAGCCACAGCGTGCCCCGGGTGACGCCCTCGAGGAAGGCGCGGTCGTGGCTGATGACGATGACGGCGGCGCGGAGGGCGGCGAGGCGGGCCTCGAGCCAGGTGATGGCGGCGATGTCGAGGTGGTTCGTCGGCTCGTCGAGGAGGAGGAGGTCGGGGTCGGCGGCGAGCGCGCGGGCGAGCGCCGCCCGCCGCCGCTCACCGCCCGAGGCGAGGGCGACCGGGGTCTCGGGGCGGAAACCCAGACCCTCGGCGGCCATGGCGACGCGCCAGCCCTCGGCCTCGGCCAGACCCGCGGCGGCAAAGTCGCCGAGCGTGGCGAAGGCCGAAAGGTCGGGGTCCTGGGCCATGGTCGCGATCCCCGTCCCCGGAGCCGCGCTGCGCAGGCCGGCCTCGGGCGCGATCTCGCCGGCGATGAGGCAGAGGAGCGTCGTCTTGCCCGAGCCGTTGCGGCCGACGAGCGCGAGCCGTTCGCCCGCGGCCAGCACGAGATCGACGCCGTCGAGGAGCGGCGCGCTCCCGAAGCCGAGGGTCACGCCGGCAAGCTGGAGGAGGGCGGGCGGGGCCATGACGGCCCGAGGGGCTAGACCGGCGGCCGCGGGCCGTCAAGCCGGGAGGGATCAGCGGGCGTTGAGGTCGAAGGTGATGCTGACGCTCCAGGCCGGGTAGTCGGTGGTCGTGATCCCGTTCCGGGTCGAGCCCGTGTAGGCGGGCAGGCCGCGGAGCGCGATGACCCGCACCGGGCCCGCGCCCGCGCCGATGGCGCCGGCGTGGCGGGCGGCCGTGCAGATGTCGCTGTCGGAGGTGTAGGGGCCGCTGCCCCAGGCGAGCCCGCCCGCCCCCCCGGCGGCGGGGCAGATGCAGTCGAGGAGGTCGACGCCCGCGGGCAGGCGGGCGCAGGTCGCGGGTGCCGCCGCCGCCGCCGGCGCCCCGCCGAGGAAGGTGAAGGTCGGCGAGCGCGCACTCCAGGGATAGGTCTCGACGCCGTTGGCGACGGTGCCCGCGAAACGGTCGGTCTCGGGCCCGGCGGTGGCGACGACGACGCCGCCGGCCGCGCCGATGACGCCGGCGTGGCGGGCGGCGGTGCAGACGTGGCTGTCGGCGGTGTAGGGGCCGCTGCCCCAGACCGCGCCGCTCGCGGCCCCGCTCTCGCAGCGGCAGCCATACCGCTCGGCGCCCGCGGGAAAGCCCGCACAGACGCCGATGTCGGGCGCCCGCACCTGCGCCCCCGACCCCCCGGCCGGGAGGACCGCCGCCACCGCCACCGCCGCCAGTATCGGCCGCATCGCCCCGCCCCCATCCCGTCCGTCGCCGCGCGGCACGACTGTTACACCGGGGCCCACGGGCCGCAAGGCGCGGCTTGCGAGGGGGCTTGAGTGCCGGCCCGCGGGCGCCTATCTTGGTGCTGCCCCGAAAGGGGCTATGGTGATAAACGCGCACGTAATAAGCGGATCGGACCCGGGGGCGGTACCCGGCGGCTCCACCAGACCTCCCGGCGTTGCGGGACAGGGGGCCGAAACAGGATCGACGGACGCCCAAAGGTGTTGCTTTTGCCCGGTGAGCTACCACCGTTATCGGTGCACAAGCATAGTTGCCAACGACAACCATGCTCCGGTGGCCCTGGCCGCGTAAGCGGTTCGGGTGACCGAAACCGAAGTCCAGGCGCTTAGCCGCGTCTGGCGGGGTTCGCAGGCACCTGGCAACAGAAGCCTGCACTCCTCCCCTGCCCCGCCGTCCGCGGTCGCCCGCCCCTCTGGCGGCGATGACGGAGTGTTGATCGGCCGCGGGCGGGGCGGGGGCGCGGCAGCGACCGGCCTCCGGGCTAGGATCGGGCCCAGGATGCCCGCGGCCCGCCTCGCCCTTCTCGCCCTCCTCTGCCTCACCCCGCCCGCCCGGGGCTGCGAGGTTGCGCTCCTCCTCGCCATGGACGTGTCGGGCTCGGTCGATGCCGGCGAGTATGGCGTCCAGGTCGAGGGGCTCGTGGCCGGGCTCCGGGACGGGGCGGTGCGCGATGCGCTCGTCCTCGGGCAGGCGGCGCTCGCCGTCCTCCAGTGGTCGGGGCCGAACCAGCAGCGCCTCTCCATCCCCTGGCGGCCGATGACCGACGAGCGGGCGATCGCGGCGATCGCGGCCGAGGCGGGGGCGATGGCGCGGGCCTTCCACTCCTCGGGGACGGCACCGGGCAACGCCATCGCCGCCGGCCTCGAGGCCCTGGCCCGGGGGCCCGACTGCGGGCGGCGGGTGATCGACATCTCGGGCGACGGCGACCAGAATTCCGGCATCGCCACCGCCGGCGCCCGCGGCCGGGCCGAGGCGGCGGGGGTCACGATCAACGCCGTCGCGATCGAGGACCCCGGCCTCGGCCAGCCCGTGACCGAGTTCTACCGCCGCCATGCGATCACCCGCGGCGGCTTCGTGATGACGGCCCGCGGCCATCGCGACTACGCCGCGACCCTCCGCGCCAAGCTTCTGCGCGAACTCGTGGCGCCGGCGATGTAGGGGTGCGCCCGGGGCCCGGCGAGGGCCCTTTCCTTCGTCCCCGAATCCCCTATGGTGGCGCCCGTGGATCCGGCAGAAGGCCCGCGGATGGCGCGTTCGATCGACTACGGCAACCTCATGCACCAGGCCATGCGCGGGCTCATGCGCCGGGTGCTGGGCGACGTGGCCGAGCGCGGATTGCCGGGAAACCACCACTTCTTCATCACCTTCGACACCAACGCCCCGGGGGTGAAGCTGGCCCGCTGGCTCCACGACCGCTATCCCGGCGACATGACGGTCGTCCTCCAGCACTGGTTCTCGGGGCTCGCGGTCGACGCCGAGGGCTTTGCCGTGACGCTGAACTTCGGCAACCAGCCCGAACCGCTCTACATCCCCTTCGACGCCATCCGCACCTTCGTCGATCCCTCGGTCGAGTTCGGCCTGCGCTTCGAGACCCACGAGGCCGAGGAGACGGGCGAGGGCGACGACGACGGGCCCGAACCCGGCGGCAGCCCTCCGGCCGAGGTCGTGAGCCTCGACCGCTTCCGCAAGGACCACCGCTGAGGCCGCCCGCGGGAACCCGCGGCGCGCGCGCACACACACCCGCGTGCCCTCAGGGGTTGATCGTCGCCTGCAGGTCGAAGATCGGCAGCAGCACGGCGAGCACGATCGTCAGCACCATCATGCCGACGACGACCATCAGCAGGGGCTCGATGAGGACAGCGACGCGCTTGCGCGCCGTCGCCGACCACGCCTCGGCAAGCCGGGCCGCCCGCTCGGTCATGGGGCCGAGGCGGGCCGAGGCCTCGCCCGCCTGCACGAGTTGGCGTCCGACCGGCGAGAGAAAGCTCAGCCCGCCGAGAGCGGAGGCGAGGCTGGCCCCGCGCCGCAGTGTCTCGGCCGCCGCCGCGGCCTCGGCGCGGTGGCGATCCTGGGCGAGGACGCCCGCGGCCGCGCCGAGGGCCTCGACGAGCGGCAGGCGGCTGTTGACGACGAGCGCGAGGGTGCGGAGGTATTGCGCCTCGGCGGCCATGCGGGCCAGCCGGCCGACGAGCGGCAGGGCCATGAGGAGGCGGTCGCGGCGGGCCCGGAGCGCGGGCGTGCGGGCGACGAGGGCGAGGAATCCGGCCAAGGCGGCCAGCGCGGCGAGAAGGAGGGGCCAGTGGCCCCGGACGAACCCCGTGACCGCCATCAGGATCTGCGTCAGCCGCGGCAGGGGCCGGCCGGTCGCCTCGAACATGGCGACGATCTCGGGCGCGACCGAGGTCGTGAGCACGAAGGCGACGAGGACCGAGACCGAGGCCACGAAGGCCGGGTAGACGAGCGCGGAGGCGATCTGCGCCCGCTCGGCCCCGCTCGCCTCGAGATGGTCGGCGAGGGTCTGGAAGACGGCGGCAAGCTCGCCTGACTGCTCGCCCGCGCGGAGTGCCGCGGTGACATAGGCCGGAAGCTCGCCCGCCGCCGCGGCGAGCGCGAGCGAGAAGGGCTCGCCCTTGAGGAGGCGCGCCTTGGTCTCGGCCGCGAGTCCCTCGAGCCGCGCCGCCCCGGCCGAGGCCTGGACGGCATCGAGGGCGGCGTCGGCAGCGAGCCCCGCCCCGAGCAGGACCGCCATCTGGCGGGTGAAGACGGCAAGGAGGTCGCGGTCAAGCCGGCGGCGGCCGAAGAGGCCGCGCCCGGCCCCGCGGGCCGCGGCCGGGCGGACCACGACCTCGGCCGGCATCAGCCCGCGGGCGCGGAGGAGCGCGGCGGCGCCGGCCGCGTTCTCGGCTACGATCACGCCCCGGCGGCGCCGGCCCTCGGCGGTGTAGGCGAGAAAGGCGAAGGTCCTCACGCTGCCTCCCCCCCCCGGGGCGCCCGCCTCAGGCGAGGTCGCCGACGACGCGACGCAACTCGTCCATGGCGCTCTCGCCCGCGGCGACGCGGGCCAGCCCCGCCCGCATCAGCCCCTGCGCCGGGGCCAGCCCGGCCTCGCGCATGCGCTGCTCGGACCAGCCCGCCTCGATCGCCTGGCGGAGGGCGTCGCCCACCTCGACGATCTCGAAGACGCCGATGCGGCCGGCAAACCCCGTGCCCTCGCAGTCCGGGCAGCCGCGGGCGGCCCGCAGCGACAGCGGCAGGGGCAGCCCCGCGGCCGCGAAGGCGCGGGCGTCGGCGAGCGTCGGGGCGACCTCGGCCCGGCAGGACCGGCAGAGCCGGCGCAGGAGCCGCTGGGCGATGACGCCGCGGACGGTGGCCGATATGAGATAGCCCTCCACCCCGAGTTCGCGCAGCCGCACCATCGCCCCGAGGGCACTGTTGGTGTGCAGAGAGGAAAACACGAGATGGCCCGTCAGCGCCGCCTCGGCCGCGACCTTCGCGGTCTCTCCGTCGCGGATCTCGCCCACGAGGAGGACGTCCGGATCCTGGCGCAGGACCGCCCGAAGCCCCTTGGCGAAGGTCATGCCGATCTCGCCGTTGATCTGGACCTGCGAGATCCCGGGCAGGTCGTATTCGATTGGATCCTCGACGGTGACGATGTTCCGCTCGGTGCGGTCGGCGAGCTTCAGGAGCGAGTAGAGCGTCGTCGTCTTGCCCGACCCGGTCGGCCCGGTGGCGAGGATGATGCCGTTCGGCAGCGCCGCGAGCCGCTCGAGGGTCGCGACCTGGCCCGCCTCGAGCCCGAGGCGGTCGAGCGGCACGAGCCCGCCCGAGCGGTCGAGAAGGCGCAGGACGACGCGCTCGCCGTAGTTGCCGGGCAGGGTCGACATGCGCACGTCGACGGCCTTGCCGGCGATGCGCAGGGCGATGCGCCCGTCCTGGGGCAGGCGCGTCTCGGCGATGTCGAGCCCGGCCATGACCTTCAGCCGCGACGCCACCCGCCGCGCCGGCACGTCGCGGCGGTCGAAGGCGATCTGGAGCGTGCCGTCGACGCGGAAGCGGGCCCGGAGCCCGCCCTCGTGGGGCTCGATGTGGATGTCGGAGGCCCCGGCCCGGACCGCCCGCCGCAGAAGCTGGTTGACGACCTGGATGACGGGGGCGTCCGCGGGCTCCTCGAGAAGGTCGCGGGCGGCCGCCGGGCGGTCGGCGAGGTCGATCTCGAAGTCCATTGCCGCCTCGACGCCGGCCTTGTCGGGGCGGTCGTAGAGGGCGGCGAGCGTGGTCTGGAACTCCTCCTCGGTGACCGCCACGGGCAGGAGCGGCCGGCCGGCGATGCGGCGGGCCTCGCGCAGCCCGAGGGCGGTGACGGCGGGGGCAAGGATCAGCCGGTCGCCGTCGAGCGCCACGCCCTCGTCGCGGGCAAAGCCGAAGGAAAGGCGCGGCGCCTCCACCGCCCCCCTCCTACTGGCCGACGTCGAGGTGCAGCCGCGGCGGCAGGCCGGGCATCATCCGCTCGCGCACCGCCTTGTCGACGAAGACGGCATCGAAGGGCTGGTTGATGTCGACCCCGTCGTAGGGAAAGCCGGTCCGGGCGAGCGCCGGCACGGCCCCGTCCTCGCGCGGGCTGATGCGCCGCGCGAGCGCCTCGGTCTCGCGCGCGTGCTGGGCGGCAAGGCGGTTCGCGTCGGCATCGGTCAGCACGACGCGCGGGCGCAGCATGACGAGGAGGACGCGCTGGCCCTCCTGGACCGAGCGGCCGCGGAAGAGGGGGCCGATGATCGGGGCCCGTGACAGGCCGGGGACGCGGTCGCTCGCGAGCCGGCCGCTTTCCTCCATGAGCCCGCCGAGCAGGATGACGCGGCCGTTGCCGATGATGACGTTGGTCACGAGCGTACGCTTGGCCGTGATCTCGCCCCCGGCCGCCGCGACCGAGCCGGTGAGGTTCGACACCTCCTGCGTGATCGCCATGCGGACGTTGCCGTCCTCGGTGATCTGGGGCTTGACCTTGAGGGTCAGGCCGACGTCCTGGCGCTCGATCGTCTGGAAGGGCTGGTCGGGCACCGCCGCGCCGTCGCCCACGGTGGCAAAGCTGCCGGTGACGAAGGGCACGTTCTGGGCGACGACGATCTGGGCCTCCTGGTTGTCGAGGGTGAGGACCGCGGGCGTCGAGAGCAGGCGCGTGTTCCGCTCGCGCGCGAGGGCGGTCAGCATGGCCCCGAACTGGCCGTCGTCGCCGACGATTCGGCCGCCAATCGCGAGCCCGTTGCCGGGATCGACGGCGCGGCCGGCGAGGGCGGCGTTGATGAGGGTGACGAGCGAGGCCCGCCCGTCGAGCGCGAACGAGGTGCCTCCGATGAGCGCGTCGCGGAGGATGCCGCCGAACTGCACTGAGAGATCCGAGAAGCGCTCGGCCGACATCTCGAAGATCACCGCCTCGACCAGCACCTGCTTGGGCTTGACGTCGAGGGCGCGGACGGCATCGACGATGCCGTCGATGCGGTCGTCGGGCGCGGTGACGAGGATGGCGTTGGAGTTGGGATCGGCGACGACGGTGATCTCGGTTGCCGCCCCCTCGGCCGCCGGCTGCACGAAGGAGGCGCGCAGGACCTCGGCCAGCTGGGCGGCGGTGGCGTAGTTGAGCCGGATCACCCGCGACACGGCGGTGCGCTGGGGGGTGTCGAGCTGGCCGACGAGGGCGCGGATGCGGGCCCTGAGCTCGGGGGGGCCGGCGACGATGATCGCGTTGGTGCGGGCGTCGGCCGAGATCGTCGCCCCCTCGGGCAGGATCTCGAGCCCCTGGATCACCGCCAGCAGGTCGGCGGCGCGGCCGTTGGCGAGCCGGATGGTCTCGATCTCGGCCGTGCGGGCGCCGTCGAGGCGCCGGACCAGGGCCTCGATGCGGTCGAGGTTCTCGCGCCGGTCCGAGATCACGATCAGCCCCGCCGAGGGGATGGGCGAGAGGATCACCTCGGGCGGCAGGAGCGGCTGGATGGTGTCGAGGATTTCGGTCAGGGCGATGTTGCGGACGGCGATGGCGCGGGTCTCGAAGGCGCCGCCGCGGGCCGGGCGGGTGCTGCGGGGGGCGAGCTCGGGGGCGATGGCGATCGGCACGATGCGGTCGACGTCGGCGCCCTCGAGGATCGCGAGCCCGTTCAGCTCGAGGACGGCGAGGAAGATCTCGTAAAGCGCCTCGGGCCCGACCGGGGTCGGGGCGACGACCGTCACCGTCCCCGAGACCGACTGGTCGAGCAGGAAGTTGCGCCCGGTCTGCTCGGCCACGATCTGGACGAAGCTCTGGAGCTCGACGTCGCGCAGGTTGAGCGTGATCTGGGCCCGCGCCGGCGCCGGCGCGAGGAGCGCGAGGGCGAGGGCGGTCAGGACGATCGCGGCAAGGGTCCGGAGCGCGGGCATGGTTCAGTCGCCGGACCCGGCCGCGTCGGGGTCGTAGTCCTCGGTCGCATCGATGCGGGCCGCGGGCAGCGCGCTGCCGTCGTCGAGCGCCGCCTCGGGGGCGAGGAGCACGTCGGGGCCGCCGTAGGGATCCTCGATCAGCGCCCCCTCGGGCGAGAGCGAGAGGATGCGCTCGCCCCCCGGCAACTCCTCGCCGACGCGGAAGACCAGTTCCTCGCCGTCGAGCTCGACGAGGATCCAGCCGCTCTCTCCGGCGACGATCATGCCCTTGAGGCGGTAGTCGAGGAGAAGCCCGCCGTCGTCCTCCTCCATCGCCCAGTCCTCGGTCTCATCGACGGGTTCCTCGGCGGGCGGGGGCGGCTCCTCGGCCGGAGGGGCGACCTCCTCGACGACGACGGGCGGGGCGGGCACGCCGAACATCGCCGGCCAGGGGCCGCGCGCAGGGGCCGTCCCGGCGCCCAGGGCGGGCGCGGCGGGGGTTGCGCGCAGGGCCGGCGGAGCATCGGCGCCGGCCCCGGGCCCGAGCTCCCGGGCCAGCCGGGCGCTGCCGAGGCCGAGCGCCGCCAAGGCCGCGGCGAAGGCGAGGACGTCGCCGAGGGACGGCCGGCCGGCGGATTTCGGGAAGGTCGCGGTCATCCTTGCTTTCCGGCCCGGGGCGCATGCTCGACAAGGTGCCGCGTCCGGGCTAGCCTTGGGCCGCCAAACGGTATGGAGCCCGCGGCGATGGCGTCAAGGAGATTTTCCGCGAGCGTGCTCGTGGCCGCGGCCCTCCTTGCCGGTTGCGAGGAGACCGGCGGGCTCGCCTCGGGCGGGTTCCGCAACGACTACCTCGTCGCCCGCCAGGCGCTCGAGACTGCGAACTACGCGGTGGCGATCCGCGGCTATGGCCGCCTCGTCGCGCTCGGCGGGCCGCTCGAGCCCCGGCTCCGGCTCGAACTCGCCCACAGCCTCCTGCGCGGGGGCGTCTTCGCCGAGGCCGAGGCCGAGGCGACCCATCTCCTCGCCTCGGCGACCGAGGCCATCCGCGGCTCGGCGCTCGCCGTCCGCGGCACCGCCCGCCACGAGCAGGCGCGGGCGGCGCTCGAGGCCGGCGCCGCCGGACCCGCGGCGCTGACCCTCCTCGAGGGCGCGGTCGCCGACCTCTCGGCCTTCGTCCAGGGTTTCCCCGCGCTCGACGCCGCCGGCATGATGGCCGCCCGCCTCGCCCTCGCCCGTTCGGACCTCCGGAGCCTCGGCGGCTAGGGCGCGCATGCCGGACGCCTCCCCGGGGCGGGACCTCCGCCGGGCCGCGCCGGGCCGGGGCGTGTCCGTCCGCGGCGGGCGCCCCCGGGTCACGGGGCGGGGCCTTCGCGACGGGCGGGGCGGAGCGCGCGCCCCGCGGGGAGAGCCTTCAGGTCGGGGTCATCAGCCCGACCACGGCGCCGCCGGGATCGCCGACGATGGCGATGCGGCCGACGCCGGCGACGTCCCAGGGCTCGCGGTGGATCATGCCGCCCTGGGCCCGCGTCACCGCCACCGCGGCATCGACGTCGTCGACCGCAAGATAGGTCATCCAGTGCGGCGGGGCGCCGCCCATGCCCGCCATCGCGCCGAGGTTCATCATGCCCGCGATCATCCGGCCGCCGCGGCTCGCGACGTGGTAGTCGCCCTCGCCCATCGGCATCGTCGCCCACTCCCACCCGCAGACGGCGGTGTAGTAGGCGCGCGCGGCGGCGACGTCGCGCGTCATCAGTTCCGACCAGAAGACCGTCCCGTGGCGTTCCGTCATCAAGGCCTCCCCTGCCCCCGATCGAGCGCACACCCTAACAGGACTCGTTCTTGCATCAATACCAGAACATGATGGTTGCTGCGAGGGCGACGGCGGAGAGGAACGCCTTGGGGCATCTGTCGTGGCGCGTTGCAACCCGACGCCAGTCCTTGAGTCTGCCGAACATGATCTCGATCCTGTTCCTGCGTTTGTAGCGGCGCTGGTCGTGCCTGATGGGCTTGCCGCGAGACTTCCTTC
>JADLCV010000014.1 GCA_020846995.1 Paracoccaceae bacterium
GACGCCGCGGCAGCTTGACCTCGTCGAAGAAGCGCTTGCCGACCTGGTTGACGGCGATGAACTCCTCGAAGCCGGCGTTGCCGACCGCGACCCCGGTCGAGCCGCGGAAGACGAAGGTCGGGTGGCCCGGATACATGTCGGTGTAGGCGTCGCGGGTGGCGAGGCGGTTGCCGATGTGGTAGGTCGTGGGATAGCTCAGGTTCTCCTGCATCCCCGAAAGCCCGGCGCCGACCCTGAGCCCGGCGATCATGGCGCTCGCGTCCTGGCCGCCCGGGCCCTGGAGCGCGTAGCCCGAGGTCGTGAAGGCGGGCTCGCGCATCGCCGGGTAGAACATGCCGCGCATCTCGGGGTTGCCGGCGTGACCGCCCGAGGCGAGCATCACCGCCTTGCGGGCGCGGATGCGGATCTCGGGCCGCCGCTCGTCGATGTTCCCGGCCTGCCAGAGGCTCTCGAGCCGCTGGCCCGATTCGGGATGGACGCGCGGCGAGTAGACCGCCTTGATCCCGATCGCCCGCCCGGCGAACTGCTCCTCGCGGATGATCTCGGTGAAGCGGCGGTGAAGGATGAACTGGACGCCCTTCTTTCTCGCCGAATACTCGAGCGGCCGGGCCAGCGCGACGCCGTTGCGGACCGCGCCGGGACCGACGAAGGAGGTGCCGTCCTCCATCTGCACCGGCGCCATGGGCGAGGTGCGCTCGGGATCGGCAACGCCCGCGTCCTCGGCGGTGATGGTGCCCTTCTCGATGTCGGTGACATCGCCCAGCATCAGGAAGCAGTAGGGCGCGCGGGCCCGCGACAGGCCGCCGCCGCCGTGGGTGCCGCTGATGCGCGTGAAGCGGATGTAGTTCGCCATCAGGAACTCGCGCGTCGGCGGGCAGTTCTCGGCCCAGGCCCGCATCATGTCGCGCTCGTTGTAGCGGTAGGGGCTCTGGGCCTTGCGGTCGACGATCGACCAGTCGGTGACGTCGGTGAAGAGGAGGTCGACCGAATCGTCCATCTCCGCCGGATCCTCGGCCGGCGGTACGGTGATGAAGCCCTCGGCATCGGCCTCTCCGGCCATGTCGCGCTTCTGGATGGCGTCGCCGCCGCCGAGCGAGAGGTATGAGCCCGAATGCAGCATCCGCCCGCCGAGGTCGTAGTTCTGGTCGACGACGAGGACCGAGGCCCCGAGGTCGCGGGCCCGGATCGCCGCCGTCAGCCCGGCGCAGCCGCCGCCGGCGATGACGATGTCGACCTCGTAGTCCCACCCCTCGGACGCCGCCGCCGGGCCGGCCGCGGCCAGCACTGCTGGCGTCGCGAGCGCCGCCGCGCCGACCCCGGCCGCCGCGCCCGCCTTGAAGAACTCGCGCCGGTTGAGCCCGGTGCCCCCCGCCTCGACCGCCGTCCTGCGGTTCCTGTCGTCCGTCCTGGCCATGGCGCTCCTCCTCGGATGTGGCCTTGCGCGAAATTCCTCACCCCGGCGGCGGCCTCGCCTCCGGGCGTCCCCGATGCACCCGCCGGCCCCCTCGCGGGGGGGCCGGCGCCGGCCGGGCCCCGGCACCCGCCGACGCCAGAACGGGCCGGCCCATGCTCCGGCCGGTGGTTGCCTTCCCCCTCGCCGCGCGCGCCGCTCACCCGCCCCGCGATCCCCGCCTGCCCCTGCGGCGCGGCCCATCGCGGCCCGGCTGACTCGCCTGCCGCAGCCTCCCGTTTCCCCCGGCCGTTGTGCCCCGGCCTGGATACAGGCTGCCCCCCGCGGCGGGCCGGGTCCATTGCAGAATTGCGCGGGCTGGCATAAGAAAATCGCGGGAGCAACGGGCGGTTCGCCGGACCGCCGGGGTCCCCTCGGCCGGCGGCTTCCGGGGAAGAATGTATGCCATGGCCCTGACGCTGCGCCAGTTGCAGTATTTCATCGCCGTGACCGAGATGGGCAGCATCACCCACGCCGCCGGGCGGCTGCGCGTCGCCCCGACCGCCGTCAGCCTCCAGATCAAGGCCATGGAGGACGATCTCGGGGTGGCGCTGCTCGAGCGCCATTCGCGCGGGGTGGCGCCGACCGCGGCCGGGCAGGAGCTGATCCTGCGGGCACGCCAGATCCGCGAGGCGGTCGAGGAGGCGCGGCGCGCGGTCGTGGCCGCGGCCGGCCGCCCCGTGGCCCGGCAGATCCGCATCGGCGCCCCGCCGGCGGTCGCACGCCTGATCGGGGTCGAGGCGATCCTTGCCGCCGACGCCCGCCGGGACGGCATCAGCCTGCAGGTGACCGAGGGCTGGACGGCCGAACTCGTCAACCTCGTGCGCGAGGGTGGCGTCGACCTTGCCATCGGCTACGGGCTCGGGCCCGAGCCGGGGCTGAAGGTGCGCGAGCTTTTCGCCGAGCGCTTCGTCTTTGCCGCCGCCCCCGGCATCGGCCCGCCGGGGCCGACGATCGGCATCGCCGCGGCGCTCGCTTCCGACCTCGTCTTCTACGGCGAGCGGTCGATCTCGTGGCGCGAGGCCGAGGCGGCGGCGCGGCGGCTCGGGCTGCCGCTCCCCGCCCGGCGCTGGGTCGCCTCGGTCGACGTCTGGCGCAAGTTCCTGCTCCAGGGGCTCGGCACCGCCATCTCGCCCTTCGCCGCGGTGGCCGAGGAATGCCACCGCGGCGAACTGGTGGTGCAGGAGATCGAGGGGGCGACGATCGAGGCCCGGCTGGGGGTCGCGACCCGCGACGATGCCGGGGGGCTGCCGCCGGGGTTTGCCGACTTCATCGCCGACCTCATCGGGCGCGCCTTCCGGCGCATGGATCCCCAGTTCCGCCTCCGCGACCACCCCCCGCCATCCCCGGCCGCCGCCGCCTCGCGCTGAGGGGGCGCGGGCGGGCGGCCGATGCGGGCCGGGGGGGGGAGCCCTCAGCCCGCGCCCGGGATGTCGAAGCCCGGGGGGGCGAGTTCGAAGCCCTCGAAGCGGAAGCCCGGGGCCACGGTGCAGCCGGCGAGCGCCCATTCGCCGCGCGGCTCGGCCGCCTGCCACCAGCCCGCCGGCACGATCGCCTGCGGCCGCTCGCCCCCCTCGAGGTCGGGGCCGAGGGTGAGCGCCGCCGCCGGCCCCGCGGCCGTCGCCGCCGTCCGCAGCACGATCGGCGCCCCGGCGTAGAAATGCCAGATCTCGGTCGCATCCACCCGGTGCCAGTGGCTCCGCTCACCGGCGGCGAGAAGGAAGTAGATGGCGGTGCCGGCCGGCCGGCCCGGGCCCGCCGCGGCCCAGGTCTCGCGATACCAGCCGCCCTCGGGGTGGGGGGCAAGGCCGAGGGTCGCGATCACCCGGCGGGCGGCGGGGCTCACGCGCCCCCCCGGGCGAGGGCGGCGCGGCCGGGAAAGCGCGCCGTCTCGCCCAGCGCCTCCTCGATCCGGAGGAGCTGGTTGTATTTCGCCAGCCGCTCCGAGCGGGCGAGCGAGCCGGTCTTGATCTGGCCGCAGTTGGTGGCCACGGCGAGGTCGGCGATCGTCGCGTCCTCGGTCTCGCCCGAGCGGTGCGACATGACGCAGCGCATCCCCGCCCGGTGGGCGAGTTCGACCGCCGCCAGCGTCTCGGTCAGGGTGCCGATCTGGTTGACCTTGACGAGAAGCGCGTTGCCGCAGCCGCGCGCGATCCCCCGGGCGATGCGGGCGGGGTTGGTGACGAAGAGATCGTCGCCGACCAGCTGGACGGTGCGCCCGAGGGTCGCGGTCAGCGCCGCCCAGCCCTCCCAGTCGTCCTCGGCGCAGCCGTCCTCGATCGACACCAGGGGATAGTCGGCGGCAAGGGCGGCGAGGTGGCGGACGTTCTCCTCGACCGTCAGGGTCAGGCCCTCGCCGGCCATGACGTAGCGACCGCCCTGGAAGTATTCGGTCGCGGCGCAGTCGAGGGCGAGCGCGACCTCGTCGCCGGGGCGGAAGCCCGCCCGCTCGACCGACTGCAGGATGAGGTCGAGGGCGGCGCGGGCCGAGGCGAGGGCGGGGGCGAAGCCGCCCTCGTCGCCGACCGCGGTCGAAAACCCCGCCGTCTCCAGCTCGCGCCTGAGGGCGTGGAAGATCTCGGCCCCCCAGCGCAGCGCCTCGGCAAAGCCGGGCGCGCCCCAGGGCAGGATCATGAACTCCTGGATGTCGATGGCGTTGTCGGCGTGCTTGCCGCCGTTGAGGACGTTCATCATGGGCACCGGCAGGACGCGGGCCGCGGTGCCGCCGACATAGCGCCAGAGCGGCTGGGCGCTGAACTCGGCCGCCGCCCGGGCGACGGCGAGACTGACGCCGAGGATCGCGTTGGCTCCCAGCCGGCCCTTGTTCGCGGTGCCGTCGAGCTCGATCATGGTCTCGTCGATCGCCACCTGCTCGGTCGCGTCCATGCCGGCGAGGGCGACGGCGATCTCGCCGTTGACGGCGTCGCAGGCCCCCCGCACCCCCTTGCCGAGATAGCGCCGGCGGTCGCCGTCGCGCCGCTCGACCGCCTCGTGAGCGCCGGTCGAGGCCCCCGAGGGCACCGCCGCCCGGCCGAGGGTGCCGTCCTCAAGCGTCACGTCGACCTCGACGGTCGGGTTGCCGCGCGAATCGAGGATCTCGCGGGCGTGGATTTCGACGATCGTGCTCATGGCGGTCTCCCCCCCCGGGGGACCGGCGGCGCCGGCCCTGCGCGCCTATAGCCCCTGCCCCGCGCCGCGGGAAGGGGCGGGCGCGCGGGGCCCGCGGTCGCGGGCAAGCCGGCGCTCGCGGGCCAGGCTGAAGAGGCCCGAGCCGACGACGAGGGCCGAGCCCGCGAGCATCAGCGCGTCGGGCCGCTCGCCGAAGACGGCGATCCCGAAGAGAAGCCCGAAGAGAAGCCGGCTGTAGCGGAAGGGGGCGACGGCCCCGATCTCTCCCCCGCGGACGGCGGTGGTGACGGCGAAGTAGGCGAGGAGGCCGAGGATGACGGCGAGGCCGAGTTCGGCGAGCGTCGCCGGCGCGGGGAGGACCGGCGGCGGACCGAAGGCGAGGACGACGAGCCCCGAGGGCACCAGCACGCCGAAGCCCCAGATCGCCACCTCGAGGTTCCCGACCGTGGCCGGCAGCCCCCGCGTCGCGAGGTCGCGGCCGGCAAAGCCGCCGACGGCGAGGACGGCAAGGAGGGTCGCGAGGCCGCTGCCCTCGGCCCCCGGGCGCAGGATCATGATGACCCCGGCGAGCCCGGCGAGGATCGCCGTCCAGCGCCGCCAGCCCACCCTCTCGCCGAGGACGAGCGCCGCCCCCATCGTCACCACGAGGGGCGTCGCCTGGAGGATGGCCGAGACCGTCGACAGGGGCAGGAGCGCGAGCGCCAGCATGAACCCCCCGGTGCCGACGAGTTCGGCCGCGTTGCGCGCGACCGCGGGGCCCGCGACCACCGCCCGCGTCAGCGCCGGCCGGCCGCGCAGGCGGGCCGCGACGACGAGGACGGCACTGCCCGCGACCCCGAGCAGGATCAGGATCTGGCCGACCGGCAGGCTCGCCGCGGCGCGCTTGACGATCACGTCCTCGAGCGCGAAGAGGGCCATGGCGAGGACCATGAAGAGGCTCGCCCGCAGGTTGTCATCGCCCGGGCGTGCGGTCATGTCCGGCCGTCGCGGCGGGCGAGGGGAACACCGTAAAGCTCCAGCCGGTGACCCTTCAGGCGGTAGCCGAGGCGGGCGGCGATGCGCTTCTGGAGGGCCTCGATGTCGTCGTCGACGAACTCGATCACCTCGCCGTTGGTGATGTCGATGAGGTGGTCGTGATGCTCGCGGTCGGCGTCCTCGTAGCGGGCCCGCGCCGGCCCCGGGGCGGGCCCGAACTCGTGGCGGTCGAGGATGCCCGATTCCTCGAGGAGTTTCACCGTCCGGTAGACGGTGGCGATCGAGATGCGGGGGTCGATGGCGGCGGCGCGGGCGTGCAGCTGCTCGACGTCGGGGTGGTCGGCGGCATCCTCGAGGACGCGGGCGATGGTCCGGCGCTGGTCGGTCAGGCGCAGCCCGCGGGCCTCGCAGCGGTCGATGATGGTCTCGGTCATTGCGCCTCCCGGGGGCGCCGGGGATTGGGGCCATTTCCCGTTTAGGCGAAGACGGCGGGCGGGAAAAGCCCGCCGGCGGCGGGCGCGGCCGGGCCGCGGCCGGGGTTGACCCCGCCCGCCCCTCCTGCCATGGCGGCCCGGACGCGGGCGGTACCGGAGAGGCGGGGATGACACGCAGGACCGGGATCGACGCGCTCGGGGTCGCGCTTCACCTTCTCTTCTCGCTCATCTTCGGCATCGGCCTCGTCACCACGCGGCTCGGCAACGAGGGCTTCCAGCCGGTCTTCTTCGCCGGGGTGCGCTCGGCCGCGGCGCTTCCGCTCGTCATCGGCTGGATGCGCCTCCGCGGCGTTCCCCTCGGGCTGACGCGCGACATGGTCCTGCCGGGGCTTCTCTGCGGGGGCGTCTTCGGGTTCGAGTTCCTGTGCCTCTTCATGGCCCTCGACCACAACAGCGTGGTCCGCACGACGATCGTCTTCTACTCGATGCCGGTGTGGCTCGCGCTCGCCGCCCATGTCCTCCTGCCGGGCGAGCGGCTGACGCCGGCGCGGACGCTGGGCCTCGCCCTCGCCTTCGGCGGCGTCGCCTGGGCGATGGCCTCGCGCGGGGGGGCGGGCGAGGGCACGCTCGCGGGCGATCTCTACTCGCTCGCCGGGGCGCTCCTCTGGGCCGGGGTCATCCTCTGCGCCCGGCTGAGCCGGCTGCGCCGGCTGCCGCCCGCGGCCGTCCTCCTCTGGCAGCACCTCGTCGCGGCCCCGCTCCTCCTTGCCGCCGCCCCCCTCTTCGGGCCCCTGATGCGCGGGCCCGACGCGCTCGACTGGGCGATCCTCGCCTACCAGGTCGTGATCGTCGCGGCCTTCGGCATCCTCCTGTGGTTCCACCTCCTCGCCGTCTATCCGGCGGCGATCGTGGCCGCGTTCGGCTTTCTCACCCCCGTCTTCGGCATCCTCTTCGGCTGGCTCCTCCTCGGCGAGGAGGTCGGGCCGGCGGTCCTCGGCGCGGGCGCCCTCGTCATCCTCGGGGTCGCGCTGGTGAGCCGGCCGGGCGGGGGGCGCCCTTCCGCGGCCGGCTGAGGGCCGGGGGCCGGCCCTCAGCCGAGGGTCGCGGCGGCGGCGGCGAGCCGGCGGACGCCCTCGGCCAGGCGGTCGGGCGGGTTGAGGGTGAAGTTCAGCCGCAGGCCCCCGCGGTCGCGACCGGCGGGGTCGAAGGCGCTGCCCGGGGTGATGCAGACCCCGGCGGCGAGGCCCGCGTGAAAGAGCCGGTCGGTGTCAAGGCCCGCGTCGCGGGCGCGGGCCCAGACGAACATGCCCCCCGCCGGTACCTCCCAGGCGAAGCGGCCGCCAAGCCCCGCCGCCATCGCCGCGAGAAGCGCGTCGCGCCGGCCGCGGTAGAGCGCGACCGCCCGCGGCGCGAGCCGCTCGGGCAGGCCCTCGGCGAAGGCGGCAAGCGCCATCGCCTGCGAAAGCCCCGCCCCGCACATGTCGGAGCCCTGGCGGGCGCGGGCGAGGGCCGCGATCATCGCCGGGGCGGCGACGACCCAGCCGACGCGGAGTCCGGGGACGACAAGCTTGGAGAGGGTGCCGAGGTAGACGACCGGGCCCTCGTAGCCGCCGGCCCCTGCCCCCTCGCCGGCGTCGAGGTCGAGTAGCCGCGGCAGGGCTGGCCCGTCGTAGCCGAGACTGCCGTAGGGGTCGTCCTCGACCAGCCAGGTGCCCGTCGCGCGGGCGGCGGCGACCAGCGCGCGGCGCTCGCCCTCGGGCACGAGCCGCCCGGTCGGGTTCGAGAAGTTCGGGACGACATAGCCGAAGGCCGCCCCGGCGAGGGCGGCCGCAAGCCCCGCCGGGTCGGTCGCGGGCAGGAGCGGCCGGTAGCGCGGCCGGCGCGGCCGCCAGGCGTCGAGCGCGCCGAGATAGGTCGGCCACTGGGCGGCGACCGAGGCGCCCTCCTCGATCAGCACCTTGCCGAGAAGGTCGAGCCCCTGCATGCCCCCCGAGACGACGAGGACGTTAGCGGCCGAAAGCCTGAGGGCGGGGGTGGAGAGGCGGGCCGCGAGGGCCGCGCGCAGGTCCGCCATCCCGGCGACGGGGCCGTAGCCCAGGACCTCGGCCGGCCGCTCGCGCACCGCCGCGGCGGCAAGCCGGGCCAGATCCTCGACCGGGAACAGCGCCGGATCGGGAAGGCCGCCGGCGAGGTTGACGATGTCGGGCCGGCCCGCCGCGGCAAGGAAGGCCGCGGTGACATCGTTGCCGCCCCCGAGCCAGGCGGCGAAGGGCGGGCGGGCGGGTGCGGCCATGGCCCTAGCGCCCCTCGAAGCGCGGCGGCCGCTTCTCGAGGAAGGCCGCCACTCCCTCGCGGAAGTCGGCGCTCGCCCCGCAGGCGCCCTGGAGACGGGCCTCGAGCGCAAGCTGGGCCTCGAAGCCGTTGACGAGCCCCGCACGCAGGGCGCCCCGCAGGGCCGCGAGCGCGACCGTCGGCCCCTCGGCCAGGGCCCGCGCCCGCGCCCGCCAGACGGCCGCGAAATTCCCGTCCGGCACCGCCTCCCAGATCAGGCCCCAGTCGGCCGCCTGCCGCGCCGTCACCTTCCCGGCGAAAAGCGCCATGCCCATGGCCCGGGCAAGGCCCGCGAGCCGCGGCAGCATGAAGGTGCCGCCGGCATCGGGGATCAGGCCGATGCGGGCGAAGGCCTGGACGAAGACGGCGCTCTCGGTCGCGACGACGACGTCGGCAGCGAGCGCGAGGTTCGCCCCCGCCCCCGCCGCGGCGCCGTTGACGGCCGCGAGCACCGGCACGGGGTAGTCGTGGATCAGGCGCAGGAGGGGCTCATACTCCTCGCGTAGCGTCCGTTCGAGGTCGATCGCGGCGGGATCGGCGGCGGCGCCGAGATCCTGGCCCGAGCAGAAGCCCCGCCCCGCCCCCGTCAGGACGAGCGCCCGCACCCGCGGAGCGAGGCGGCGCAGGGCATCGAGAAGCTCGGCCCGCATGCGGGCGTCGAGCGCGTTCATAACCGCGGGCCGGTCGAGCGTGACGATGCCGAGGCCCGCGTCCTCGGTCACGGCGATAGTGTCGTATGGCATCGGTCCCTCAGGAGCGCAGGATCTCGTCGAGCCGCCGCTGCTCCTCGGGCGAGAGCGCCGCCGCGGGCTCGGCGGCGGCGGCGCGGCGGCGCAGGTAGGCGAGGCCGACCGCCCCTCCCGCGAGCAGCATCAGGGGTCCGGCGATCCAGAGCATGATGTTCGCTCCCCCCGCCGTCGGCCGCAGGAGGACGAACTCGCCGAAGCGCTCGACGATGTAGTCGACGGCCGCCTCGTCGCTGTCACCGGCGACCAGCCGCTCGCGCACGAGCAGGCGGAGGTCGCGGGCGAGCGGGGCGTTGGATTCGTCGATCGATTCGTTGCGGCAGACAAGGCAGCGGAGCCCCTTCGAGATCGCGCGCGCGCGGGCCTCGAGAACGGGGTCGGCGAGCATCTCGTCGGGCTGCACCGCTGCCGCCGGCCGGACCAGCCCGGCCAGGGCGGCGGCGGCGGCGACGGCCGCGGCGAGCGCGGCGGCGCGGCTCATGCCGCGGGCAGGGGCGCGGCCGCCCCCCGCCGGGCCCCGGCGGCGATGCGGAAGCGGCGGTCGGTGAGGTTGAGCAACCCGCCCGCCGCCATCATCAGGCATCCCGCCCAGAGCCAGCTCGCGAGGGGCTTGACATGGCTCCGGACCGCCCAGCCGCCGCCCTCCTGGGGGTCGCCGAGGACGAGGTAGATGTCGCGCAGGAGGCCGTAGTCGATCCCCGCCTCGGTCGTCGGCATGCCGGCGGCGGGGTAGTTCCGTCGCTCGGGGTAAAGCGTGACGACATGGCGCCCGTGGCGGGCGACCTCCATCTCGGCCATGGCCGAGACGTAGTTCGGGCCCTCGACGCGGCGCACCGCGACGAGCGTGATGTCATGGCCGGCAAAGGCAAAGCTCTCGCCCTCGCGGGCGACGCGGATGTCCTCGTCCGACCAGGCGGTGACGGCGGCGATCGCGAGGAGGCTGACGCCGAAGCCCGCGTGCGCGACCGCCCGGCCCCAGTCGGCTCGCGGCAGCCGGCGCAGGCGGGCGAGTCGGCGGCGAAGGCCCTCGCGTCCGGTCCGCTGGCCGAGGTCGGCGGCCGCCCCGAGGATGACCCAGAGGCCGAGCGTCACCCCCACGGGGCCGAGTGCCGACCGCCCCGTGCCCACCGCCCAGACCAGCGCCCCGGCCGCGAGCGAGAGCGCGAGGACACCCGCGAGCGGCGCCATGGCGCGGGAAAGATCGCCGCGCTTCCACGCGAGAAGCGCCCCCGGCGGCAGGATCGCCGCGACCGCGACCATGAAGGGGGTGAAGGCGAGATCGAAGAACGGCGGCCCGACGGTCAGCTTGCGGCCGAAGAAGAGCTCGGCCGCGAGCGGCCACAGGGTGCCGACGAAGACGACGAGGCAGGCGACCGCAAGGAGGAGGTTATTGGCGACGAGCGCCGCCTCGCGGCTGACGGGGGCGAAGACGCCGCGGGCCTGCATCGCCCCGGCGCGGGCGGCAAAAAGCGTGAGCGCCCCGCCGATGAAGACGGCGAGGATGGCAAGGATGAAGATGCCGCGGGCGGGATCGCTCGCGAAGGCATGGACCGAGGTCAGGAGCCCGGAGCGGACGATGAAGGTGCCGAGGAGCGAGAAGCCGAAGGCCATGATGGCGAGGAGGATCGTCCACGCCTTGAGGGCCTCGCGCTTCTCGACGACGATCGCCGAGTGGAGGAGTGCGGTGGCAAAGAGCCAGGGCATGAGCGAGGCGTTCTCGACCGGATCCCAGAACCAGAACCCACCCCAGCCGAGTTCGTAATAGGCCCACCACGAGCCGAGCGCGATGCCGACGGTCAGGAACATCCAGGCGGCGAGCGTCCACGGCCGCACCCAGCGCCCCCAGGCGGCATCGACGCGCCCCTCGATCAGCGCCGCCACGGCGAAGGAGAAGGCCATCGAGAGGCCGACATAGCCGAGATAGAGGAAGGGCGGATGGAGGGCGAGGCCGGGATCCTGCAGCAGGGGGTTGAGATCCCGGCCGTCCATGGGCGGAAAGGCGAGGCGCGCGAAGGGGTTCGAGGTGAGAAGGATGAAGGCGAGGAAGGTCGCGGCGATCCACGCCTGCACGGCCAGCACCCGCGCCCGCAGCGCCGCCGGCAGCCGGCCCCCGAACCACGCCGCCGCCGCCCCGAAGAGGGAAAGGATCAGGACCCACAGGAGCATCGAGCCCTCGTGGTTGCCCCAGACGCCCGAGAGCTTGTAGATCAGGGGCTTGGCGGTGTGGGAGTTGTCGACGACGACGGCGAGCGAGAAGTCCGAGGCGACGAAGGCGTGGACGAGGGCGGCGAAGGCGAAGGCGACGAGAAGGAAGAGGGCGGTCGCCGCCGGAGCGGCCAGGGCCATCCAGCCCGCCCGGCCGCGGGCCGCGCCGACGAACGGCACCACCCCCTGGAGGATCGCGACCGCAAGGGCGAGGACGAGGGCGAAGTGGCCAAACTCGACGAGCATGGCCGCCACTCTAGCCGCTTCGCCGGCCCGCGCCAGTGGCCCCGGCGGCTGCCCGGCCTCACGCCTGCGTCAACCCCGGCCCCCGCCCCGGAGCGGAATCCGGGGGCCCGCCCTGCGGCCACCGGCGGCCGGCACGCCCGCCGGCAAGCGGCCGGGCGGCGACCTTGACGGGGCGCGGCGGCCCTCGTAAAGCCTGCCGCGGCGGCGGAGTAGCTCAGCTGGTCAGAGCAGCGGAATCATAATCCGTGTGTCGGGGGTTCAAATCCCTCCTCCGCTACCACCGCCGCGAACGTCCGGGAGATGGTGATGGCGCCTGACGGCTCGTCCGGCCGGATGCGCCCCTTCCACCCGCCCCTGGCGCGCGTCTCTGGCGCGCCGGGGAGCGAGAGGGGGCGCGACCGGCGCGCCGGCATGGCTGGGGGCCCTCGCGGCGGCGCGGCCGATCCGCCCTTCTCCGTCCATCGCGCGGCACGAACGGCCCGCACGTCACCCGCGGCCGCGGGGCGGCACGGCCGCAGGCGCACCGGACGCCTGCGGCTACTACTCGCGGAACTCGTAGGTGTAATGCACGGTGCCGACGTTGAGACAGCCGACGCTCAGATAAAGCGGGCTACCCAAGGTCAGGGAATCGAAGGTCATCGGCTCGAGCTTGACGGTCACGGACTGGCGGGCCGTCGCACCGCGCTCGGCGTAGACCAGGACGTCGGTCGGCGTTCCCTGGGAGGCGACGCGAAGACCCGACCGTAGGGCGATCTGGCCCGAGATGTTGCTGTTGGGATCGGCGGTCACGGCAACGCCGAGGGTCATCTCGAAGCCTTGCAGGTCGATGCGCCGGGGCGGAGCGGTCCAGGTGCACTCCTCGTGGCCGAGGTTCGGCAGGATGTGGACGGTCATCCGGCCGGGTCCGATCTCCTTCCTCCATTCCGGCACGGTCGGCGCGATCTCGTCCTCCATGCCGACAAGCTCGAAACGCCTGCCGCCTTCTTCGGCAGGGGCGGTGCAGGCCGGCTGGACCTTCACGGACCGGGCGGCAGCGATCAGATCGGCCCTGAGCCGGTCGAGGAGCCGGATGCCGGTGCGGGCCTTCCAGGTCCGCTCGATGATCTGCCACTGCTCGTGGAGGATCTGGCGGTAGTTCGCCTCGTTCTGCCGGCCGCCGAGTTCGAGCACGCTGCGCGTGTAGAAGCCCTTGAACAACGTCTCCAGACGGCCGAACTGCTCGAGGGTGGTGACCTTGTCGGCGAAGTTGGAGCAACTGATGCCGGGGGCGAGGGCCTGGGTGGCGCCGATGTCGAAGAAGCCGTGGGCCGGCAGGTGCTCGCCGGCGCTCGCGCCGCCGCACAGGAAGGCGTAGATCTGCTGCGACCTCGCTTCCTCGATGGTGTATTCGACGCCGCCGACGGCGATCCTGCCACCCTTGACGGCGATCCCGTAGGACGGGAAGATGAGGCCGGCTGACCCCTGCCCGAGGGCATCCATTGCCGCCTGGAGCCTGGTGTCGTCGGGATTCCTGAGATACTCGGCCACCGCCGCGAAGCCGACCTCGGCGGCATCGACGGGGACACCAAGCCCACCGAGGATCTCCTTCGCCGCCGCTTCCGCTGCGGCATCGCAGACCGCCCCGGGGGTGACGCCCTGGGCCAGGATGGCCCCGCCGGTTGTGATTCCGACCGCAGCGGCCGCGATCAGCAGCGCCGTGACCCCTGCCTTCCGCATCATCCCACCC